>JAOPXK010000047.1 GCA_025965195.1 Marmoricola sp.
GCCGCCGCCTGTCCGGGCACGGAGACGAGCACGGTGTCGAAGAAGTCGTCGTGCACGACCTCGATCCCCTTGCTGCGCAGGGCTTCGGCGATCGCCAGGGCATGCAGGTGCGCGGACCGGGCGATCGAACGAAGGCCGTCAGGGCCGTGGTAGACCGTGTACATCGCAGCGACCACGGCGAGCAGCACCTGGGCCGTGCAGATGTTCGACGTCGCCTTGTCGCGGCGAATGTGCTGCTCGCGAGTCTGCAGCGAGAGCCGGTACGCCGGTCGTCCCGCCGAGTCCACGGAGACCCCGACGAGCCGACCGGGTAGGTGCCGTTCGAGGCCGGCGCGAACGGACATGAAGCCGGCGTGCGGGCCACCGTAGAAGAGAGGTACGCCGAACCGCTGTGATGAGCCCACCGCAACGTCGGCACCGAGCGTGCCGGGGGCCTCGAGCAGGGTGAGCGCAAGCAGGTCGGCCGCGATCACCGCGAGCGCTCCGCGCGCATGTGCCTCGTCGATGACCGCACGCGGGTCGAAGATCCGCCCGGACGCACCGGGGTACTGCACCAGGACGCCGGAGAGCTCGCCATCGGGCAGTCCCGCCGTCAGGTCGGCGACCACCACCGGGATCCCCATCGCGGCCGCCCGGGTGCGGACCACGTCAATCGTCTGCGGGAGCGCGTCGGAGTCGACCACGAACGGGCCTGAAGCCTTGGCGTTGGCCCGGCGTACCAGCGTCATCGCCTCCGCAGCGGCCGTGCCCTCATCGAGCAGGGAGGCGTTCGCAGTCGGCAGCCCGGTGAGATCCGCGACCATCGTCTGGAAGTTGAGCAGCGCCTCGAGCCGGCCCTGGCTGATCTCCGGCTGGTAGGGCGTGTAGGCGGTGTACCAGGACGGGTCCTCGAGCACGTTGCGACGGATCACGGCCGGCGTGATCGTGCCGTGGTAGCCCAGCCCGATCATCGGAGCGAGCGGGTTGTTCATCGCCGCAAGGGCGCGCAGCTCGCGTGCGGCGAGGGTCTCGGAGGCCGCGGGCGGGAGGTCGAGCGCGTCGGCGACCTTGATCCGTCCGGGGACGGCGGCCTCCATCAACGCGTCGAGCGAGTCGAAGCCAACGGCCTTGAGCATCGAGGCGACCTGGTTGTCGTCGGGCCCGATGTGGCGGTCGGTGAAGGCACGAGCCCCACCCAGGTTGGCCAGGGAAAGCGAGTCGAGCGTGACGCGGTCTGACATGAGGCTCCCAAATGCTCAGGCAACTGCCGGGGTCCCGGCAGCGGGTCGCCTCCCCCTCTGTTGAGCCATCGCGAGCCTGGCTCTCCAGAGTTGCCTGTCCCGCGCGGTCCTTGCGCCTGAGAGGTTCCGGGGAGGGGTTGCCCCTTCGGCGCTCCGCATCGACGTACGTCGCCGGAGACTCTCCCGCGCGGTGTGTCAGCAACCTAAAAATACCAGCCCCGGTCACCGCCTGAAGCGGAGCCGGGGCCGATGGCCGAAATCAGCCTGCCTGGCGCGCCTTGCGACGGGCCGCGAGCTCGTCCTGCGCGTGGGTGTCGATGTCCTCTGCGGTGCGTTCGGACGGCAGCTCGGCAAGCGAGCCCTCGATCTCGCGCCAGACCCCACCGATCGCGATGCCGAAGACGCCCTGGCCACCTTGGAGCAGGTCGATGACCTCGTCGTTGCTGGTGCACTCGTAGACGCTGGCGCCGTCGCTCATCAGCGTCACCCGGGTCAGGTCGTCGGTGCCGCGGGCACGCAGGTGGGCGACCGCCGTCCGGATCTGCTGCAGCGAGATGCCGGCGTCGAGGAGTCGCTTGATCACCTTGAGGATCAAGATGTCGCGGAAGCTGTAGAGGCGCTGGGTGCCGGAGCCGGTCGCGCCACGAACGGTCGGCTCGACGAGGCCGGTGCGTGCCCAGTAGTCGAGCTGTCGGTAGGTGATCCCAGCGGCGCTGCACGCCGTCGGTCCGCGGTAACCAGCGTCGTTGGGAAGCGTCGAGACGTCGTCATCGAAGAGCAGGCCCTGCTCGTTGGCTGCCCTCGCCGCCTCACGTGCCTGCTCGTCGTGCTCGGCCGTACTTGAAACGACACCGCCACTGCTGCCGATGTCACTGCCGTTCGTGCCCATCACGACCTCCGAAGTCTCTCTTCATGAATGTAACCCGGGGAAAGGACGGGTGCGACCTCTGCGAGGCACAAATCGCATCCGTGGAGTTACAACGAAGACATGGAGAAGGTAAACCTCAGGTTGAGGGTCGGTCAAAGACCACTGCGGCGTGTCGCGCAAACCTTCAAGTAGAACTTGAGGGTGAGGCGGGGGCGGCGGTCATTCTCCTTCGAAATCCTCGGGAGAGACCTGGTCGAGGAACTCGCGGAACTTCTCCACCTCGTCCTCCTGCTCATCGGGTACGGCGATGCCGTTCTCGGCAAGAAGCTGCTCACTGCAGACGATCTTGGCGCCCATCCGGAGGGCGAGGGCGATCGAGTCGGACGGACGGGCACTGATCTCGACTCCGGACGCCAGCGCGAGCGTCGCATAGAAGACGCCGTCCTTGACCTCGGTGATCCGGATCTCGGAGATCTCGTTCCCGGTCGCCTCGAGCACATCCTTGAGCAGGTCATGGGTCAGTGGACGCGGCGGCACCACGCCCTGCTGCGCGAACGCAATGGCGGTGGCCTCGACCGCACCGATCCAGATGGGGAGATAGCGCTCCCCCATCGACTCGCGCAGCAGCACGATGGGCTGGTTGGAGGGCATCTCGACCCTCACCCCGACTACCTCTACCTCTGGCACATCACAAACCCTACTCGGCCCTACTCCGGCCCTGCTCCAGGCAGGTGCGCCGTCCGTGCGGATCAACGCAGCGAGCGCAGCCCGGACTTGACCAGGGCCGCATGCAGCCGCACCGAGAGCGCAGCCATCTCCTCGATCGCCTGGGCGGCGCGGCCTTCGGCACCGTCCTCACGACTGCGTCGGATCGGGGTCGCGATCTGTTCGATCAGCCCGACCTCCCGGTCGGCAGCCGTCTTGAACGCACGCAGATGCCGCGGCTCGAGACCGAAGGCAGCGAGGCCGCCTGCGGCCTGGGCGATGACCAGGGCGTCGCCGTCGTAGTGCCTCGCGCCGGCCCGAAGCTTGATCAGCCCGTAGGTCTCGAGCTGGTCGAGGATCTCCTCGCTGATCCCCGCGGTCTTGATCAGCTCGCGTCGGGAGATCCGCAGATCGGTGCGCTCGGAGCGGAACATCTCCGCGCCAGGTGTGCCGTCGGCGCCGAAGGCAACGCGGGGCACGGTCGGCTGGCTGTTGCTCACCGGTGGCTCGAGGCCGCGGTCGATCGCGTCGAGGTGCTCGCGAATGACCTTCAGTGGCAAGTAGTGCTCGCGCTGCATCCTGATGATGTAGCGCAGCCGCTCCATGTCGTCCACGGAGTACTTGCGGTAGCCCGACGGCGTCCGCTCCGGCTCGACGAGTCCCTCCGCTTCGAGGAAGCGGATCTTCGACTCCTTGATGTCCTCGTCGGGAAACTCCGCCTTGAGGTCGGCGAGTGCCTGCCCGATCGTCAGGCGTGCGCGGGACGCCGCTGACTGGCGCACGTCATCGCGCCGTAGCGTCGCTTGCGAAGTACATCAGCCGGAACTTGCCGATCCGGACTTCGTCGCCGTTGGCGAGCGCGACCTCGTCGATGCGGTCGCGGTTGACGTAGGTGCCGTTGAGGCTGCCGACGTCGTGGACCGTGTAGCCGTCCGCACTGCGCCGCAGCTCGACGTGCCGGCGCGAGACCGTGATGTCGTCGAGGAAGATGTCGCTCTCCGGATGGCGCCCCGCGGTCACCACATCGGTGTCGAGCAGGAACCTGCTGCCGGCCCCGGGACCGCGTTGTACGACGAGCAGGGCGCTGCCTGACGGAAGGGCGTCAACGGCTGCCGCGTCCGCATCGTTGAGGGCGGCACGTTCCTCGCCGTCGGCGGCCTTGGCAGGCGCACCGAAGGTGATCGTTGCCGTGGTCTCTTCGGGCTTCAGCTCGGCGGAGGCGTCGCCCAGCGGCCGACCGCAGTTCGAACAGAACCGCGCGTCATCGGCATTCTCGCTCCCGCATTGCGAGCAGTACGGCATGTTCGTCGACCTCCCAGGTCACCCTGTGTGGACCCCGCTCCCACAGCAACCTTCAAGCGTCACTGGAGGTTCACGGTTGTCCCGCCAACCTACCAGCGAAGCTCAGGCAGACAAACCGTTTCGCACCGGACACAAGGCGATTCTCAGCTGCGGACGGCACCCGGGTGTCAGGACGAGACGGTCGCCTCGTAGGCGGCGGCGTCCATCATGTCCGGCGTGGCAGCACCCTCGGCCGGCACGATCTCGAGCAGCCAGCCGGCGCCGTACGGGTCGGAGTTGACCAGCTCAGGAGTGGCGTCGAGGGAGTCGTTGCGGGCAACGATCTCACCGGCGATCGGGGCGTAGACGTCGCTGACCGACTTGGTCGACTCGAGCTCGCCCACTGCGGCACCGGCCGCGACCGTCTCGCCGACGTCGGGAAGCTGCACGTAGACGATGTCGCCGAGGGCGTCCTGCGCATAGTCGGTGATGCCGATCCGCACCGAACCGGCGTGCTCTCCGGGATCGCGGACCCACTCGTGTTCGGCGGTGTACTTCAGGTCTTCGGGAAACACGGCTCTCCTGGGGCTGCTGGGCACGGGGTTCGGCTGTGCTGGTCAACCTACCCAGCCGAGCTTCCGAGCAGATTACTGGACGGTGTGGGCGTACTGCGGAGCGACCGGCGTCCGGACCACGGTGATGCCGACCTTGTCGAGGCGCTTGTCGGAGACCTTGACCCCGCCGCCGAGCGACTGGATCTCGTCGTTGAACCCCCCGGTGAAGTCCAGCGCCTTGTCCAACGTCTCGGGATCGCCGATCGCGTCGATGCTGTACGGCGAGTTGAGCAGCTTGCCGTCGACGATGATGCCGCCGCCCGAGCCGTCCTCGAACGACGTCTGGGCGATCACCCGGACCGAGTCGTTGATCTCCATCGCCTCGGCGCCGGCGTCGCGGAGCTCCTCGATGCCGTCGAGCAGGCTGTTGATCGTCAGCATGTGCCCGGGGTCGGTGATCGTGATCCGGATGCCCGGGCCAGTGGTCGGGATCGTGCCGGCGAGGATGCCGAGCGTGGTGACTTCCTTCTGGGCCTGCGCCAGGGCCGCCGTACGCTTCTCGGAGTTGTTCTGCAGCGAGCTCCTGGTCCGCTCGAGGCTGTTGATGTCGTTCTCGGCGCGCCGCGATGCGGCCGACAGTCCGTTCAGGGCCTGGATCAGCTCGTCCTGACGGAGGCCGGCGTAGGTGTCATCGGAACCGGTCTCGCGAGCCTGCAGAACCATCGCGAAACCCAGCACGGCAAGGAGGATCGCAACCACGGTCTGCCCACGCGAGGGCTTGAAGACGGACGCACGCAGTCTGTCCCGGCCGGTCGCCTCCGGAGGCTCAGCCGACTCGGGGTACTCGCTGTCGCGCTCGCTCATGCGTGGAAGATGTGACGGCGGATCGCGGCCACGTTGGAGAAGATCCGGATCCCGAGCACGACCACGACGCCCGTCGACAGCTGCGCACCGACGCCGAGCTTGTCACCCATGAACACGATCATCGCGGCGATCAGGACGTTGCTGATGAACGAGACGACGAAGACCTTGTCGTCGAAGATCCCGTCGAGGAAGGCCCGGAGCGCACCGAAGACGGCATCGAGCGCGGCGACGACCGCGATGGGGAGGTAGGGCTCCATCGAGAGGGGTACGTCGGGCTTGAAGATCAGGCCCAGCACGACTCCGACGACGAGCCCGAGAAACGCGATCACTGAGTGCCTCCCGCGGCCTTGGCGGCGTACCGCAGGGTCACGGCGCCCGATGCCGGCAACGTCATCGACTTGTCCGTGACCATGTTGAACTCCAGATGGATCTTCTGCTGCAGATCCAACCACGCCTGACCACTCGAGGTGTTGGAGAATCGCGCCGCGAGCGTGTTGGGATCGCCGATCGCCATCACTGTGTAGGGCCGGCGGAGGGAGGTGAAGTTGACCGTGATCGCGTCACCCGCGTGCCTGATCGCCGACAGGTTCGTGAGCCGCTCGCCGTTGATCGACATCGCCTCGGCACCCGCCTGCCACAGGCCGTTGGCGAGCTTCTGCAGGTCGCTGTCGAGCACTCGGTCGCGCGGGTTCTGGTCCGCGTCAGCCGCATCGTCGACCGTGACCCGGACTCCTGGACCACGCACCTTCGAGGCTCCTGCCCGGATCGAGAGCAGCTTGATCTGACTGAGCAGGCCACTGGAGCTCTTGTCGTTGTTGAGCAGAGCCGCCTCCAGTCGGTTGGTCTCCAGGGTCAGGTTCGCGACTCGTCGCTGATCGCTCGCGACACTGGCCTTGCGATTGTTGATCTGACTGACGAGGTCGTTGCGCTCCTTCTCGTCGGTGCCAGCGTTGCGTGAGGTCTGGACGGCGGCCGTGATCACCAGCAGTGCGAACGCGGCGATGATCACGGCGCCGACGAGGCCGATGGGTTTGCGGGGAGCCGGATCCTGACCCGTCGTACGACGCTTGGCGGCGACGTGCTCGTAGTCCTCATCCAGCGTGTGGGTGGTGAGGTACGGGAGCAGGCCCATGGTGACCTGCGGCGGGAGCTGCTTATCCGCCATCGAGGGTCGGAGCCCGTCGGTCGCGGTCGGCCAGCAGCTTGCGCACCTGCCACGCGTAGAGCAGTCCCGCCCACCAGTAGAGGCCCATCCCCCAGATCGCGAAGGCCCACCCGAAGACCTTGGCCAGGGTCGCGAACGAGCCGGTGCCGTCGCCCACGAACAGCAGCGGGAACGCGTAGAGGAGGTTGGCGGTGGCCGCCTTGCCGAGGAAGTGCACCGGCAGCGCGCTGTAGCCGCGGGTGCGCAGGAACGGCACGAGACACCACAGGAAGGCGTCGCGGGCGGGCAGCACGATCGCGACCCACCACGGGATGATGTCGCGGAACGCGAGTCCGATCACCACAGCAAGGATGTAGAGCCGATCTGCGACCGGGTCGAGGATCTCGCCCAGCTTGGACATCTGGTTGAGACGGCGGGCCAGATAGCCGTCAAGCCAGTCGGTGACCCCCGACAGCATCAGTACGACAAGGGCGATGACGTCGGCCTCGGGGCCCAGCACCAGCCACAGGAACAGCGGGATGCCGGCCAGTCGCAACATCGAGACCAGATTGGGCAGCGTCCAGATCGCGGAGGGCGTCGCCACTGTGCCCTCTTCGCTCACCGTCAACCTCTTCCGCACCCTCACTCGACTGGCCCCCACTGCGGCCACACTTTATCGGGACGATGCGCGGATTCTTCTCCCGACGCCTCAAACGGAGCCGGCGATTGTGCACTCGCGACTGCAGCCGCGGACCGTCCCCCCAGGCCGGCCCGCGGCCGTCAGACCTGGCAGCCGCAGCGCGGGCAGTGTTCGTGGGTCCAGACGTCGAGGACCTGACCACAGCCGCAGGTGTGTTCGGTCGACTCGGTGGTGCTCGGCCGCTCCATCAGGGCGGCGTCGGTGCAGATCATGGATTCTCCTCAGTCCGTATGTCCATCAGACGCCCATCCGGAGCCGGGATCACCGCGAATCGCCCGAGATGGCCCTTTCGGGTCATCAAGTCTGACCGGACGGCTCCCCGGTGCTGCCGAGGGCGCAATGATGTCGGGCATGAAGGCGTCCGGAATCTCCTATGACCGTCGAGGCAGTGGCCCTCCCGTCGTACTCGTGCACGGGATCGGCAGCCGGTGGCAGGTCTTCGAACCCGTCATCGACCTGCTCGCCGCAACCCACGACGTGATCGCGCTCGACCTTCCCGGTTTCGGCGCGTCGCCTGCCGATGCGGCCGTTGACGCATCCCCGCCGGGCTACGCACGACGACTCGTGTCGTTCTTCGAGGAGCTCGGGGTCGAGAGGCCCCACGTGGTCGGCAACTCGATGGGTGGTGGCATCGCCATCGAGCTCGGGCGGTCCGGCAACGCCAGCCAGGTAACGGCATTCTCACCCGTCGGCTTCTGGAGTACGCCGGGCCGCGTCTGGTGTCAGAGCCTGGTGACCGCGATGCGCCTGTCAGGCACGTACGCCGGTCCGGTGCTCGACAAGCTCGTCAACAGCAAGGTCGCCCGCGGGGTTCTGCTCAGCGCGTTCTACGGCCGGCCGACGTGGGTCACCCCGGCGAACGCCGTTGCCGACACCCACGGTCTCGTCGGATCGACGATGTTCCGCGAGGCACGCGACGGCTTCACCGGCTATGTCGTCGAGGGCGACCCGAGCACGCTTCTCGACATCCCTGTGACGATCGGATGGGGCACCCGCGACGTACTCCTCACGCATCGCACCCAGAGCCGGCGTGCCCGCCAGGTGCTCCCCTTCGCCCGCCACGTCGACCTGCCCGGCTGCGGGCATCTGCCCTTCAACGACGACCCGTACCTCTGCGCGAACGTCATCCTCGGCAAGGCGTAGCCGGCCCATGTCCGAGCCAACCGAGATCCCAACCGAGATCACCGTCGAGCTCCCTCACCTGTCGGTGGGTGCACTGGTCTGGGGACCGCCCGACGGACCTCTTGTCCTGTGCCTGCACGGCTATCCCGACACGGCGTGGACGTGGCGTCATCTGGGGCCGGCTCTCGCAGAGCGAGGCTACCGCGTCGTCGCTCCGTTCACGCGCGGTTACGCGCCGACCTCCATCCCGACGGACCGGATCTTCCACCCAGCTGCCTTGATGGCCGATGCTCTCGACCTGCACAAGGCGTTGGGTGGTGACGACCGCGCGATCCTCGCCGGTCACGACTGGGGAGCCATCACTGCCAACGGGGTCGGGGCCCATCCCGACTCCCCGTTCCGGCGGATCGTCTCGATGGCCGTGCCCCCGCTCGAGGCCTTCGCACAGACCGGCGGGCGAACCGTGCACTGGCTCGGGCAGCTCGGCAGGCAGCTGCCGAAGAGCTGGTACATCGGGCTCAACCAGATCCCTGCGCTGCCCGAGCGTCTGCAGGGCCGGATGGTGCCGTTGTTGTGGAAGCGCTGGTCTCCCGGGTACGACGGGCGCAAGGATGTCGCTCTCGTGCTCGAGTCGCTCTCCTCGCCGGAAAGCAGGTCCGCGGCTCTGGGCTACTACCGCGACACCGTGCGACGACGCACCCTGCCCGCTTCCTACCGGGAGTCCCTGAAGCACTGGCAAGGTACGCCGCTGGTGCCGACGCTCTACCTGCACGGTGCCGACGACGGCTGCCTGCACAAGGAATTCGCAGAGGCGGCGCGCCGGGTCCTGCCTTCGGGCAGCGAGGTCCACGTGGTCGCGGCCGCCGGACACTTCCTCCACCTCGAGCAGCCTGAAACCGCTGCCCGGCTGGTGCTCTCATTCCTGGCCCAGGCATGAGGAACGCCTGGTCAGTCCTGGTCCCGGCGCATGATCACGGCCTTGTGGTCGGAGCCATTGCTGAGCAAGGTCACCGAGGCGGCCGGTCCCGACGCATGTACGTCGTCAACCTTGCGCCGCGCTCCGAGCGTGCCTGGCTCGTCCTCCCGTCCCGACCAGCCCGAGGTCAGTCCCGCGAGTCGCAGCCCGTCGAAGTTCGAGTCGCCGACGGCGTAGACCACGTGTCCGCGGGCCTGCTGCTCCCGGACCAGACGTTCGACGTTGCGTACCTCGCGCTGATGTCGGGCCACGAGTAGCGGACGGTCCTCGCGGTACTTCCCGTCCACCTGTACCCCAGGCGTGAGGTGATAGTTCAGCAGGCTGACCGTCTGCGCGGCCTGCCGGTCTCGATAGACCGCAAGGGTGGCGAAGCGGGGTGGCTCCAGCTTCAATGGACGGTCCTCCCGCTCGCCTCGCCCGATCCAGTCGAGCATTCGCGTCGCGCTGGTGAGCAGCTCGAAACGATCGGCGCGTGCGCCGACCGGGCAACCACCGACGACTGGAGTGCTCCAGACGTAGCTCCCTTCCCGGACGCGACCGAGCCGAATCCCGATCCTGGGCACGATCTCCACACTGCCGGTCTCCCGTAGAAGTCGATGCCGGCGCAGGCTCCACTCCTGCAGGCCCACCAGATCCGGTGCGAGGTCGAGGACTCCGCCGAGTGCCGCACGCGCGTCGTCCACCCGAAGGGTGCGTAGCACGTTCGCGGTCGCGACATCCGTAGGAGTGGACATGTGCCCAGTCTGGTCACCCGTTGTCGAAAACCGCTGCAGGCACCGCCAACGACGTACGCCGGGAGCGGTTGGCGAGCTGGCCGTCCGCCGCCAATGCGTAGGCGCGACTGAACCTGTCGAGCACCACGTCCCAGCCGAGGTTCGGCACGAACGCGGTGTTGCGCGCAGCCATCCCGGCCAGCGCGCCTCGTTGGGTGACCAGGTGGGCGACCGCCCGAGCCATCCCGCGGTCGTCGTCGCAGAGCAGTCCTTCGACACCGTCCTGGATGAACTCTCCGACTCCTCCGCTGCGCATCGCGAGCACGGGCAGTCCGGCAGCTCGAGCCTCGAGAGCCGCGATGCCGAACGACTCCCGGTGGGCGGGTGCCAGATAGAGGTCGGCAGTCCGGTAGCGGTCGCGAATCGCCGCCCGAGAGAGGCAGCCCGGCATGCTCACCCAGTCGGTCATCTTGAAACGCTCGATCGTCGAACGCAGCCGTCCTTCGAGCGGCCCGTCCCCGACGATCACGGCCTTCAGCGGGATCGTCTGCGGCACTGATCGCCGGACGTCGCGCAACATCCGGGCCAGGGCGAGCGGACGCTTGCGACCGGCCAGTCGCATCACGCTGATCAGAGTCACGTCCTTGCGTGCAGCCGTGATCGGCCCACGGCCGGTCTCTCGCCACCAGTCCACCTCGACAGCGTTCGGTACGACGACCACTGGCCGGGTGCGGATGACCCGGCGCATGTCGACCGCGGCGGCTTCACTGACTGCGGTCCAGACGGCAGGCCATTGGTTCCAGCCGGCGAGCGCTCCGGCGGCGCGGACGACAGCCGTCCGTCCTCCCCACATCGAGTGCACCGTGAGCAGGGTGGGTACGCCAGCGGTGACTGCCTCACGCGCCACGACGGTCGAGAAGGGCGACAGCACGGACAGATGGCCGTGTACGACGTCGTACTCCCCGAGAGCAACCGTCTGACGGGCCGGCAGCAGTCGAAAGGCACCTGGCCGGGCCGGCGAGGCGCGCACGACCGTGAGTGAACCGGCAACGGCCGGCTCTCGATCCTGGGTCGCGGTCAGGACGGTGACGTCGTGTCCGGCTGCGGCCTGCTGCCGAGCCAGGTCGTCGACGAAGATCTCGATGCCACCGACCTGCGGCCGGTAGACGTCGGTGACATGGAGGATCCGCATCAGAGACCTCGACCCATCGGCGTGGGTTCCCCCACGCGCCGATGCGTGAGCAGCCAGCCGGCGAGCCAGACACCGCCGACCGGGATCTCCAGGGCGAAGGTGAAGGCCCGGTAGAGCAGCACGCCAGCAGTCATCGCGCCGGGCGCGCCACCAAGGGCGACCAGCACAGCCGTCGTGCCGGCCTCGGTGACCCCGGCGCCACCAGGCGTGAGGAACACCGTCGTGAGGACCCGGTCAACGGCGTACGCCGTCAGGACCTGGACGACCGTGATTCGGCCGCCGACGGCGGAGAGACAGCAGAACAGCAATGTGGCCTGCAACATCGCGTAGCCGATCATGCCCGCGGAGAGCTGCAGCCAGCGCTTTCCGGCGACCGCCGCCACCCGGTCGTGGCACTCCAGGACCTGGGTCAGCAGGGCATCGGCGTCGATCGACCGCCGAAGGATCCCGCCGATCCGCACGACGCCGGGGACCATGTACGCAGCCGCCCGCTCGGCCTTGGACCGGCTGGCGAGAGTGAGCACGAACGCGCTGACCACGAACGTCAGTGCGACGGTCGCGCCGATGGCCGTCCACCGCATCGCGTGGCTGACCGGGGTGCCACTGAGCAGCAGTGCGGTGAGAGCGACGGCCGGGAGGGTCAGCTTGAGCAGGACCACCCAGACGTTGGTCAGCAGGGTGAACGCGGCGTACCCGGCGACGCTGACCCGCCACGACCGGATCATCGCGTAGTTGAGCGCCATCCCGGCGGCGCCCCCGAAGGGCAGCACGTTGGAGACCGCGCTCCCGGTCAAATTCAGGGTGAGCGCGCGTCGTCGGCTCAGGCCCGGAAGCGCACCGGTCAGGACGAAGGAGTGCGCGACGAGGCCGGCCGCCCAGATGAGCGTCAGGCCGATGAGGTCAGGCCCGGTGAGTGCCGACAGCGCATGGCGTACGTCGGCAAGGGTGGTGCCGGCGACCCGAGGAAGCACGAAGACGAGCAGCGCCACCGCGCTCGTGATCGACACCAGGACACGAACAACGTGCCGCCTGCGATCGGGATGCTTCAGCTCGACCACCGCTGGCTGGGAGACTGTCGTGGTGCCGTTCACCCTTGTCGCCTTCCACGCGCATCCCGACGACGAGTCGTTGCTGACCGGCGGAACTCTTGCCCGCGCGACTGCCGAAGGTCACCGCGTCGTGCTCGTGACGGCGACGGCGGGCGAAGCCGGACTGGCCGACGACCAGCAAGGTGGGGACGGACGACTTGCCGAGCGGCGACTGGCAGAGCTGCATCTCGCTGCGCAAGCGCTCGGCTGCGCACGGGTCGTCGTCCTCGGCTACCCCGACTCGGGATCGGGCACACCGGACGCTGCCGACCAGGGTGAGACCCCTTTTGCGCTCCTCGACCCGGCCGGACCGGCAGCGCGGCTCGCGACGATCCTGCGTGAGGAGGACGCCGACGTCCTGACGGTGTACGACGAACGGGGCGGCTACGGCCATCCCGATCACATCCAGGTGCACCGCGTCGGCCTGCTGGCGGCCGAGCTCGCGGGCACTCGCGTCGTACTCGAAGCGACAATCGACAGGGACAGGCTGCAGAGGGTCGCCCGGCTGATGGCGCGACTCCCCCGGGTCTCGCTACTGATTCCTGCGGACCGCTTCTCCGGCAGCTACACCGCGCGGGCCGAGCTGACGCATCGAGTCGATGTCCGCCGGCAGCTACCGGCGAAACGAGCGGCGCTTGCTGCGCACCTGTCCCAGGCGACGGGAGGAGGCTCGGTGCGCACTCTCGCACTGCTGTTGCGGCTGCCTCGTCCGGTCCTCGGCCCGGTTCTCGGCGCCGAGTGGTACCGCGAACGCGGTCGGCCTGTCGGCAACCCTCTGGTCGACGACATCTTCGCCACGCTTCGTTGACGTGCACCTCCGCACCTCCTCATAGGAGGTTCGCGCGAAGTGCCTGAACGCTGCCTGAACGCGTTCGGATCAGGCGCCGGCAGCGGTGACGATCGCGTCGGTGAGGAAGCCGGCGACCAGGCCGATCAGGATGCCGTAGGCAAGGATGTCGGCCTTCTTCGCACGTGAGGCAACTCCGATGAGCTGGGTGATCACGTAGAGGATCGACCCTGCGGCCAGTGACAGGAACACCACACTGACCGGCTCGCTGGTGAAGCCGTGGCCGATGATCGTGCCGAGGAAGGTCGGCCCTCCTCCGATCGCGCCGAGGGCAAGCAGGAAGCCCCAGCTCGGCCGACGCGCTGCGCCGTCACCGTCCAGGTCTCCGGCAAGTGGCGCGACGATCCCGAATCCTTCGGTGGCATTGTGCAGCCCGAAGCCGATGACCAGCATCACGGCGAGCCCGATCTCACCGCTCGCGGCGGACTGGCCGATGGCGAGGCCCTCCGCGAAGTTGTGCAGCCCGATGCCGACGGCGATCATCAGCGCCAGGCGGCGGGCGGCCGACCAGGACTTGATGCCCCTGGACAGTTCGGGATCTCCGATCACGACGGAGCCGGGACCCTGCCGCCCGGCCACGTCGGCCGGCTTCCGGACCTGGCTGCCCATCCAGCGCTCGTACCAGACCAGCGAGAGCAGTCCGACAGCAAGGCCGGCGAACATCAGCGAGCCGTAGCCGACCGCGGATCCGATCTGGTGGTCTCCCCCGTGCGTCGCGGCCAGCGCGCCGTCGATGGGCTCCCAGGCGGCCGAGAGCACGTCCCAGACAAGGAACAGCAGCACCCCGATGGCGATCGCGTTGAGCAGTTGGCGCAGCGTCGGAGCGGCACCGCGGAGCCGGCCGACCGGCAGGCCCAGCACGATGGTGCCGCCCGCGATCAGACCCAGGAGCAGGGTCGTTGACAGGCTCACGGCTACCTCCACGGGCGATCGCACGCACCCTGCGCGCAGAGGTAAGGCTAACCTAAATCAGGCGGAGGTTGCCACCCGCGGCGGACGCACATCTCCGACAGCCGTCCCGGATCCCACGCCTGGGTCCGCGCCGAAGACGAACCTCTTGTAGGTGAGGTAGCGAAAGACGGTGCCGAGCAGCAGCCCGATCACGTTCGCGGAGACGTTGTCCGCGAGTCGGCTGGTCAGGCCGAGCAGATCGTGCGAGATCGCCAGCGTGACCACCGAGAAGCCGAGCCCGATCACGTTGAACAGCACGAACAGCCCCACCTCCCGCCGTCGGCTTCCATCGGTGTGCGCGCGCCAGGTGAAGGTCCGGTTGCCGAAGTACGTCACGCACATCGCCACCGCGACCGCGACCGTGCGAGCGATCGTCGGGTCGAGGGCCTGGAACGGTGCGATCGACCTCAGGTAGTTGAACGCACCGACGTCCACGACGTACCCCGCGCCACCGACCATCAAGAAGGTGAGGACATCGCCCGTCAGCAGCCGCCGAGCCAGGTCACGCAGCCACATGTGCACCCGCCAGGAACAGCGGCCGCAGCCGGGTGCGGCTCAGCCTGGTCACGACGGCGACCAACGGTGCCCGCAGCACGAGATGGCCGAGGATGGTGACCGTTGCGCCGAGCACCAGTCCCGCGACGACATCGAGCGGGAAGTGCACGCCGACGTAGACCCTCGCGAAGGCGATGAGCACCGCCGCGACCGCGACGACCAGGCCGAGCCTCCGGTTGGCCAGGAGTACGCCGGCCGCAACCGCTCCGGCCATCACCCCGTGGTCGCTCGGAAAGGAGGCGTCCTGGCTGCGGGCCACGAGCACCAGCGCATGCGGGAAGACGATGAACGGCCGGGCTTCCCCGACGCTGTGCACGATCGGCTGGTTCAGCCCCACCGCGACCAGTGTCGCCACCGGTGCCCACAATGCCGCCGCGATCCGTCGCGGGCTCTGGGCGCGTCGCGCCAGCCACCACGAAAGGAGTAGGAACGCCGCGAAGAGGACGATGCCGTACTCGGCGTACAACCGCATCGGGGTGTGCAGCCAGACCGTGTTTCGCGCGAACTCGTTGACGTGCAGGAACCATTGCTGCTGGACGTGCTGCACGTTCAGCGGTCGGGCGATCATGGCCGAAACGTAGCCCGGAGAACATGGACAGAACCTGACGGCTTGTTCGTCCGGGCTGAGGTCCTAGCGCTTGGCCACCGGCACGTGGAACGCGTTCGTCATCGAGTGCGCGGTGCGTGCTCCGAGCAGGTAGCCGACCCCCAGGACATCGTCGTACAGCCTCGTCAGCGACAGATGGTTCAGGGGTGCGGTCACCACGTGCGGCGTCTGGTGCGGTCGCACGACGGTGGTCAGGATCGTGTTGCCCTGCGTGCGGTCGTCCTCGTCCGCGGTGATCACGATGGCGAGCCGCCCGGCCTTCCAATCGGGACCGGTGACGAGCTTGGTGACCCACTTCTTGATGAATGCATCGGCGTTTGCCAGCGGGCAGTCGTGCGCATCGTGGCAGAGGTTGGGCACGATCATCCCGGCGTTCGGCAGCCGCCCGTGAGCGATGTCGCCCGTGAGCGCAGCCAGCGGGACGTCGTGTTTCTTGCACTGCGTGCGCTCACCGACGAAGTACGTCCACGGGTTGTGGCGTACGGCGTACCCGGTACCGCCGTTGTGCAACGCGCAGTTGGTCGGCATGCCGTCGGCGTACACCTTGGCTGTCTTGCCGGCCTTGATGGCCTGCCCGAACACCGTTGCCGACTTGAGCTTGTGGCTGACCGGGTCGCTGTCGTCACGGATCCCGTGGGTGCTCCCGCTGGCAATGCCGAGATAGTTCGGCAGTGACGGGTGCGCAAGAGCCTTGTAGTGGTTCGCGTAGCCGTAGCGGTTGCTGAGCGCCGCGAGGTACGGCATGTCGGCACGCATCTCGCTGAGCGAGTGGTTCTCGACGACCAGCACCATCAGCTTGGTGATCGGCTTCACGCTCGCACGTGCAGGCCCCGAGGCGAGGTTGGCGGACGGCGTCGACTCGCCGCTGCCGGACCCGCAGCCCGCAAGGGCCATCGCGGTCACCAGCGCACCTGCCGGCCAGAGCATCCACTTCGAGCGTTTCAGTATCCGCATCCCAGCACTACCCTCCGGTCGGAGCGAAACCCGGCAGGCTGCCGAGTGCTCCCACCTAATCACTTGTTCCGAACTCGGACACGTCAACGAGCTCTGTCCGGTCCTTCTGGGTCTTGGTGAGGTACACCACGACAGCGAAGATCGTGCCGAGGAACAGCACGCTCGTTCCGAGGGTGCCGAGCCCGAGCCCGCCGTCGGCGTGGTTCGAGGCGAGGTAGTCGCCGATGTTGGCACCCAGAGGCCGGGTGAGGATGTAGGCGAGCCAGAAGGTCAGCACCGGACCGGCCCCGACCTTCCAGGCGGCGAACACCGCGACGATCAGGCCAGCGGGCAGCAGGATCGACGTGCCGGGCGACCAGCCGGTGAGCTCCAGGGTCCAGTCGCCGACGGCGGTGCCGAGAGCGAACGTCACCAGCACCGTGAGCCAGTAGAAGGACTCCCGCGGAGTCGTCACGATCGAGTGGATGGACAGGGTGCGCTCGCGGGTGTACCAGACGCCGAACACGGCGGCGAGGAGGAGGCCGAAGACCGTGGTGCTGATCCAGAGCGGCACGTTGTGACCATCGGTGAGGTTGTCGGTCAGCAGGGTTCCGACCACGCTGATCAGGACGACCGCGAGCCAGTAGACGCCGGGCACGTACAGGCGCAGCCTGAACTGGGCGACGAGCACGGCGACCAGCGCGGCCGAGAACACCAGGGTGGTGTTGGTCAGGCCGAAGCCCAGGGTTTCGTTGATGTAGTCGGCGAAGCTCTCTCCGACCGTGGTGCAGAGGATCTTGATCACCCAGAAGTAGATCGTCACCTCGGGGACCTTGTTCAACATCTCTCGGCGGCGGCTTGCTGCTTGCGTTGTCGTCGTCATTGGCTGAGCCTGATCGGTCGGCCCTGACATTAACCTGACCAGATCCTGAGAACGGATGGCTCCACGCACGGTTTCCCCTGCCGCGGCAGCGGCCGGTCGATGCCGTCACGGAGGTAGATGGATCGTCCGCAGATCTCGGCGACCGCCCGGTAGCGGGAGTGAACCGTCGCGACCAGCTGCTCGAGCCGCCGTCGGGGAAACGATGGCCGATCCCAGGACACGAACCACGTCGGGGCGTTCGGCCCGTGCAGGGTTCGCTCGAGAACCGTGAGCCGAGGATCCAGCGTCTGCGCGGGGAGGGTCCACAGGTAGGGGTACGGCGAGGAGAGGCCGGACGAGCTCACTGTCTCGGCGTCCCCGAAGGCGCTGATGATGCTGTCACCCGGTTGCGCCGCCTGTCCGATCGCGCCACCGATCGTCGTGCCCGGCTGCCGGGAATGCAAGGTCAGCCCGATGCCCCACCCGACGACCGCAACGGCCACGATGACGACACCGGCCGGACGGACCAGGCGGAGTTCGGCACCGATCAGCAGGCCGACCGCGATGGACACCGGGACAACCGCCTCGACCAGGTAGTGGGTCCAGAAACCACCGCCGGCGAGCATCGAGGTCGTCGAGTAGGCGATCGTGGCGAGCACACCCCAGGCCGCGGCGCCACGGATCCGCCTTCTGAGCAGCGCCCAGGCGAGGGCGAGGAGCACGACGGGTGCTCCGCTGAGCGCCCAGGTCACCAACAGGGCGTGAAGCCGCCTGGCGTCGGCAGCGCCGCTGTGCTCGGCGATCACCTGGGCCGCCTTGATCCGGAACGGATAGGTCGCGTCGTACACGCCCGCCAGCGACGATCCGTGCAGGACGGTCCAGCCGCCGACCACCAACAGGGACGCGAGAGCTCCTGCGGCCGCCGAGACGAACAGGGTCGGCCGCCGCCGGCCGCTCACCAGCCAGCTGACGAGTGCGAACACGAACACCTCGGCCATGTTCTGCTTGACGAGCAACGCAGCGACCGCACAGGCACCCGTTCCGAACGCGCACCATCGGGCCCGACCCGCTCCCAGTGCGTGACAGGCCGCGATCGCCGCCGCAATTCCTGCGGCGATGAAGGGCGCCGCGAGCAGTTCGCCGTTGACCTGAACCGTGCCCAGCAGCGGACAGGCGAGCAGGACGCCGGTAACGACAGCCGTCCAGCCGGCTGCGCGAGCGCCTGCGACCTGGCGCACAGCCGACGCGGCACCGACGACGGCGAGAGCTGCGGCCACGGCTCCGATAACTCGAAGACCCGGCAGGCCGCCCAGCGCGGAGGCGAGCTGGAAGATCGCGATCAGCAAGGGCGGCCGGTCGACCCAGTAGTGGCTGTAGAGCGAGGGCCCGCCGGCATGCCATTGCTGCGCGACCGCCAGGTAGCCACCCTCGTCGGAACCCTCGGACGTGCCCACGAACGGAAGCCGGAGGATCATCACCAGGAGGGCAGCGAGCAGTACGACGCGCCGCTCGCCTGCGACTCGAAGGCCTGTCACACCTTCACTCTCGGGCGATCCCCCTGACCCTCACCTGAACGCGTTGGAACTCGTGTCGCCGGTCATCGGGGTGGGTCGGGCTGGATCGGGCAGAGCCACCTCGACCCGGAGCCCGTCATACGGCGAGCGGGTCAGCCGGACCTCGCCGCCGCGTCGCCGGATCAGCTCGCTGACGATGGCAAGTCCGAGCCCGCTGCCGCCCGCGTCGCGGTCCCGGGCTTCGTCGAGCCGGCTGAAGCGTTCGAGGACCCGCTCGCGGTCGGCCGGCTGCACACCAGGCCCGTCATCGTCCACGCGGATGACGACCTGCCCGCCGATCCGGGCGGCCGAGAGGACGATCCGGCTCGTCGCGAAGCGCAGGGCGTTCTCGACGAGATTGCCCAGCACCCTGACGAGCTCCTCGCTGTCGGCTTCGGCGAGCAGGGCCGGGTCGGAGTCCCCCAGGGTGACCTGGACCCGTTGTCCGGCGTACTTCGTCGCGACCGTGCCGAGGAGGTCCTGCACGTTCAGGGACGTGGACGGATGGAGGGGAACCGCATCGGCGTCCAGCCTGGCCAGCGTCAGCAGGTCCTCGACGAGAGCGGACATCCGCATCACGTCGAGGTGCAGGTCATCGACCAGCTCTCCGCCCTCACCGAGGCGTTCGGCGACCTCGAGCTGGGTCCGCATCGAGGCCAACGGACTCCGCAGCTCGTGGGCAACATCGGCGACGAACGACCGCTGCCGTTCCCGTGAGTCCGAAAGCCTGTCCAGCATGGAGTTCAACGTCAGGGCCAGGGCGTGCACCTCGTCACCGGAACCCGTGACCGGGAGCCGTTCGTCGCGGCCCGACCCGGAGATCCGTTCGGCGCCGGACCGCAGCTCCTCGACCGGGCGAAGCGTGGCGCCGATGACCCGCCACGCGATCAGGCCGAGCGCGATCAACAACGCGGGGAAGGTCAGCAGCAACGCGCGGCGAAGCACCTTGGCGCTTCGCTGGATCTCGTCGAGCTGCTGCGCAACCACCACGGTCCGTGAGGTGCCCGAAGCCCGGACGGCGGTGACCCGGAGCTCGGAGCTCAGCCCGATCCGCGAACCGGAGACCTCGACCGGCTTCGACACCGCGCGCCGCAGCTCGGCCGGGTCGAGCAGTGTCGTCAGCTGGTCGGCGTTTCCCGAGGCACTGACCACCCGCCCTCGGGTGTCGACGACCTGGACGATCTGGGTGCCCGCGACCGGGATCGGATCGGGCAGCCGGTGGGTCTTCACCAGGTCCACCACCTCGGCGGCTGTCGCCGTCGAGCTCCGGTCGAGGGAGTGCAGGCCGGTGAACCAGAGCACGCCGTACAGCGCGACGCTGCCGATCCCGGTGGCCACGGCGAGGCCCACCAGACCGACGGCCATCAGCCGAACCCGGAGCGAGAAGTGGCGGGCCCGGTTCGTCATTGCACGATTCGATAGCCCGCACCACGCACGGTGAGGATCACGTCCCGGCCGAGCTTGCGGCGCAGGTAGCCGACGTAGACCTCGACGGCGTTGGGATCCACGTCCGCGTTCATGTCCCACACATTGTCGAGCAGGTCGAGCTTGGTCACCACCTGGTCGACGTGCCGCATCAGGTGCTCGAGAACCGCGTATTCGCGAGGGCTCAGCGACACCGGCTCTCCTGCGGAGGTGACCTCCCGGGTTGCCGGGTCCAGGCGCACATCGCCGGCCGCAAGCACGACGGGCCGCGGCTCATTGCCTCGTCGCAGCAGCGCCCGCAGCCGAGCCAGCAGCACGACGTAGGAGAACGGCTTGGTGAGGTAGTCGTCGGCGCCGTAGTCGAGGCCGTCGGCCTGGTCGTGAGGGCCGTCCTTGGCGGAGAGCATCATCACCGGGACCCAGTTCTCCTCCGCGCGCAGCCGACGGACCACCTCATATCCGGAGAGCCTCGGAAGCATCACGTCGAGGAGGACCGCCGCGTAGTCGCCGTGCAGGGCAGCCTCGAGCCCGGCCTCGCCGTCGGCGGCCAGCTCGACCTGGAACCCCTCGGCGGTCAGTCCGCGCCGGAGCGCCTGACCGAGTCGGGCCTCGTCCTCCACCACGAGAAGTCGCATGTCGTCACCCTGACACGCCAGCAGGGTCGGCGCAGGAGGCTCTCAGCGGTTTCACAGCCCACCCGGAGCAAGATCTCCCCATGACCTCACTTCGTCGTCGGCCCGCGCTCCGCTGGCTGGCCCCCATCGCAACCGCCATCGTCTTCGTCGGCGCCGGCTCGTTGATCTCGGCGTTCACCAACGCCGCCCAGGCAGACCTCGCGCCCCGTTCGGCGGCGCAGCTCCTCGTCGACGTGCAGAACGCGCGGCTGGACGGACTCTCCGGCACGATCGCCCAGAGCGCCGACCTCGGCATCCCGTCACTGCCCGGCATCGGTGGCGGCAGCTCCGACCTGAGCTCTCTGGTCTCGGGCTCGCACACCTTGCGGCTCTGGTACGACGGACCTGACCACGTCCGCCTTGCCCTGCTGGGACAGTTCGGCGAGTCCGACGTGGTCCGCAACGGCGCCGACCTCTGGACCTGGTCGAGCACCGGGCACAGCGCGACCCACAGCGCGTTGCCCTCGAACAGCGCCGGCCACGACAGCAGCCCGTTGCAGGGCGAGGCGACGATGACCCCGCAGGCCGCCGCCGACGCCGCGCTGAAGGCGATCAGCCCGTCCACGTCCGTGACCACCAACGGCACCGACATCGTTGCCGGCCGGGCCGCCTACCTGCTCACCTTGCAGCCGAAGAGCTCGAACTCGCTGGTGGGATCGGTGCAGATCGCGATCGACGGCAAGACCCATGTGCCCACGCGTGTCCAGGTCTTCGCAGTCGGCGCGAGCAAGCCCTCACTCTCTGTCGGGTTCACGTCGTTCAACCCGGGTGCTCCGTCGTCGTCGGTCTTCGGGTTCAACCCGCCTCCCGGCACCAAGGTGACCCAGGAGAAGGGCGAGCCGAGGAGCCTCACCGGCAAGAAGACCGGCAGGAGCGCTGTCGACAATGCCGATCCGAAGGTCGTCGGGTCCGGCTGGACCTCGGTGCTGGTCGCATCGGCACCCGACGTCGTGTCGGGATCAGGCTCCACCGCCACGCTGTTGCAGAAGCTGCCCGAGGTCTCCGGGACCTGGGGTTCTGGCCGGCTGCTCGAGGGCACGCTGTTCTCCGTGCTCCTCACCCAGGACGGTCGCATCGTGGTCGGCGCCGTACCTCCGAGCGTGTTGTACGCCGCACTGGCAGCCGGATGACCGGCGCTGCCGTAACGACCTCCGGGCTGACCAAGAAGTTCGGTCATCAGGTCGCCGTGGATGGAGTCGACCTCGAGGTTCCCCTCGGCTCCGTCTACGGGTTCCTCGGACCCAACGGCTCGGGCAAGACCACGACGATCAGGATGGTGCTCGGCCTGATCGTCCCCACGGCCGGTGAAGTCCAGCTGCTCGGCAACCCGCTCGGCAGGATCGGTGAGTCGCTCCCCCGTGTCGGCGCCCTGGTCGAGGGTCCGGCCTTCCACCTCTATCTCTCGGGCCGGGACAACCTGCGACGCCTCGATGCCGCGGACCTGCGGGCGGACCCGGCAACGTCGGCGACCAGGATCGACAGTGCGCTCGACCGCGTCGGCCTGCTGGCCGCGGCCACCAAGCGCTATCGCGCCTACTCCCTCGGCATGCGCCAGCGCCTCGCGATCGCGGCGTCATTGCTGACTCCCAAGGAGCTGCTCGTGCTCGACGAACCAACCAACGGCCTCGACCCGCAGGGCACCCGGGAGGTGCGTCATCTGGTCGCCTCACTGGCCGACGAGGGCAGCACCGTCCTCGTCTCGAGCCACCTGCTCTCGGAGATCGAGCAGGTCTGCACGCATGTCGGGGTCATGCATGTCGGCCGTCTCGTCGCCCAGGGTCCGGTCAGCGAGATCGGCGGCGACGCCCGGCCGCGAGCCCGCGTCGAGACCGACCAACCACAGGTGGCCGCCCGGATCATGACCGAGCTCGGAGTCCGTGACGTCCGGGTCGACCACGGATCCGCCGTCGGCGAACTCGACGGCACCGCGCCGGAGAAGATCGTCGCCGGCTGCGTGCAGCAGGGTCTGGCCGTCACCGGGTTCCGGGTGGAGACACCCTCGTTGGAAGACACGTTCGTGGCGCTCACCGGGGAGGGCTTTGATGTCAGCGGTTGAGGCCGGCGTCCGGGATGTCACGTCCCGGCCACGCCGCCTGTCCACACGCTTCCTCCGCTCGGAGCTCGGGCTGGTGTTCGGCCGGCGCCGCAACCAGGTGGGGCTCGTCGTCCTCATCGGGCCGCCGGTGCTGATCTCGATCGCGGTGAAGTCGTCCGCGTCCCGGCCGGGCCGTGGCGCACCGGACTTCTTCAGCTCGATCACCGAGAACGGGCTCTTCGTGGCGCTCGCCGCGCTGACCATCGAGATGGCGCTGTTCTTGCCACTGGCGGTGGCAGCCGTCTCGGGTGACTCCGTTGCGGGCGAGGCGAGCACCGGCACCCTTCGGTATCTGCTCACCGTGCCGGTCGACCGGCTGCGGCTGCTGGCGGTGAAGTACGCCGGCATCGTCGCGTTCGCCTTTGCGGCGACACTCGTCGTCACGGCAGCAGGCGTGCTGATGGGTGTGGTGCTCTTCGGCGGAGGCAACCTGACCCTGTTGTCGGGGAGCCAGATCGGCTTCGGCGCCGGCCTGCTCCGGGTGTTGGCAGCCGCTCTCTATCTCGGCTGCGGATTCGCAGCACTCGGGGCGGTCGGGCTGTTCGTGTCGACCCTCACCGAACAGCCGATCGGCGCAACGCTGGCGACGGTGATCTTCAGCGCCGCCAGCCTGATCGCCGACAGCATCCCGCAGGTGAGCTGGGTGCACCCGTATCTCATCACCCACAACTGGACAGCCTTCGGGGACCTGTTCCGCAGCCCGATCGCCTGGACCGGGATCGAGCACGGCCTCTACTCGGCTGCCGGGTACATCGTGGTCTTCTTCCTCGCCGCCTGGGCACGCTTCTCCACCAAGGACGTGACCAGCTGACGCGGCCGGATGCTCAGCGACCTCGTCTGGTCACCCGGTAGATGCTCACCGGGAGCAGCACCACGACGAGCGCCGGCAGCAGCCACCAGAAGGCTCCGGACGTGGAGTGGGTCAGCCAGTAGGTGCCGGCCAGGCCGAGCACGACGCCGACGGCGACCCGCCAGTCGTCACCGATGATGAAGTCATACCAGAACACGCCGAACGACTTGAACCAGCCGAGGACCTTCATGCCGCACCGGCGCTCGTGCGCGACGCCGTCGGCAGGTCCGGAGCACCGTTCCTGCCGAAGACCACGACCAGGACCGCAGCGAACACGGCTACGGCCGGGACGATCGCGAGCAGGCTCGCGTCGGAGTGCGGCCAACGGGCACCCGCCCCCTCCGAGCCCCAGAACATCCCGAACGACGTGAGCATCACACCGACGACAAACTTCAGGGTGTTCTCGGGGACCCTGGCGAGTGGCGCCCGCACGACGACGCCGGCGGCCACGACGAGCAGCACCGCGACGAGGGCGGCGAGAGCAGCGAGCGGGATGTTTCCCTGGTTGCTGCCGAAGGTCAGCACGATGAAGACGACCTCGAGGCCTTCGAGGACGACGCCCTTGAACGACAGCGTGAACGAGTACCAGTCCGGCACGAACGCGCGGGCCTCCGCGCTCGCCTGCCGCGCGGCTTCGACGCTGGTCCGGAAGATCTGCTCCTCGTCATGCATGGCCTTGTGGCCGCTGGCGCGCAGGACGGCCTTGCGCAGCCACTGGAGTCCGAAGATCAGCAACAGCCCGCCGACGAAGAGCCGCAAGTCGCTGAGCGGGATCAGCCGCACGGCGGGACCGAGCACGGCCACGACGGCGGCCAGCAGCGCCAGCCCGGCGAACATGCCGATCACGGTCGAGCGCCAGTCCCGCGTCGTGCCAACGGCCAGGATGATCGTCAACGCCTCGACGGCTTCGACCAGGCACGCCAGCAACACCGCAAGGAAGAGTGCGGATCCGCTCACGACGTACTCCCGTTGAAGTGCGCCGCGTCGAGTGCGGCCTGGAGGGACTGTCGATATCCGTCGGACGTGTACGTCGCACCGGAGACCGTGTCGATCTTCGCGCTCTGTGCGCTCAGCGTCTCGCTGCCGAGGACCGGGAGGGCCTGGTCGTTGATCTCCTGGCTGCGTCCACCGTCCTGGGGATAGTCGAGCACCGTCGTCTTCGTGATCCGCTGAGCCTGGATCGTGACCTGGATCTGGATCGGCCCGTACGGAGTGCCGATGGACGATCCGTTGACGACGACCACGGCGGGATTCGCCGAAGGGGACGGAGCAGGAGACGTCGTTGATCGCGACGACTTCGGCGTCGCGGGTGGTCCGGACACCACTCCCACCGGGGCCAGCGGCTGGCCGGGTGTCCGGTGCGCGGTGGACTTGTCGGTGCTCGTCGGGTACAGCATCAGCAGGCCGACCACGGCGACGCTGCCCGCGAAGACCGCGGCATTGCGCCGTCCACGCGCAGCGAGGTTTGCGGTCACCACGTGAAGCGCTCCTGGTGAACCCGGTCCCGCTGCGCCCCTGCACGCAACGCCGCGCGGGTGGCAGCATCCATCCAGGCGTCCGGGCCGCAGATGAAGATGTCAGTCGCGCCGATGTCGGGCAGCAGCCGGAGCATGGCGACGCTGTCGCTGAGGTGGGCAGCCTGGTCGGGAAGCCAGCTGTCCCTGCCCGGGATGCGGGAGCCGGTGAGGTAGTGAACGGTGATTCCGCGGCGCCGGGCCAGCTGGTCGAGCTCGTTGCGGAAGATCAGGTCCTGTTCGCTTCGGGCCCGGTAGACCAGCGTTGCGTTGCCCGGCTCGTAGTCGAGGTCCTCCAGCAGGGCCCGCATCGGGGTGATGCCGATCCCGGACGCGAGCATCGCCACCTTGGCGCCGACCCGCTCCTGGCCGGTGAGCTTTCCGTAGGGCCCCTCGAGCAGCACCTTGGTGCCTGGCCGGAGACCGGCGAGCCGGCCACTGCCGTCACCGAGGTCCTTGGCGGTGATCTGGATCCGGTCGTAACGCGGAGCGGCCGACAACGAGTACGGGTTGCCGCCGGACCAGCCGGGCCCGTCGAGGAAGCGGAAGATGAAGAACTGCCCGGACTGCACCGGCAGCCGGTTCAGGCCGCGGCCACCCATCCGGACCGTGACCACGTCGTGGCTCTCGCGTACGACGTCGGTGACGCTGATGCCGTGCCGGAGCGTCCTCCAGATCGGTAGGCCCAGCCGGAAGAGCACGACGGCGCCGGCCGCGGTCGCATATGCCGACCACCAGTAGATGCGGGCGACCGGATGGGCGATGAAGTCCGCACCGGTCCAGATCTGGTGAGGAACCGCGAGTCCGACACCGGCGTAGGCATAGAGGTGGAGCAGGTGCCACGACTCGTAGCGCAGCCGTCGGCGGGCGACCCGAACCGAGGTGACCGTCACGACCGTGAGCGCAATGGTGCCGGCGAGGGCGATCAGCATCCCGGCGTACGACGTGAGGATCGTCCAGGTCTCGCCGAAGACATTGCGATGGTCGGCCAAGGTGTAGCCGAGCGTGATCAGGATGATGTGCAGGATGAGCAGGTTGAACGACCAGAAGCCGACGAGCCGGTGCTTGCGCGCAAGGTCGTCGTGCCCATAGCTCCGCTCGACGACGGGGACCCTGGCCATCAGGAACACCTGCACCAGCAGGAGATCCGCCGCCAGCAGCCCGCTGAGCCTGCCGAGTGACGTCAGCTGGTCGGCACGGTTGAGAGCGAGCAGCGGCAGACCGCGCCCGCTCACCCACAGCCCGACCACGATCAGGACGCTCAGCAGGGTCGTGACGGCAATGGCGTCGCGCCACCATCGCGGAACAGGGCGCACCCGAGCGGTCTCGACCGCTACGTGGACGGGCGAGCTCCGACCGTCTTGGACCATGCCCCGCATGCCTTGACGCTAGTGCGGAAAACCTGACGCTGACCTGACTGCCGTCGCCCATCCGGGCGTCGTCGCGCTGGTGCCGTCCGGAGCGATCGCCAGGCCGTCGTACCCGGGCGTCGAGGCGAGCAGTCGCAGCCAGCCGTCCCCGGCGACGAACGCGGCCGTCGCGAGCACATCGGCCAGCTCCAGGCTCGGCCCGACAACCGTGACGGACAGCCAACGGGCGGCCACCGACGCGCCGCTCCGTGGGTCATACACGTGTGCTCCGCGAGCAGCGGTGCCGCTGGTCGCGACGGCGCCACCGAGCCTCTCGATCGCGTGCAGGACACGGGCCCCATCGCGGGGATCCTGGATGCCGACGGTGAACGGCAGCCCACTCGGTGCGAGGACCACCACGTCTCCCCCGGCGTTCAGGCACCAGTCCAGATCCGACACGTCAGCCAGGTGACGAGACGCCCGCTCCGCCGCCCAGCCCTTCACGAGACCCGAGGGATCCCACGTCCTTCCGGGAGTGATGGGGTCGAACAGCCCGCCGGTCAGTCGCGTCGCCGAAGCGCACCGCCCCGCCACGTCACGGACATCGGGGTGACAGTCCTCGAGCGACTTCTCGCCACGCGCCAGCATCCTCACCTCACTGCTCTCGATGTACGGCGAGAAGAGCTGGTCAACCTCTCGGAGCTCGGCGAACATCGTTGTCACGGCCCTGTCCGCTTCCTCCGACATCGCCCTGGCACCGCGCGCGAGCACGCTGATCGGCAGGCCCATGATCTGCTCGACCCAGCTGCGACGTACTCCCTCAGTGGACACGGTCAGTGCGCGCCGAGCCCTCGTTCGATCACGGCGATGATTTCGGGCCGCAACCGCTCGGCTGCGATGACCGCGTCGACCGAGCCCACCTCGACGGCCCGGTGGATGTTGTGCACTCCGTCGAACTCTGCGGCGACCTCGCTGATCTTCTCCGCCCGGAGCATTGCCCGGAGCTCGGCCAGCTCCACGACCAGCCGGCTGCGCTCCGGTCCGGAGGCCTCGGCCACCCGGGCCTCCAGCTCGCGAACTCCCGGATTCGCCGCCGTCCGCTTCTCGACCTCACCGGCGAACACCACAGCAGCCGCCGGTGCACCTCCGATCACGGAGGCGAACGAACCTTCGAGCGCGAGCACGGTCATGCTGGGGTTGAGCGCCTTGGAGAAGACCACGAACGCCCCACCGTGATAGCGCGAGATCACGCAGAAGACGATGGGCCCGACGAAGTTGACGATCGCGCGACCGATCTCCGCGCCGTACTCCAGCTGGAGGTTGCGCATCGAGTCCGGCGACCCGTCGAAACCCGACAGGTTGGCCAGCACCACGAGGGGCCGGTTGCCGCTGGCGACGTTGATCGCCCGGGCTGCCTTCTTCGACGAGCGGGGGAACAGCGTCCCGGCGGTGTAGACGTCCGGTCCGTCGGTGGGCGGGAACCCCCGCCTCGGCACGGGCCGCGACTCGATGCCGAGCAGGCACACGGGATAGCCACCGAGGTGAGCATCCTGGACGACCGCGGTCTCTGCGTCGGCCATCCCGGCCCAACGCTCGAGCGTCGGGTGGTCCTGATCGGCCAGCGCCCGCATCACCGTCCGGATGTCGAAGGCCTTCTTGCGGTCGGGGTTGGTCACTGCCGAGAAGATCTCGCCGACGGTTCGGAAGTCACTGCCGTCGATGGCGTGCGGGTAGGTCGTGATGTCGCGGTCGATCGGGTCGCTGGAGGGTTTCCGCCGCGGCCGGGACTCTCCCGGCACGACGTAGGTGTGGTCGTAGTGCGACATCAGCACGTCGAACGCGCCCGACAGATCTGGAGCCCAGTACTGCGCCTGGCCATTCGGCCCCATCACCCGGTCATAGCCGCCGATGCCGAAGTTGTCCTCCGCCGAGACGCCGCCCGAGAAGTCCAGCGACTGCTTTCCGGTGAGCACCATCGCACTGTCGGGCGTCATCACCAGGATCCCCTTGGTGTGCATCAGCATCGTCGCCTCTGCGTTCCAGTACGGCTGGGCACCGACGTTGATGCCGGCCACCACAACGTTGATCTCGCCGCCCGCCTGGGTGAACTCGATGATGCGCCGAAGCCCGGCCGCGACCCAGTCCATGTTCTCGGTGCCGGAGTCCATCGAGATCCGGGCGCCGGCGGACAGGGCGTACCACTCCACCGGGACCTGCATCCGCTCGGCCAGGTCGATGGCGGCGATCACCCGCGAGCACTCAGGTTCGGAGACCGCGCCCAGTGCCATCGTGGGGTCACCACACAGCACCACCCGGGTGACACCTTCGGGATAGAGCCGGGTCGGCGTCGTCACCACCGCAGCGAGGATGCCTGCCTTGTTCAGACCGCGGGGGCGGTCCACCGGGACGAGTGCGCCGGTGTCGTCCAGGTCGTGCTCGACCAGCGTGCCCCCCGGGCCGGCCAGCATGTCGGCGAGCTCATAGGGATAGACCAGGCCGCGCCGGCTCGCCCGGAGCACCTTGGCCGCATAGTCGTCGAGCGGCTTGAGCCGCTCGGTCGGCGGGGAGTCGATCGAGGACACCACGCCGGCGCCGGCTGCCTTGGAGAACCGGATCATCACGGGCACCTCGGAGCCGTCCGGACCTGCCACCCGGCCCTGAGCAACAACCTCGGCGATCCCGGCGCCGTCGGTCAGTGGCGTGATCTTCTCCTGCAGCGAGGTCAGCTGATGAACGTCGGCTTCGACCACGGGCCACACGTGCACCCAGACATGGTTGGTGTCCAGCTTCGCGCCCGCTGCACCACGCGCCGTCCGGGTCCGCCGGATCGCCTCCAGGCAGTTCTCGACAGCGCGCTCGGCATGCGGAAGCGCGATCACCTCGCCGCGCTCGTCACGGACCACGGCGAGCTGGCGCACCTGCGCGAGAGCAACGAGTCGCCGGTCGGCCGGGTTGTCCTTCGCAACACATTCATAGAGGAGCACGTCGGCGGGAGCGTCGATCCTGGTCACGTCGAAGTCGAGGAGCCGCCACAGGTTGAGCCTTCGCGCGACCATCGGGTGCACGCCGCGGACCCGGTAGTCCTCGGCAACGGCACGGGTATCACCATCCTCCGCAGGACGGAACGTGAAGTAGCTGACGGGACGGTTCGAGCCCGGACAGACCGCGATCGTCAACCGTCGTACGACGTGGGCGAACGCGAGTCCGTCCACCAGGTTGCGGAGCTCATCGCTCGCCTCCTGCGCCGACTCGGGAGCCTCTGGCCAGTAGAGGTAGAGATCGACCGCCGACTCGTCCCCTTCGAGACGGGCGTCGACCTGCTCGGCGACGGTGGCGCTGAGCGAGGAGTCCGGACCAGCCAGCTCAGCCACCGTGCCGATGCTGGAGACCAGCCGGGTCGGCCGGTCGTCGAGGGTGTAGTCGGCGACCACGAGGGGACGCCCCTCCGAGTCCAGGGACCTGAGGTCGTGCAGCGCGAACTCGCGATAGTGACGCTTGACGAGCACCTCGAGCATCGGCTCACGCTTGAGCGCCTGGTCCGGGCCACTCTCCAGCCGCTCGGCGAGGAACTGGACGATCTGCTCGGGAATCGCGGCGAGCGCGTCGATCCGCGCAACCCGGTTCGGTGCGTCGGCGTCGGCCGCGAGCGCGGCCACCTCGTCACGGACCCCGGCCAGCACGCTCGACCGCTCCTGGTCGACCAGGGGCTGGTCGAACCAGCGGAACCGGACACTTCGCGCCAGGTCGCCGACGACGGGGAACCTGAGCTGGGTGGCCCGGACCAGGCGCTCGAGCAGGTCACGGGTGACCACCGCGAGCTGGCCCTCGGGCGGTGCCTCACCGCTCCACCGCTGGAGGAGCGCCACCACCATCTGCAGCTCGGGGGCCGAGCGCTGCTGGGCAAGGAAGATCCGGAACACCGCTTCTTCAAGTGCTGTCGAACGTTCCAGGTCGGTCACGCCGTAGTGCGCGAGGACCGTGGCCAGCCGACTCCGGAAATGCGCGGGCAGGTCTCCACGCTCGGCGTCGAGACTCTGCAGGTAGGTGTGGAAGTGCTCCTTCGAGCTGTGCACCCGGAGCTCGGTGTTGCGCTCCTCGTTGGCCGGATGGTTGCGGCTGAGCTCCGCGAAGTCGGTGAACAAGCCGAGCAGTGCGGCTTCGTCGGCGATGACATCGACCCCTGCTGCCCGCAGTTCGTCACGAGCGGCGAGGTAGCCGGCCAGGGCCACGCCGTCCTCGTCGTGGGCGAGGTCGAAGCCGCAGAGCAGCGCGGAGAGGTCCGCACGGCGGCGCGCGGCCCGGCGCTCCGGGGACGGCTCGTTCGCCTCCGGGGGCAGGTCCAGTGCCGGACCGGCCTGGGACACGACCGGCGTCTCCTCGGCGCTGTCGTCGACCGGCTCCAGCCGGACCAGCGGCGCGCCGGTCTCCACCTGGCTTCCCGTCATCACCAGGAGCTCGCGAACCCGAGCCGTGAACGGCGCGTGGATCACGGTCTCCATCTTCATGCTCTCCAGCACGAGGATGGGTGCGCCCGCTGCGACCACGTCACCGACCGCAGTGGGAGTTGCGACGACGAGCGCCGGAGCGGGCGAACGCAGCACGCCACCCTCGTCCCGGCTGACCCGGTGAGTGACGCCGTCGACCTCCACCATGTGCGTGGGGCCGTGCGTCGCAGCGACGATGCGGTATCTCCGTCCAGCGACAACGAGCCGGGCGTGGAACTCGTCGATCCGCTCGATCACCGCGTCGACGACCTGGCTGATGTCCCCCGCGGCGACGCTCACGCGGTAGGCGTTCGGGCCGGTCTGCACCGAGGTGACCCGGTACGTCGCCCCTCGCAGCTTGAGGTCGACGGGATTGCCGACCTTGTGCTGGACCTGGGGCCGACCACCGTGCGCGCTCTGCAGGAGCCGGGCCACCTCGACCAGCATCTCCTCCTGGTAGGCCTCGATGGCCGCCATCACCAGTGCGATCCCGGAGTGCTCCTGGGCGACCAGGCGGCCCTCCTCGCGAACCCGGTCGATCCAACCCGTGTCGGCCCAGCCGCCGGCGCCGTCGACGACCTCGGGCTGGCTGAGCAGGTCGAGGATGAACCCCTTGTTGGTGGCACCGCCCTCGATGACCACCGTGGTCTCGGCCATCGCTCGCCTCAGCCTGGCGAGGGCCTCTTCGCGGGTCGGCGCGTAGGCGATGATCTTCGCGATCATCGAGTCGAAGTCGGCGGGGATGGTGTCGCCCTCGCCCACCCCGGTGTCCACCCGCACGCCGGGCCCGGCTGGCAGCTCGAGCCGGAGGATGCGACCGGGCGCGGGCGCGAAGTCCCGGTCGGGGTCCTCGGCATTGAGCCGTGCCTCGATGGCATGACCCTTCTCCCCGGGCCTGTCGCCCTCGAGCCTGCCGCCCGCTGCCACCTGGACCTGGGCCTTGACCAGGTCGAAGTCGGTCGTCATCTCGGTCACGGAGTGCTCGACCTGGAGGCGGGTGTTGACCTCGAGGAACGCGAAGGTCCCGTCGCCGGGGTGGTACAGGAACTCGACCGTGCCCGCACCCGAATAGCCCACGGCCACGGCGAGCCGCTCGGCCGCTGCCTTGAGGTCGGCCGTCTGCTCCGGGGTCAGCAGCGGAGACGCCGACTCCTCGATCACCTTCTGGTTGCGGCGCTGCACCGAGCAGTCGCGGACGCCGAGAGCCCAGGCGGTGCCATGGCTGTCGGCGATCAGCTGGACCTCGACATGGCGTGCGCCCGTGACGAGCCGCTCGAGGAAGACCACTCCGCTGCCGAAGGCACGCTCGGCCTCGTCACGCGTGCGCTGGTAGGCGTCCTCGAGGTCCCTGGCGGTGGCGACCATCCGGATGCCGCGTCCGCCACCACCGGCCGTTGCCTTGAGCATCAGTGGATACCCGACGGACTCGGCTGCGGCGAGCGCGTCCTCGAGGGTGTCGACGGCTCCCCGGCTCCATGGTGCGACGGGGACGCCGACCTCCTCGGCGATCAGCTTGGAGCCGATCTTGTCGCCCAGCTTTCGCATCGCGTCGGCACTCGGCCCGATGAAGGCAATGCCGAGTCGGTCGCACAGGTCGACGAAGGCCGGGTCCTCGGCCACGAATCCCCAGCCCACCCAGACCGCGTCGGCCTCGGTCGCGATGAGCGCACGCTCGAGGACGGCGAGGTCGAGGTACGGTCGGGCCGCTGCCGGACCGATCGAGTAGGCCACGTCGGCCTCCCGAACGAACATCGCGTTGCGTTCTCCCTCGGTGTACAACGCGATCGTCGAGACTCCCGCGCCACCGGCGGCATTCAGCTCCCGGACGGCATGGATGAACCGCATCGCGGCCTCTCCGCGGTTCACGATGGCGATACGAGAGAACATGCGTTGACCCTCCGGGAGGCACGTTCGCGTCATCGCGAACGGGTTCTGTTGTCGAGGCTGCCATGCCGCTTGGGTTACGGGCGAGTCACATAGCCGTGCGGCGGGGAATCTGCCGATTACAACCAGTCGGTCTTCGTGTCGAGCGTGGTCCTGTCGAGGCTCGCGAGCAGGTCGAGCTGTGGGCCGGTCTTCGGCAGCTCGTAGCGGAAGAAGTACGCCGCGGCCGCACGCTTGCCGTCGTAGAA
>JAOPXK010000186.1 GCA_025965195.1 Marmoricola sp.
GCACCTGAGCGGCGCGGCTGACTCCCGCGGCTTCGGCGGCAACCTCGCGAGCGTGGGCCAGCAGCCGGGCACGCAAGATGCGCAGCGCCGACTCCTTGTTCTGCAGCTGGCTCTTCTCGTTCTGGCAGCTGGCCACCACGCCGGTCGGCACGTGCGGGATCCGGACGGCCGAGTCCGTGGTGTTGACGCTCTGCCCACCGGGGCCGCTGCTGCGGTAGACGTCGATCCGCAGGTCGTTGTCGTCGATGACGACGTCGACCGGCTCGGCGTCGGGCATCACCAGGACGCCGGCGGCGCTGGTGTGGACGCGCCCCTGGCTCTCGGTGACCGGCACCCGCTGGACCCGGTGAACGCCGCCCTCGAACTTGAGCAGCGCGTACGGCGCCTCGCCCGGCAGCGGGGTTCCCTTGGCCTTCACCGCGACCGTGACGGACTTGTAGCCGCCCAGGTCGGACTCGGTGGCGTCGAGCACCTCGGTCGACCAGCCGCGCTGCTCGGCGTAGCGCGTGTACATCCGCAGCAGGTCGCCGGCGAACAGCGCCGACTCCTCGCCGCCCTCCCCCGACTTCACCTCGAGCAGGGCGTCCTTGCTGTCGCTGGGGTCGCGCGGCACGAGCAGCGCGCGGAGCTTCTCGGCCGCGGCCTCCCGGCGTACGGCGAGCTCCTCGGCCTCCGTCGCGAACGACGCGTCCTCACCCGCCAGCTCGAGCGCGGCGCCCTCGTCGTCGCCGAGCCGGGTCCACTCGTCGTGGGCGCGCAGGATCGAGGACAGCTCTGCGTAGCGCTGGTTGAGCCGCTTGGCCAGGGCCTGGTCGGTGTGCACCGCGGGGTCGGCCAGCCGGGGTTCGAGCGCGGAGTGCTCGAGCCGCAGGCCGTCCACTGCCTCGAACATCGCCTCACCCTCTCTCGTCGTACCGGCCGGAACGCACGACACCGGCCACCGCACAGGGTGCAGGGCCGGTGTCGAGGAGGGGCTACTTGGCTGCGTCGTCCTTCGTGGGCGCAGCGGCCTTCTTGGCGTAGCGCGCCTCGAAGCGGGCCACGCGGCCGCCGGTGTCCAGGATCTTCTGCTTGCCCGTGTAGAACGGGTGGCAGTTCGAGCACACGTCGGAGTGGAGCGTGCCGCTCTCCGAGGTGCTGCGGGTCTGGAAGGTGTTGCCGCACGTGCACGTCACCGTGGTGAGCGTGTAGTTCGGGTGGATGTTCTTCTGCATGGTGTCCCTCTCGATGAACGGCGCCGGGTCGCCCCCGAGCGGGGACGTGAACCGGAACCAGCGAGTGATTGTGTCACCTGGTGCCTCCGTGGAGCGAATCGGGGGCGATGACGGTCACTGTGCTCAACCACGGGGTCGCTGTCGTCATTCCATGTTCAACGCCCGGCGGTACCTCTCCACCAGCTCGTCCTGGACCAGCCCCGCAACAGGGCCGGCCAGGGTGGTGAACCAGCGGCCGGGCCGCGAGAACGCCGTCACCTGCAGGTGGGTGGATGATCCGCCCGGCGTGACCTTTCCGCGGGTGACCAGGAAGCGCTCCTCTCCTGCCTCTGGGTGTCCGGGCAGGGTGCCGTAGGTGAACCCCGCCGCATCGGGAGCGCCATGGACGGCGACGACCCGGCAGGGCGACGGGATCCGGAACGGACCGAACCCGAAGCCCAGCTCGACGACCGCCCCAGGGACGACCCGGGAGGCGGACGCGCGCACCCGGAGTCCGGCTCCCTCGTGCATCCGCCAGGTCATCAGCGTCTCGAGAGCCCGCTCGAACGGCTGGTCCAGGTCGAGCTGGAGGTGGATGCCCCGGCAGCCGCGCGGGGTGTGCCGCCCGGCGGTCGCGCCCACCTCCGTGTAGGAGTACGGCGCGGCCTGCAGCCGGCGTACCTCGTCGGGGGTCAGCGGCTGCACGCGCCCATCGTGGCGCACAAGGCGGAACCTTCCACCTACCCGCGGCGCCGCCGGGCGCACAGACTCGGCGCATGACCACGACGGTGATGCCTCCGTCCCTGCTGGGCATGGACTCGGCGCAGGTGAGCGCGCTCGGCACCAGGCTGGTGCAGGACGCCGACGCGATGGACCAGCTCGTCACGGCCGTGCGGCAGCTCGTCTCGGGGCTCGACAGCTCCTGGCGCTGTCCCGACTTCCAGCGCTTCCACGCCGAGTGGGAGGCGACCCACTCCCCCGCCCTCGCGGCGATCGCGCAGGGCATGCGCAGCCACGGACAGGCCGCGCTGACCCAGGCCCAGCAGCAGGACCAGGCCAGCGCTGCAGTCGGCGGGCTGGTGGGCGGGACGGCCGCGGGTGGGGTCGCGGCCCTCGGCTCGTCGTACGCCGCTGGGGCGGGCAAGCCGACCGACCGCGACCTGCTCCTGCTCTCCGGCGGCTCCTACCAGGACAGCGGCGACGTGACCGGCAGCAACGGCGTCTACCACCGGCTCGGCGACGCGGAGCTGCGCGCGCTGGGCATCGACCCGGCGTCGATGGACACCCGGAAGAGCGGGTTCGCGGCGGCGCTCTACCGCGGCCCCGACGGGAAGTACGTGCTGTCCTACCGCGGCACCAACGACGGCTTCGGGCTGACCCCCGACTGGAAGAACAACGTCGCCGGCGGGGTCGGGATCAGCGAGCAGTCCCGGCAGGCCGTGGCGCTCGCCCAGAAGGTCAGCGCCGGCGTCGGTGCGGACAACGTCACCTACACCGGGCACTCGCTCGGCGGCCGGCTCGCCTGCCTGGGCAGCATCGTCACGGGCAGCCCGGCGGTGACCTACAACGCCGCGGGCGTCGGTGACGTCGAGTTCGCCTACGCCCTGCACGCCGCCGGGAAGCCCGACCACCTGGCCGGCGTGATCGCCAAGTACGGCGCGATCAGTGCCGTGCCCGGTCCGGCGAAGCTGCTGTTCCTCGGCGTCGACCCGTTCTCGGCCGAGCGCGCCCAGCTGGCCGGCCGCCAGATCCGGTCGTTCAACGTCGACGGCGAGATCCTCAGCACGATCCAGGACAACAGCCCGCTGCCCGACGCACTGGGCAGCCGGACCGAGCTCCCCGCCGTGAAGGGTGGCTGGATGAGCGTCGAGCGGCACGGCATGGACTCCGTGATCGCCAGCTGGGACAAGGCGCACCCGGGCGGGAAGTGACGCGGGCCTGACTTCCCGCACGAAACTGGCACTTCTGTCATGCAGCTGCGTGCGGTAAGTGCGGGTTTCACCGCCTAAGCGGTGAAACTTGGGGCCAGGGTGACCTACTCGTCCGTGTTGCCCGAGATGTGGCCCGGCGTCGTCTTCTGGACCGCCATCAGGAACTCGTAGTTGTTCTGGGTCTTCTTCAGCCGCTCCAACAGCAGCTCGAGGGCCTGCTGGCCGTCGAGCCCGGACAGCACGCGGCGCAGCTTCCAGATGATCGCGAGCTCCTGCTCGCTCATCAGCAGCTCTTCGCGCCGGGTGCCGGACTGCACGGCGTCGATCGCCGGGAAGATCCGCCGGTCGGCGAAGTCGCGGCGCAGCCGGATCTCCATGTTGCCGGTGCCCTTGAACTCCTCGAAGATCACCTCGTCCATCTTCGAGCCGGACTCGATGAGCGCGGTGGCGAGGATGGTCAGCGAGCCGCCGTTCTCGATGTTGCGGGCGGCACCGAAGAACTTCTTCGGCGGGTACAGCGCCGCCGAGTCGACGCCGCCGGAGAGGATCCGGCCGGACGCCGGGCCGGCGAGGTTGTACGCACGGCCCAGACGGGTGATCCCGTCGAGCAGGACGACGACGTCGTGACCGAGCTCCACGAGGCGTTTGGCGCGCTCGATGGCGAGCTCGGCGACCACGGTGTGGTCGATCGCGGGACGGTCGAACGTCGAGGAGATGACCTCGCCGTTGACCGAGCGCTCGAAGTCCGTGACCTCCTCGGGACGCTCGTCGACGAGGACGACCATCAGGTGGCACTCGGGGTTGTTCGTGGTGATCGAGTTGGCGATCGACTGCATGATCATCGTCTTGCCGGCCTTGGCGGGTGACACGATGAGGCCACGCTGGCCCTTGCCGATCGGGGCGGCGATGTCGATGACCCGGCCGATCAGGTTGTCGTGGCCGGTCTCCATCCGGAGCCGCTCCGAGGGGTACAGCGGGGTCAGTTTGCTGAACTCCACCCGGTCGCGGGACGTCTCCGGGTCGGCGCCGTTGACGGAGTCGATCTTGACCAGCGGGTTGAACTTCTCCTTGCGCTCGCCCTCCCGGGGCTGGCGCACCTGGCCGGTGATCGCGTCGCCGCGGCGCAGGCCGAGCTTGCGGACCATGGAGAGCGAGACGTAGACGTCGTCGGCGCCGGGCAGGTAGCCCGACGTACGGACGAACGCGTAGTTGTCGAGCACGTCGAGGATGCCCGCGCACGGGGTGAGGACGTCGTCCTCGAGGATCTGGGTGTCGGGCTCGCCGCGGTTCGGGCGGGTGCTGCTCTGCGCCGGAGCGCCCGGGGTGCGCTCCCGGTCGCGTCCCCGACGACGGCGGTTGCGCCGGCCACCGGGCTCGCCGTCATCGGCGTAGCGGCTCGGGTCACGGTCCTGGGTGTCGTCGGCGCTGCCGCCGGACCCGGTGTTCGAGGCCGCGTTGCCCGACGCCCCGTTGCTCGACGGTGCGTCGTTGTTCTGGTTGCGGGTGCGCTGCTTCGGCTGCTGGCCCTTGTCCTGCTGGGGCTTGTCCTGCGTCTTGTCCTGCGCCTTGTCCTGGGGGGTCTTGTTTTGGGGGGCCTTCTCCTGGGGGGCCTTGTCCTGGGGGGCCTTGTCCGGCTGGGCCTTCTCCTGCTTGGCCTGGCCCTGCTCAGCGCCACGGTCGCGGCCGCGGGCCTGGGCCCCGCCCTCGGACCGCTCCGGGGCCGGCCCGGCCTCGGACGCCGCGGTGGGGTTCTGCTCGTTCTGGGCGCCGTTGCGGCGGCGGCCGTTGCGGCCAGCGTCGTCGGCACGGTCCGACGCGTCGCTCGGCGGGTCGGCCTGCTTCGGGGAACTGCTCTGGGCAGGGGGCTGGGAACCGCTCTGGGCCGCCTTGATGGCGGTGACCAGGTCGGCCTTCTTCAGGCCGGCGGCCTTGATGCCGAGGCCGGACGCGATCGCCTTGAGCTCGGGCAGCAGCTTCGTGTTGAGCCCACCGCCGGAGCGACCACGGGTCGCATCATCGGCGCCGGAGTCGGCGGACGTGTCGAGGGTGTTGGTCATCTGGGGTTCCTTCCCCCTGATTCGGCCACAGCTGTGGTTCAGCGCGGCTTGCCGAGCCTTCCGCCCGAGGGCGACGCAGACAGCAGCGTCACGCCG
>JAOPXK010000064.1 GCA_025965195.1 Marmoricola sp.
CGGCAAGGTGGTCAGCGGTCCGGAGATCCACGCCCGCGGGTTTGCCGAGAACGACGCCACCTTCGACGCGATCAAGCAGCCCATCATCGACGCGATCGACAAGGCCGTTGCCGATGGCGTCGACGACGCCTACCAACTGCAGCAGACGATCCGGCGCGTCGTCGGGCGCTGGGTGTCCAGCGCCCATCGCCGCCGGCCGATGATCATCCCGGTCGTCCTCGAGGCCTGACATTCCGGTCATCGCCGGTCGGTCGGTCGGTGGTGGCGGAGCACGAGGGTGGGTCTTCCGCCGTGGCGGCGAGGACCGCTAGCGTCGCCGTGTGAGCACAGGCGAGGACGAGGTGGCGCTGGTCGACCCGGCGGAGTACGTCAGCTACGAGCGGTGGGGCACCGCCTTCTTCCGTACGGCGGTCACGGCCGACCGGGTGCTCAGCGGAGTCGCGACGTTGTCCGGCCAGCCGATCGACTTCGGCCCGATCGGGGTCGGTCCGGGCAAGATCGCCACGATCCGCGCGACCGGCAAGATCGGTCAGGCCACGATCAGCCCGGTCGAGGGGACGACGCTCTCCTACCGGGTCGTCGTACCCGTCTCGATCGACTTCGAGGTCAACCTCCAGGTGGACAACCACAAGTTCCATGCCGAGCTCGAGGTGCCGCTGGTCCTGACGGCGCAGGCGCTCTCGCGAGTCCGGATCTTCATCGAGGTCGAGCCGCCACATGCACGCGACATCACCGTCAACCTCCAGGCTGACGGCCTGCGCGCGTCGATCGTGCAGCGCGTCGCCAACGTCGAGGGGGAGCTCAAGCGCTTCGTGGCGAAGTACGTCGGGCGCGAGGTCGACAAGCCCCAGGTCCGGCACGCCCGGCTGATCGATGTCGCTGCGTCGATCGACAAGGCCTGGCTGGCCATCTCGAACCCCGACCCGGACGAGCAACCCGCCGTGATCGCCGACCTCAACGCGGCGCTGGAGACCGAGATCCGCGCGAACGAGGCCTCATTCCTCGACTCCGACGGATAGTCCGACACGAAAAGGTTCCGATTGGTACGCCCGAAGAGCCATTCCGTGTCGGACTATCCGTCGCGGCGTGTGAAGCCTGTGACTGGAGTGACTCGTGTGTACGCTCCTGAACATGGCGACCCGTACGTCTTCCCCACCGGGGTCGCGGAACAAGAGCACGTCCTCAGCCGGCGCCAAGCGGACGCCGGCCAAGGGCAGCTCGAGTTCTCGATCCCGGTCGTCCGGTACTAGCCAGGCTCGGCGAAAGCCCGCCGCGTCGAAGCGCTCGACCCCGAAGTCACCGAGGTCGAGGCGCCCGGCGCCGCGAGCGGTTCGTAACGGTCCTGGTCCGATCTCACGCGTCTTCACCTCGCTGTGGCATGCCTTCACCAGTGTCTGGCTGGGCGTGGCGCACGCGATCGGCTCCGGCGTACGCAAGGTCGGGCACACCGCCCGCGACCTCGATCCAGAGCACCGTCGCGATGGCGCCGGCCTCTTCCTGATCGGTCTCGCGGTCGTGGTTGCTGCCGCCGTGTGGTGGCAGTTGCCCGGCGGTGTGATGAGCACGACCCGCGAGATGGTGGCCGGTTCGGTCGGCCTGCTCGCGTGGTTCGTCCCGCTGCTGCTCTGTTTTGTCGCGTGGCGGACGCTTCGCGACCCCGACGCCAACGGCCCGGCCGGTCGCCAGATCATCGGCTGGGGCGCGCTGCTCTTCGGCTCGCTCGGGATCATCCACATCGCGAACGGCTCGCCGAAGCCGGTGCTCGGCAACACCGACAACCTCCAGCAGGCCGGCGGTGCGCTCGGCTTCGTGGTGTCGAAGCTGCTGATGGACCTGCTGCACTCCACGGGCGTCGTGGTGGTGCTGCTCGTGCTGCTCAGCGCCTTCGGCGTGCTCGTCGTGACGGCCACGCCGGTCTACCAGGTGCCTGCCCGGATCCGCGAGGTTCGCGACCGGATGCTCGGCCGCCACGCGCCTGTCGATGACGGGGCAACCGAGGAAACGGCACCGCTCAAGCGCCGCCGCCGGTTCGATGAGGACGAGATCGACCCGGAGATGGGCGATCCGGCGTACGACACCCCGGTGCTCGAAGGCCGTGAGTTCGGAAGGCGCGGCAAGAAGCGTCTCGGCAAGCTCGACGACCTCGACCCGACGCTCGAACCCGACGACCTCGATGTGCTGCTCGACGCCACCAAGGAAGAGGCGGTCAAGGAAGAGCTGCAGCCACCACAACACACTCCGGTGCCGGCTCGCGTGGAGCAGCTCGCGCTCTCCGGCGACATCACCTACTCACTGCCCGACAACCAGGTGCTCAAGCCGGGCAGCGTGCACAAGGCCCGTTCGAAGGCCTCGGACGCCGTGGTCGACCGGCTCACCCAGGTGCTGGACGAGTTCGGCATCGACGCTCAGGTGACGGGCTACACCCGCGGCCCGACGGTGACCCGCTACGAGGTCGAGGTCGGCCCCGCGGTGAAGGTCGAGAAGGTCACTGCGCTGTCGAAGAACATCGCGTACGCCGTCGCCAGTGCCGACGTCCGCATCCTCAGCCCGATCCCCGGCAAGTCCGCGATCGGCATCGAGA
>JAOPXK010000080.1 GCA_025965195.1 Marmoricola sp.
GACACCGCGACTGCCCCCGCGGCCACCACGATCAGCCCGGGCGCCAACGCGGTCAACCTTTCCACCACCCCTGCCACCATCGGTGTCTACCCCGCTCCGGGTGGAGGTGCGCACCTGTACGGCATCGTCTCCGGCACCACGAACGACCTGACGAACTCGCCTGCGATCACGCTGAAGACGCCGTACAACGCAGCGACGCCGACCGTTGACAACCCCGCGACCGTGAACACGGGCGACACCAGCCGCGCCTTCAGCGGCGTCGCTGACTTCAGCGGATACAACTGGGACACGAACACCCCCGCGGTCGACGATGCACTCGTCACCGCGACCGACAGCAGCGACGACGCCACGATGGTGCACCTCTACAAGCAGACCATCGGCACCGGCACCACCGCGGCTGCCGTGCAGAACCCGGTGAGGTCCGGCACCACCACGTCGGTGACGGTCACGGTCCTCGACCAGAACGGCAAGCCGGTCGCCGGCGCCAAGGTCGTCTCCACCGCGGTGCTCACGCAGCTGTACTTCGGTAGCACCAAGACCACGAACAGCCGGGGCCAGGCCACCTTCACGGGCATCTCCGGCACCACAACTGGCGTGGACTACACCTTCTACGTCGACGACAACGGCAGCGGCAGCTACCAGGCCGGCGCCGAGGTCCAGCGCATCGTCAACGTGAAGTCCTACGCCGCAGTGGCGAGCAAGGTCACGATCGGCGCGGCTGGGGCTGCCTATGACCGTGACGACCTGGGTGCAAACCCGTTCTCCGCCACCCTGGTGGACCAGAACGGCAACCCGCTGACCGGGTCCTCCAACCCGCTGCAGTACCGCTGGACCACCACCAGCTACCCGACCAACCCGCCCACGACCCCGACCACCACGGTCGAGGCGTCGCACTCGCTGAACCCGGACAGTACGGGCAAGATCAGCATCCCGGCCCCGATCAACGACGGCGTCTCGAAGCTCGAGGTCTGGTCGAACCAGGACGGCAACCCGGGTCCTGACGCCGCCGACATCCAGGCGACGCCACTGACCGTCAGCATCGGCCAGGCTGCGGTTGTGTGGAACGACGGCAACCGCATCTCGGTCACCCAGGGCAGCACGCACACCTTCACGGGCTCGCTGCAGCTGCCCGACGGCACCAAGCTGGGTGGCAAGACCTTCAGCGCGGACATGGCGAACGTCAATGGTGACGTTGTGATGGCTGTGCAGGGCGGCCAGCCCTCGGGCACCACCCGGACCGGCAACACCACGGCCACGGTCACCACCGCTGCCGACGGCACCTTCGGTGTCGCGCTCACGGATCAGACCACGGCGACCAATGACTACGGCGACGTGCTCGAGGCCGGCAGTGGAAACTACGACTCGGCGTCGCTGCGGACCGACTTCATGGACACCGTGGTGAACAACGTGGTCTCCTACGGCGGCACCAGCAGCGAGTCGCTCGGTAGCATCTCGGGCGCCATTCCGGGTGTCCCGCAGCTGCTGAGCAACATCCGGGTGACCAACGCCACCGGTCAGTCGCTGGTCGGGGTTCCGGTCACGATCTCGGTCGACCACGGCTACCTGACCCCGGACACCGACAATGGTCTTGCCGGCCTGACGCCTGCAACTCCGGCGGCCGAGGGCGGCGTGATCGGCGCATGGAAGAACCTCGGCAGCAGCGTCACCGCGACCACCGGTGAGCACGGCAACGTCAGCCGCCAGTTCGCGGTTGCGATCGGTCACGACGACGCGTTCGCTGATGGCGACGTCACGACCACGATCTCGATCAAGGCTGCTGGGGTCTCGCCGACGTCCGCACCGGAGGTCACGTGGAACGCCAGCGACCCGATCAACCCGGGTGCACTCACGCTCGGGTTCGACGCGGATCAGGGCACGTACGGATCGCGGATCCTGCCGAAGGCGTCGACCGTCCATGACGTCTACCTGGCCCCGACGGCCACCGACCAGTTCGGCAACGTCACCGGCCAGGCGGTCACGGTGACCAACTCCGGTGTCGGCTCGGTGTCGAGCCCGGAGTGGGAGCGGTTCGGCGTGGACTCGGACGTCGCAGGGACCCAGACGGTCAGTGGCAAGGTCACCGACGACGTGCTCAAGTGGGGCGCGGACGCCGACACCACTGTCAACGCCCCTGGCTACCAGCCCTCGGTTGCGGCCACCGGCAGCCAGGACCTCAGCGCTGTCGCTCCGGCGATCAACTGGTACACGGTCGATCTGGCCAGCTCGACGTACAAGCTGACCCACAACACGGCCAACACGGTCGCCCCGGGCACCACAGTGTTCGAGACCTACACGGCCAAGGACCAGTTCGGCCAGCCGCTCGCGGGTTACGGCGTGACCTTCCTGCGGACCGGACCGGACAAGCTGCAGGACGGCAACTACAGCGGTAATGACTCGACCGACGCGAATGGTGTGGCCAGCTACGTGTTCCAGGGCACCACTACTGGCACTGCCAGTGTCACCGGCGTCCTGTTCGACGTGGTCACCGACCACCCGGTGCCGCAGAGCTCGGCCAGCGACACCGTGACGTTCGCGGGTGCTGTCGTGGGCACCAAGGTCACGATCCACCCGACGATCACGGTGCACAACGGTGCCAAGGGCAACGACATCGTGCGCGTCTACACCCACACCAAGGCCACCAAGGGCGCGGTTGTGAAGATCAAGATCGGCACCAGGATCGTCGCCACCGGTCACATCAATGCAGCTGGTCAGGCGGTGTTCACGATCAGTGACGCCAACAAGAAGGCCGTCCGCAAGTTCCACGCGGTCATCTCGTCCACTGCACACAGCAAGGCCGGCACCAGCAACATCGTCGGCCTCAAGTAACAACCGGGACTCAGCTTCGGCTGACCCTTTCGGGATCGGGGTGGACTGCCAACAGGTAGTCCGTCCCGCTCCCGGTCCCCAGGGTCGAGCAGGCACCCAAGTCCCAGTTTCACCCTGGAGCCACGAGCGCGGTCCGGGTCATCTTCTGAACGCCGCTGCGAGAAGATGGCCCGGGCCGCCCCATGTCCCGGGACAATTTTGTTCGACTCATCTTTGAGAGACTCGCCGCCGTGACCGAATCCGAGTTCGACCGTGGCGTGGCCCTGCAGGACAAGGGTGACGGAGTCTTCGCGGCCTCGCTCGACGCCGGCTGGGTGGTTGGCGGTGGCGTCAATGGCGGTTACCTGCTCGCCGTGATCGGCAACGCGGTCCGGGCGGCGCTCTCGGGGAGTGGTCTCGACAAGCTCGACCACCAGGGACAGCTCGACGACCGGGGACAGGTCGACCACCGTGACCCACTCTCCGTCAGTGCGTACTACCTGTCGGCAACCCGACCCGGACCTGCCGTGGTCCGGACCCGGGTGCTGCGTCGGGGACGCAGCACCTCCACGGTCGCCGCGACGCTGAGCCAGCTTCACGACGGTGTCGAGGTCGACCGGATCAGCACCCTCGCGACGTACGCAGACCTGAACCGCAGCTCCGACGACGTCCGCACCACCCTGGTCGAACCGGTCCTCGCACCTCTCGAGCACTGCATTCCGACTGCCGAAGCTCCGGCCGACTTCAAGAAGATCGCGCCGCTGCTCGACCGCTTTGCCACCCGGCTCGACCCCGGCAGCATCGGCTGGGCGGTAGGAAAGCCGAGTGGCAACGGACTGATCCAGGGCTGGTTCAGGCTCGCCGACGGGAGGCCGCTCGACTCGCTCGCGCTGCTGATGGTCGTCGATGCGTTGCCGCCGGTGACCTTCGACCTCGGCATGCCCGGTTGGGCGCCGACGCTGGAGCTCACCGTCCATGTTCGGGCGAAGCCGGCGCCAGGCTGGGCGAAGGTCAAGCACTACACGCGCAACATGGCCGGCGGCTATTTCGAGGAGGACTGCGAGGTCTGGGACTCCTCCGGACGACTGGTCGCGCAGTCGCGGCAATTGGCTGCGCAACCCCGGTCGTAGGACAGGTTGGTTGCAATCGACATCCGACCCACCCTGGCGCTCGGGGAAGCAACCGCGCGGCCCGGGTCAGCTTCGGATGCCCGGGCCGACTGCTGTTCAGCCGAAGTGAGACCGCCGCGCACGCCACGTCTCCCTGCACTGACCCGATCAACCACGGATCGCTGTACCTTCGCAGCATGCCAGTCGTCGTCGGTGTCGCGATCATGCTCGAGGGCCGGGTGCTCGCCGCCCGCCGCGCATATCCGCCCGACCTGGCCGGTGGTTGGGAGTTCCCCGGCGGGAAGGTCGCCGAAGGCGAAGACCCGACGGACGCCGCCGTCCGGGAGATCCGTGAGGAGCTCGGCTGTGAGATCGCGGTGACCGGGTGGCTCTCGCCGGACGGGGGATCGAGCGCAGTCTCCGGGCGATCGATCGCAGTCGAGATCACCCCGGGTCTGCTGCTCCGGGTCGCGACCGCCGACGTCGTACGACGCGAGCCGGTGCCGGTCGAGCACGACATCATCCGCTGGCTCCGACCCGACCAGCTGGACGCGGTCGACTGGCTGCCGGCCGACGTACCGTTCCTCGAGCCGGTGCGAGAGCTGCTCAGCGGATCGACGTACACCGGCTGGTCGAGCGCAGTCGAAACCCGATGAAGTTCCGCGGAGTGTTCTTCGATGAGGAGGCCGCCCTCGCGGTGGTGCATCGACTCGCAAACGAGGGTTTCGCCGCCTCCGTGACGCGGGAGAAGTTCGCCGGCGAGGACGATGACGAGGACCACCCGTGGGCGGTGCTCACCGATGCGCCGTACGTGATGGTCGAGCTGCTCGTCGAGGAATACGAGGGCTGGCTCGACGTTGAAGAAAATGAGGCCACTCGCGTGGTGCTGCCACCGAGTCCGTTGGACTTGCCGGCTGCACCGAAGCGCAACCATCGGCCGCCTGAATAGGCACCCTGACGCAATACCTGACTCAATAGGATGGCCCGCATGGGAAAGCACCTACTCCTCGTTCACGCTCACCCCGACGACGAGAGCATCGGGCAGGGCGCGACGATGGCGAGGTACGTCGAGGAGGGTGTCGGCGTCACGCTGGTCACCTGTACGGGCGGTGAGATGGGCGAGATCCTCGTCCCGGAGCTGGAACACATGGCGTCCGACAAGGACGACACCCTCGCCGACCAGCGCAAGATCGAGTTGGACCACGCGATGAAGGCGCTCGGGGTCACCGACCACCGCTACCTCGGCGACTTCAAGAAGTACCGCGACTCCGGCATGCAGTGGCACGAGGACGGGCACGCGATTGCTGCCGATGACGTTCACGAGAACGCGTTCTGGAACGCCGACCTGACTGCTGCGGCGGCCGACCTGGTTGCCGTGATCCGGGAGGTCAGGCCGCAGGTGCTGGTCACCTACGACGAGTTCGGCGGCTACGGCCACCCGGACCACATCCAGGCGCACCGGGTGGCGACGTACGCCGCCTCGCTCGCTGCGGTTCCGACGTACCGTACGGACCTGGGCGAGGCCCATGAGATCTCGAAGATCTATTGGGGCGCGATGTCCGCGTCCCGGATGCGCGAGGGCCTCCGCAAGCTGCGCGCGGCCGGCGACACCACCACGTTCGAAGGCATGGATCCGGACGGCCCGATGCCTCCGTTCATCGCCGAGGACAGCAGCCTCGCCGCAATGATCGACGGCAGCAAGTACGTCGAGAAGAAGATGGAAGCACTCAGGGCGCACGCCACCCAGATCACCACCGACGGCCCGTTCTTCGCGCTCAGTAACAACGTCGGCGAGTCCGTCTGGGGGGTTGAGTTCTTCCGGATCGCCAAGGGAAGCCAGGGGCCCGTCAACGAAGACGGCCTGGAGACCGACCTGTTCGCTGGACTCTAGATCCAGCCACCCGCGCCTGGCCCTGCTGGTCGAGCTGATGCCCGGTGGTCGAGCTTGTCGAGACCGCGCGTGACGACACTTTCTCGTTACCCCATTGACGAAAGTCACCAAGAATACTTCTCCGCGGATTCATTCAACGCCATCGAAACTGTCGGCGGTCGGTGCTCGAATTGATCCATGACCACCACCGCCGAAACGCGGACGCACCCGATCCTCGGGTTTCCGCGCCCTGGACCCCCAGCCTGGTGCGAAGGACACCACGACCCCCGTGTCCCGCGGCGGAAATAGCGACCTCGCGGAGGGCGGCCTCCGATTCACCAGACGCACCTGAGTGATCTCGACAAGCTCGATCACCGGGCACGGCTCGATCACCGGAAGCCGGTCAACGAATACGATCACTGGCATGGGGCTGCGTCTGCTTGGGGGAGTGGCCGCGTTCCTGATCGGCGTGGTGGCCTCCATCGCCACGGTCGCCGTCGGACAGAGCTGGCCGGGCTGGCTTCTCGGGGTGGCGGCGACTTTCGCCTTGCTGTACTCGCTTTCCCCAGGATTCCGGCTGCGCGGACTTGCCGCGATCGGCTGGATCGGGGGAGTCGTACTGGTGGTGTTCGGCCGGCCCGAAGGTGACTATGCGATCGCGTCGGACGTGCGAGGCATCGGCCTTGTGGTGGTCGCTGCGCTCGGCATCCTGTACGCCGCCGCGACCCTGCCTAGGGAGCGACCAGATAGCGATAGGAGTGGTGCCTGACGAAGCCCATTGACTCGTAGAGCGCCTGGGCGCCGACATTGTCACCGAGCACCTGAAGCAGCATCACACTGGCGCCGCGCTCGGCGGCCCATTCGGTCAGGTCGGCCATGATCACCCGGGCCAGACCCCGACGCCGCTGCTCGGGCTGGACCGTCAGGTCGCCGAAGAGGGCCCAGTCGTCGACCAGGTTGACCCGGCCGCGCGCCAACTGCCGTGGTCCGTCCGGACCGTTGTCACTGACTGCGGCGAACACCCCGTTCGACAGCCGCAGCGAGCGCTCGACGGCTTCGTAGTTCGCCAGTGCCCGGTCGTTGCCAACCAGCCACTCGCGGCTGATGACTGGCGAGTGGCTCAGCTCGAAGGCCGTCGTGTCGACGGACCGGAGACTGCGCGAGAGCTGGGCGATACCGGCAAGCAGCACATCGGTGTCGGCTTCGTCCGGATGCAGCTTGACCCAGCCGCGGGCCTCGAGCTCGGCCAGCAGTGCCGAGCCCACCACGACCTGGGCGCACGGCTGACGACCATGGGCGGCATAGAACCCGGCCGCCTGGTCAAGTACCTCGTCGAGGGTGCCGCCTGGCTCGCCGACGGGCAGGATCGAGTTGGGCCGGCCGTTGGTGCCGCCGGTGTGCCTGAACAGCCAGTCGCCGACGTACTTCCCCTCGCTCGGCGTGAACATCCCGGAGCCCCGGCGCTCGACCTCGTCGTCCGAGAGCCGGGCGAAGCGGGACGGTCGGGGCGGGACCGGTTTGCCGGAGACGATGTCCGCAGTCGGGAACTCCTCGACTGAGCCGTCCTCGCGCCGGATCGACGTACGTCCCGAGGCCCAGACCTCCATCACCCCGAGGACGTCGGTCAGCGCGGGCCCGCCCGATGGTCCGGTCTCGCCGTGCACGATCCGTCGTACGACGACACGCTGGCCGATCTGGTCCGGCCCAAGCCGTCCAAGTTGTGTGGGTCCCCGGTCATCGCTCACCCCGGGATACTAGGCTGTACAGGTCCGCATTGAACGCGGACCAGCCGCGTCGTTCGAGGAGGAACCAGGTGACCTACGTCATCGCCCAGCCTTGTGTTGATCTGAAAGACCGTGCGTGTGTCGACGAGTGCCCCGTCGACTGCATCTAAGAAGGCAAGCGGATGCTGTACATCCACCCCGACGAGTGTGTCGACTGTGGTGCGTGCGAGCCGGTGTGCCCTGTCGAGGCGATCTACTACGAGGACGACACCCCGGAGGAGTGGAAGGCGTACTACGACGCCAACGTGCACTTCTTCGACGACCTGGGTTCCCCGGGCGGTGCCGCCAAGATGGGTGAGATCGAAAAGGACCACCCGTTGATCGAGGCGCTCCCGCCGCAAGAACACGCGGAGTGACCTCGTCCCGTTTCGGAGTGTCCGGGAAGTTGCCGGACTTTCCGTGGGACCACCTGACGCCGTACGCCGAGAAGGCGCGCGCGCATCCGGACGGCATCGTCGACCTTTCGGTCGGTACGCCCGTCGACGCGACTCCTGAGGTCGTCCAGACGGCGCTGCGTGCCGCGGCCAACTCTCCCGGCTACCCGCTCACCATCGGCCTCGAGGCGACCCGTCAGGCCTGCATCGACTGGCTCTCGCGCCAGTTCGGCGTGACCGATCTCGGTCTCGCTGGCGTGCTCCCGGTGATCGGCTCGAAGGAGCTGATCGCCTCGCTGCCGGGTCATCTCGGCATCGGGGCGGGCGACCTGGTCGTCCAGCCTGCGCTCGCCTACCCGACGTACGAAGTCGGCGCAGTGCTCGCTGGGGCCAGGGTCCTCGCGACTGACTCACTGACCTCACTCGGTCCGCAGACACCGGCGATCGTCTGGGTGAACTCGCCCTCGAACCCGACCGGCCGGGTGCTTCCCGCCAAGCATCTGAAGAAGGTCGTCGACTGGTGCCGCGAGCGTGGCGCGCTGCTGATCTCCGACGAGTGCTACCTGGAGTTCGTCTGGGACGCTGCGCCTGACGAGGGGCCGCTCTCGGTGCTGCATCCCGAGGTGAACGGTGGGTCCCTTGAGGGGATCCTCGCGGTGCACTCCCTGTCCAAGCGGTCGAACCTGGCCGGCTACCGCTGTGCCTTCGTCGCCGGAGATCCGCGGGTGGTGGGCGAGCTGCTCGCCGTACGCAAGAACCTCGGCCTGCAGATGCCGGGCCCCCAACAGCTCGCGATGATCGCCGCCCTCAACGATGACGAGCACGTGGCCGATCAACGTGCGCGCTACGCGGCCCGCCGCCTCCAGCTGAAGGCTGCCTTCGAGGCCGCCGGCTTCCGGATCGACCACTCCGAGGCCTCGCTCTACCTCTGGGCGACGCGTGACGAGGCCTGCCTCGAGACCGTTGCCTGGCTCGCGGATCGCGGCATCCTGGTCGCCCCCGGCTCGTTCTACGGTGCCGCCGGAGCCCAGCACGTGCGGGTCGCTCTCACCGCAACCGATGAACGCGTCGCTGCTGCGGTGGGGCGGCTTTGATCAGTTTTCACAGGGTATGAACCCGAACCTCCTCTTCGCACACGTCATGAGCTGTGCGAAGAGGAGGTTTGACCTCACACCCTGTGAAAACGGCGGCCGGGCCTAACCGAGGGAGATGTGCACCGTCGTCGAGGACGCGGAGCCGTCGTGCTGCCAGCCCTTCTCCGATGACCGGCCCGTTTCCCACACCTTGTTGTCGAAGCTGACCTTGGTGATCTTCAGTGCGGAACCCTGGGCGACGAAGTACTGCGCGATCGACCAGCCGACCTGCCGACTTCCGACGGCCACCGTGAGGTCCTGGCGGCTGCCGGTCCGCTTGGCCGTGACGCCGTACGCGTTGGCCAGTGATGCGATCGCTGCCTGCGCGGTGCCGTTTGTGGTGGACGCGTGGACGACGCAGGTGAACCGGCCGCCGGGGCTGAAACCGGTCAGCGCCGAGGCAAGCGCACGAGCATCCGCCGCATGTGCGTCGTAGGCCTCCGGGAAGCCCGATCGCTGCACCTTCTGCGCCGCGTCGGTGATCCGGATCGTCTCGTAGTTCGGCACCTTCACCAGTGCGTCGTAGAACTTGTTGGTCGCGTACGTCGGATCGCCGACCTGTGCCGGCGTACCCCAGCCCTGCGACGGTCGCTGCTGGAAGAGCCCGATCGAGTCGCGGTCACCGCTGGTCAGGTTGCGCAGCTTGGACTCCTGGAACGCCGTCGCGAAGGCGATCGACACCGCGCGCGCGGGCAGCCCACGGCGTACGCCGATGCCGGCGATCAGTGATGCGTTCTCCGCCTGCTCGGTGGAGAGGTCGACCTCATGGCCGGCGACGACCGCCTTGCAGCCTTCCGGGTCGGGCAACGGACCCGAGCCGCGGTAGATCGCGACCCCCACACCAACGACGACCAGGACGACTGCGAAGAAGAACAGCGCCCTAGTTCGCATGGAGGTCGAGGTTCAGCTCGATGCCCTCGCCCTGCCAGGCGACGGCCTCGACCGCGCCGGTCACTGAGTTGCGACGGAAGAGCACGTTGTCGGCGCCGGACAGCTCGAGCGCCTTGATCAGCTTGGGCTTGGAGTCCATGTCCTTGACGGTGACCTTGGTGCCGGCGGTGACGTAGCAGCCCGCCTCGACCACGCAGTCGTTGCCGAGCGAGATGCCGATGCCGGAGTTGGCGCCGAGGAGACAGCGCTCACCGATCGAGATGACTGCCTTGCCGCCACCCGACAGCGTGCCCATGATCGACGCGCCTCCGCCGATGTCGGAGCCGTCACCGACGACCACGCCGGCGCTGATCCGGCCCTCGACCATCGAGGCGCCCAGCGTGCCGGCGTCGTAGTTGACGAAGCCTTCGTGCATGACGGTGGTGCCCTCGGCGAGGTGGGCGCCGAGGCGGACCCGGTCGGCGTCGGCAATGCGTACGCCGGTCGGCAGCACGTAGTCGGTCATCCGGGGAAACTTGTCGACGCCGAAGACGGTGACGGGGCCGTCCGCGCGAAGGGCGAGCCGGATCTCCTCGAAGTCGGTGACCGGGCAGGGGCCCTGGTTGGTCCACACCACGTTGCTGAGCTGGCCGAAGATTCCGTCCAGGTTCAGGCCGTGCGGCGCGACCAGGCGATGGCTCAGGAGGTGCAGCCGGAGGTAGACGTCGGTGGCGTCGGCCGGGGCAGTCGCAAGCTCGATGACCGTCTTGACGACTTCGGTGTGCACCCGGCGGGCGGGGTACTTCTGGGCGAGCGCCTCGAGCGCGGCCGGTGCGGTGGCGCCCTCGGGCAGCTCGCCGAGCGCGGGGGCGGGGTACCAGGTGTCGAGCACGGTGCCGTCGTCGGTCAGGGTGGCAAGTCCGAAACCCCAGGCCCCGGTAGGGGTGGTGGCCTCGGGCAGGCTGGAGGAAGAAGTCTGCTGGGACATGCGATTCAGGCTACCCACACCAGGTGAATGACAGCGACTTGCCTCAGCTGCGGCGCAGCGTCTCGTCCAACCAGCCCTTGACCGAGCCGACCACCCCGGCCGCGTCGTGCAGCAGTTTGCCGAGCGCATCCTGGGACTGCCGGAAGGTCTCCGAGTAGCTCTTCGCCGCATCCTGAGCAGCTTCGCTGACGGTCGCCTCACCGTCGGTGTCGCGGCGGGGGTACTCACCACCGAGCACTGCGGTGTAGGTGCCTCCGTCGACCCAGCGGCGCAGCTCACTGGCCCGGACGACGGCGAACGGGTGTGACTTCGCCTCGATCAGCAGCAGCTTGAGCACGGAGTCGCGGAGGTCGCCGGAGTCTTCGTACTCCTGGCCCTGCGCGAAGAACGAGGTCGTGTCGAGGTCCTTCAGGTGCCCGCCGCTGGCCAGCTTCATGTGGGCGCGGAACGCCACCTGCGGATCCTGTACGGCGAGCAACCCCGCCCGGTCCGCCGACAACTCAGCCTTGCGCGACCACTCCATCAGCGCCGCCATGATCGCCCGGACGCCGAGGCCCCCGAGCGGGATCGAGTTGAAGACGCCGCTGAGGCTGATCAGCCGCTGCAGCAGCGTCTGGTAGACGGCGTGCCCGCTGATCGCGTGGCCGAGCTCGTGCCCGATCACGAAGTGCAGCTCGTCCTCGTCGAGGAGGTCCACCAACGCGGAGTTGAGCACGATGAAGGGTTTGTTCATCCCGATGGTCACGGCATTCGGAATCGGGTTCGCGGAGACGTACATCTCCGGGATCTCGGGGGCATCGAGCGTCGTACACGCCTCGGCGCGCAGCCGGTCGAGCACCGGGAACTGGCGCTCGTCGACCCGGATCGCCGAACCCAGGAACATCAGCCGCACCGCCCGCTCACTGAACAGCCCCGACATCGCCTTGATGACCTGGTCGAAGCCCTTGAGCTTGCGCAGCGCAACCAGTGCGCCCCGATCGGCCGGGTGTTCCCAGGTGCGCGAGCTGATCTGGGTGAGCGTGACGCGGGGGCGGGTGGGCTTCTTGGTGGCCATGTGCCGAGTCTGCCTCGCCGACGGTGATTGAGTCCGGACTTCCCCGGATCGAGATCCGGCCGGTTGATCGGGCGTCGTCGAGACTCTTGTCGCCCCCGAGTGCTTCGATGGACGCATGATCGCGCGCTTCAAGGAACTCTGCATGGACACCACCGGCGGCGAGGAGCTCGGCCGCTTCTGGGCCGCCGCCGTCGGCGCGACCTTCCAGCCGGGCGGCGGGCCGGGGGACGTCATCGGCGAGCTCGAGTACCAGGGCATCGCGATGTGCCCGGTCCCGGAGGCCAGGACCGTCAAGCACCGCGTGCACCTCGACGTGTACGGCGAGCCGGCTGATCTCGAGGCGCTCGGGGCAACGATCGTGCTCCCGGCCGAGGAGAGCGGGTTTCGCTGGACGGTGATGAAGGACCCCGAGGGCGGTGAGTTCTGCGCGTTCGTGAGGGACCCGCTGCCGGCGTACAAGCTGCACGGGATCGGCGTCGACTGCCGCGACCCGGAGCTGGTCGCGACCTGGTGGGCACAGGCCTTCGGCCGCGAAACCACCTACAACGACAACGAGCACGGCAGCTGGTGGACGGTCGAAGGGGTGACCGACGACCCGATCCTGACCATGGACTTCGTGGCGGTGCCCGAGCCGAAGACGGTGAAGAACCGGATCCACTGGGACGTCTACGGCGAGGTCGCGGACTTCGAGGCCCACGGTGCGACGCCGCTCTGGGACACCGGCCGGTGGAGGACGCTCGCCGATCCTGAGGGCAACGAGTTCTGCGTGTTTTCAAAGTGATCCATGCCGGGTGACAGGATGGGCGCATGGGTCTGGATCTGAGCTTCGACGCGGTCGCGCTGACCGAGGCACTGGTGAACATCGAGTCGGTCAGCAAGAACGAAGTGGCCATCGCTGACGCGATCGAGGAGGCCCTGGCCGGCCTGGACCATCTCGAGGTGACCCGCCTCGGCAACTCCCTTGTTGCCCGCACCAACCTCGGCGCCGGCGAGCGCGTGGTGATCGCCGGTCACATCGACACGGTGCCGCTCAACGACAACCTGCCCGTCCGCAACGACAACACGTTCCTGCACGGTCTCGGCACCTGCGACATGAAGGCCGGGGTGGCGGTCGCGCTCAAGCTGGCCGCCGGCATCCCGACGCCGAACCGCGACGTCACCTACGTCTTCTACGAGTGCGAGGAGATCGACGCTGTCCACAACGGCCTGCGGTTGATCGCCGAGGCTCGTCCCGACCTGGTCGAGGCCGACTTCGCGATCCTGATGGAGCCCTCCGACGCGGTCGTCGAAGCCGGCTGCCAGGGCACTCTTCGGGTCGAGGTGATCACCCGCGGTGAGCGGGCCCACTCGGCTCGCTCCTGGAAGGGCAGCAACGCGATCCACGGTGCCGCCGAGGTGCTCAACCGGCTCAACTCCTACGAGGCCCGGATGCCGGTGATCGACGGGCTGGAGTACCACGAGGGCCTCAACGCCGTACTCATCGAGGGTGGGGTCGCCACCAACGTCCTTCCCGACGAGTGCAAGGTGACGGTGAACCACCGGTTCGCGCCGGACCGCTCCGAGGAGGAGGCGTTCGAGTTCGTGAAACAGTTCTTCGCCGGCTTCGAGGTCGTTCTCACCGACAGCGCGCCGGGTGCCCTGCCGGGGCTGGGAGTTCCCGCTGCCAAGGCGTTCGTCGAAGCTGTCGGCGGTACGCCGAACCCGAAGTTCGGCTGGACCGACGTCGCTCGCTTCACCGGCCTCGGCATCCCGGCGGTGAACTTCGGTCCGGGGGATCCGATGCTGGCGCACAAGCAGGAGGAGTTCGTGCCGATCGAGCAGATCATCAGCTGTGAGCAGAAGCTCCGCTCCTGGCTCGGGGCCGACCAGTGAGCCTGGACGGTGCTGACCGCAAGCTGAAGCACAAGGGCCCGACCTACGTGCGGGGGTCGCTGGTCGATGCCTCAACCACCGATCAGCGGCTGCTCGACTCGGGTGGCCAGAGCGACTGGGTGCACACCGATCCGTGGCGAGTGCTGAGGATCCAGTCGGAGTTCGTCGAGGGATTCGGTGCGCTGGCCGAGCTCGGTCCGGCGATCGGCGTGTTCGGCTCGGCTCGCACCAAACCCGACGACCCCTTCTACGCGATGGGTGAGGCGCTCGGACGCGGCCTGGCCGAGGCCGGTTTCGCGGTGATCACCGGCGGTGGACCGGGCGCGATGGAGGCCGCGAACAAGGGTGCTTCCGATGCCGGTGGGGTCAGCGTCGGCCTCGGCATCGAGCTGCCCTTCGAGGCAGGCCTCAACCAGTACGTCGACCTCGGCATCAACTTTCGCTACTTCTTCGCCCGCAAGACGATGTTCGTGAAGTACTCCCGCGGGTTCGTCGTACTCCCTGGCGGGCTGGGCACGTTCGACGAGCTGTTCGAGGCGCTGACCCTCGTGCAGACCCAGAAGGTGACCTCGTTCCCGGTCGTGCTGATCGGGGTCGACTACTGGTCCGGGCTGCTCGGCTGGCTGCGCGAGACGGTGCTGGCCGACGGCAAGATCACCGAGAACGACCTCGCCATGCTCCAGGTCACCGATGACATCCCGCATGCGATTGCGATAATGGTCGAAGCCCAGTCCACCCATGGCATGGCCGCCGGTTCGGGCGTCCGGCACCCCGACCCGAAGCAGCCCGAATGATCTGGTTCTTCTCAGTTCTGATCGTCCTTGCCATCGGCGGCGTGGCCGTCGTCCTGGCAGGTCACGGCGCACCCCTGGCCCCGGCGTACGACGACCGCCCGGATGTTCGCGTGCAGGCCGACGGGCCGCTGACCGCCTCCGACCTGCTCAACGTGCGCTTCTCGACGGCACTGCGTGGCTATCGCGCGAGTGAGGTCGACATGCTTCTCGCTCGGCTGGCCCGCGAGCTCGAGTCGAAGGACACGGGCACCTCTCCGGAGGCTTGAACCAGAGGATTTCGGGCACACTGACCGGGTGACATCCGAACGCATCGCCCTGGTCCTGACGGCACTGGCTGCGATCGTCATCGTCCTCACCCGGGTGCGGATGAAGGACGAGGCAGCCGGTCGACTCGCCATCTCCCACGCGTTGATCAACGTGCACACCCTGGCCGGCGTACTCGCCCTGGCCAGCTGGCTCTGGTTCCTGCTCGGCAACGCCGACTGGATGTTCGGCTTCGGCGGGCTGGCACTCTGGTGGGTCACCGCGGTCGCCGGACTCCTGATCCTGGCGCGGTGGCTGCCCGCTCGTGGCAAGCACGCGTCCGACCCCGCTTCGGACACCTGGGGCGAGGGCCCGGGGCTCTCGATCCTCGGACACGTCGGCCTGCTGGTCGGCTGCGTCGTCTGGTCCGGGCTCTTCTTTGCGGGGAACCTGAGCTGACGTGCTGACCCGCCTCGCCGCCGTCCTCCTGCTTGCCGCCGGCACCCTCGCCATCCCCGGCACGAGCTCGGCAGTCGCACCGCAGACCCACATCATCGAGAAACGCGTCATCGGCCACACCGTGCAGGGCCGCAAGATCGTTGCCTGGCGGATCGGCAACCCGAGCTCGACGCGCAAGGTCGTCCTGATCGGAGCCATTCACGGCGACGAGTTCGGGCCGTCCCGGATCCTGCTGAACCTCCGCGACGGGCCGGCGATCCGCGGTGCCGACATCTGGGTCATCCCGCGGCTCAACAACGACGGCGTCGCACACCACACCCGGCTGAACGCGTACGGCGTCAACCTGAACCGGAACTTCCCGGTCCACTGGGCGCCGCTCAACGGAGCATCGGAGTCCGGGCCACGACCGGCCTCGGAGCCGGAGACCAGGGCGCTGATGGCCTTCATGCGCGAGATCAGGCCGACCTTCGTGGTCAGCTTCCATCAGCCGCTTCACGGGGTCGGCATGGATCGCAAGGGCGTCCCGTTCCAGAAGCGCCTGGCGCGTGGCCTGCACCTGCCCCGGCACCCCTTCAACTGCAACAGCGCCTGCCACGGCACCTTCACCGAGTGGTTCAACAAGCTGTTCAGCGGTACGGCGATCACGGTCGAGTACGGCGCGCACCTGACCCGGACCCAGGTCAACCGGACCGGCCCGACCGGCCTGCTCAGCTCCGTCGGCGCCTCCCGCTGACGCTCACCCGGCCCGTACGTGCGGTTTTCAGCCGCTGACCCGGCGCGTACGTGCGGGTTTTCACTGCCGACCCGGCGCGCACGTGCAGTTTCGACTCGCTGACCCGGCTCGGAGGTGCTGTCCTTGGACGTTGACCCAGGATGACAGAGCGCGAGACAGAGCCGGCTCAGCACTCATCCGCGCTCGTATGGGACGGGTCAGCGACCAAGAAGTGCACCCAAGGGACGGGTCAGCGCCTGAAAACCGCACCCAAGGGACGGGTCAGCGACCTTGGAAGGTGGGTTTCTGTTTGTTGACGAAGGCCTCGACGGCGGCGCGATGGTCGGCGGTGGAGCCGGTGAGGGCCATCATCGAGGACTCGAAGGCCAGCGAGTCGGCGAAGTCGTTGCCAGCGGAGAACTCCAGCGAGCGGCGAATCGCGCCGTACGCCACCGTCGGTCCGGCTGCGAGGCGAGCCGCCAGCTCGGCTACGGCCTCGGCAAATCCCTCGTCGGGGACGACGGACGAGGCGAGCCCGAGCGACAGCGACTCGTCGGCCTTGATCGTGCGAGGGAAGTAGAGCATCTCGACGGCCCTGGCCCGGCCGACCAGCCGCTGCAGGGTCCAGGACGAGCCGGTGTCACAGGAGAGCGCGACGCCGGTGAACGCGAGGTTGAACCCCGCCGACTGGGCGACCACCCGGAAGTCGCAGGCGAACGCGAGCGATGCTCCGGCTCCCGCGGCGACGCCGTTCACGGCTGCGATCACCGGCTTCGGCATCGTGGCCAGAGCGGTGACGGTCGGGTTGTAGTGGATGTCGACGGTGGTGAAGAGAGCCTCGGTGGTCCCCGAGTTCAGGATCTCGATGTGCTCCTTGAGGTCCTGGCCGACGCAGAACGCACGTCCGCTGCCGGTGAGCACGACGACGCGGACCGCATCGTCCGTGGCGGCCGCCTGCACTGCCGTGAGGAGGGCTTCCTTGGTGGCGATGTTGAGGCTGTTCATCGCATCCGGGCGGTTGAGAGCGATCGTCGCGACGCCGTCGGCAACGGCGTAGGACACCAGTTCGGTCTCGGTCATGCGGGCTCCTGTGGTCTGTGCTGGCTTCTCGCAGCAACGATGTCTGCACTCTGTCAGCAACCTGCGGGGGGTGCGTCCACCGGGACTGGTCCTGAGTACTTCGCAAATGAGGGATAATGGATCGGTCATGCGCGTCACAGAGCGCATGAATGAGACAGGAAGAGGTGTGCACATGGCGGCCATGAAGCCGCGGACGGGCGACGGCCCGCTCGAGGTCACCAAGGAGGGGCGTGGCATCGTCATGCGTGTCCCCCTCGAAGGCGGTGGCCGGCTCGTAGTCGAGTTGAACGCCGAGGAAGCCGGCGCACTCGGCGATGCCCTGAAGGCCGTGGTCGGCTGAAGCCCGACCCACTGACACGCAGGCCCCCGATGTCCTCCGAGTGAGGAGATCGGGGGCCTTCGGTATCCTCCGAAGCGTGTCCCTACCCACCCAGGTCTCTCCGCCCGAGTTCGCGTTCAGCGATGTCGCTCCGTCGCGGGTCGTGGGAGTCGGGACGGTCGCAGTCCCGGTGCAACCCGACGAGGATGGCCTGGCTCTGGGCCCCGGCGGCGTCGAACTGCTCGAGGACCTCGGCATCGACGGCTTCGACTTCCTGGAGAACTCCCGCGCGACAGGCCGGGCGGGTGAGGTGACCGCACTGCCGGTCCTCTCCACGGCGAGCCTGGTCAACCCGGCCATGACGATGGTGCTGTTCGTAGGCGTCGGCGACGGCACACCGGCCGACCTTCGGCGGGCAGGTGCGGCACTGGCCCGGCATACCAAGGGCCACCGGTCGGTCGCGTCCTCGCTGGCGGCCGTCGGCGACGACGAGTCATTGATCGCGTTCGTAGAGGGCATGGTCCTGGGCTCGTTCGGGTTCCACTGGCGTTCGCAGGGCCCGCGCGAGCTCCCGGTCATCCGGGTCGTGCTCGCCTCGGTCAACCAGCCCGACCAGCCACTGCTCGCCCGTGCCCTCGCCCTCGCCGGGGCGGGCTGGCGGGCGCGGATGCTCGCGTCCGTGCCGTCGAACCTGAAGACCCCCCAATGGCTTGCCGAACAGGCGGTCAGCACCGCACAGCAAGCCGGGCTCGAGGTCAAGGTCTGGGACGAACACGAGCTCGCCAAGGACGGCTTCGGCGGCATCCTCGCCGTCGGTCGCGGCTCGTCCTCGCCGCCGCGTCTGGTGCGGCTCAGCTACGTGCCGAAGAAGGTCAACAAGCGGACCCCGCACATCGCCCTCGTCGGCAAGGGCATCACCTTCGACACCGGTGGGCTCTCGATCAAGCCCGGCCAGGCCATGGTGAACATGAAGCGCGACATGACCGGCGGTGCGGTCGTGATCGCCGTACTCGGTGCGCTTGCCGACCTCGACTGTCCGATCCGCGTGACAGGCCTGATCCCGATGGCGGAGAACTCCATCGGCGGCGACGCGATGCGCCCGGGTGACGTGATCACCCACTACGGCGGACGCACGACCGAGGTCACCAACACCGATGCCGAGGGCCGGCTGGTGCTCGCCGATGCGCTGGCGTACGCCGCCGCGAAGCTCGCGCCCGATGCCCTCGTCGACGTGGCCACGCTCACCGGCGGTATCAAGGTCGCGCTCGGCCTGCAGATCGGCGGCATGTTCTCCACCGACGATGCACTCGCGGCCTCCGTTGACCGGGCCGCCGCAGCGGCAGGCGAGCCACTGTGGCGGATGCCGCTACCCGAGGAGTATGAGGACAAGCTCACCTCGAAGATCGCCGACTCCGACAACGCTCCTGGAGGACCTCCAGCGGTCACGGCGGCGCTGTTCCTCCAGCACTTCACGGGCGGGTTGCCCTGGGTGCACCTCGACATCGCCTCGGTGGGAGACTCACTGACCGAGAGTTACGAATGGACCGCCGGCCCGACCGGGTTCGGTGCCCGGTTGTTGTTGCGCTGGCTCGGATCGGCCGAGCCGCTGGCTGGAATGGGAGTCGCACGATGAGCTCTGGTCTGACTGTCCGCTGGTCGCTCGAGAACGCGCCCGCCGGTGTCGAGCAGACACTGGCCGAGTACGTCCGCGACACCTCGCACGCCCGCTTCGAGGGCATGGAGGGTCTCAAGTTCAAGACCTGGCGGCTGCGCGCCGGTGAGTGGTTCGAGGGCTGCTACGTCTTCGCCGACGCCGCTGCCCGCGACGGATTCCAGGAGACGTTCGCTGCGGGTGCGGCAGAGGCGCCCGGCTCGCAGATCATCGGATCCGCGCCGATCCTGATCGAGGCGTGCGACATCGTTGCCGTCGCGGAAGGCGCGGAGGGCTTCAGCACTGCGCCGTCCTACTGGGGCTAGACGAACGTCATACCCGGCGGCTGCTCGGGCAACCGGGCGGTATGACGTCCACCCGGAGTAGTCAGGCTTCGGGGGTCCAGACCTTCTTCGCAGCGAGCAGGCCGTCACCCACGGGCAGCAGCACCGGGACCAGCGTCTCGTCGTCACGGATCTGCTTGCCCAGCTCACGGATCGCGATGGTGTCCGCGTCGCGTTGGGCGGGGTCGGCGACCTTGTCGTGCCACAGCGCGTTGTCGAAGACCACCACGCCGCCGGGACGCAGCAACCGCAGCGCCTCGGTCAGGTAGTCGGGGTACTCCTGCTTGTCACCGTCGCAGAAGACCAGGTCGTAGTGGCCGTCGGTCAGCCGGGGGAGCACCTCGAGCGCCGCACCGGGGATCAACCGGGCGCGCTGGGCGGGGATGCCGCCTTCGTTGAACGTCTCGCGGGCCAGCCGCTGGTGCTCGGCCTCGGTGTCCACCGAGGTGAGTACGCCGTCGGGGCGCATGCCGCGCAGCAGCCAGAGACCGGACACGCCGGTGCCGGTGCCGATCTCGACGACTGCCCGGGCGTCGAGCACCGAGGCGAGGAACCGGAGAGCGGCGCCACCGCCGGAGCCGATCGGAACGACCCCGACCTCGTTGGCGCGGGAACGCGCATTGCCGAGGATCTCGTCCTCGGCAACGAACTCCTCGGAGTAGGTCCAGCTCGCGGGCTTGAGTGCGGTGGCGATGACTGCCTCCTGAAGACGTTTGGTTGCGCCGGACTTTACCGCCCGCTGAGGTCAACAATGGGGAACACAGGGTGAGTCCGGGCCGTTGAACAAGTTCCCAGCGCTTTGCTGGTCATCCCTCAGCCCCGTCTCAGGCTGAGTTTCTAGCGTGGAGGAGCAGCACCAACCATGGCGATCCGGCGAAACACCAGATTGCACACCGGCAAGGAGCCTGTGATGTCCTCCGAAGAGACGCCCACACCCGGTTCCCAGCCCGCTCACGAGCCGGTTCAGGAGTCCGGTCAGGACTATGGGGTGCCCACGTGGGACCAGATCGTCACGGATCACTCCGCCCGGGTCTACCGCCTCGCCTACCGGCTGACCGGCAACCCCCATGACGCCGAGGACCTGACCCAAGAGGTCTTCGTGCGGGTGTTCCGCTCGTTGCACACGTACACGCCGGGCACCTTCGAGGGCTGGATCCACCGGATCACCACGAACCTCTTCCTCGACACCGCTCGTCGCAAGCAGCGGATCCGGTTCGATGCGCTCGCCGACGACGCCGACCAGCGCCTCCCGAGCAAGCTGCCGACGCCCGATGTGGCGTACCTCGACCAGTTGTTCGACGCCGACATCGAGGCCGCCCTGTCGGCTCTGCCGCCGGAGTTCCGGGCCGCCGTGGTGCTCTGCGACGTGGAGGGCCTCAGCTATGAGGAGATCTCCGACGTGCTCGGCGTCAAGATGGGCACCGTCCGCTCGCGCATCCACCGCGGCCGCAACCTGCTCCGCAAGGCGCTCGCCCACCGCGAGCCGACCCCCGGCCGGGTGCGGTACGCCGGCCCGAAGACCCAGCTCAGCGGACAGCTCCAGTGATCCTGAAGCTGAGTGGCCACATCGGCTCCACCGCCTCCGCGCTCGTCGACGGCCAGCTCTCCTCGCAGGAGGAGGAGCGCGCGTGGTCCCACGTGCTGACCTGCCCGGGCTGTCGTCGCCTCGTCGAGCGGGAGGGCTGGATCAAGCGCCAGGTCTCGACGCTCGCCGACCCGAGCAAGGCCGCGTCGATCTCGCTGATGGGTTCGCTGTACGACGTCGATGCCTGGTCGGCTGTCGATGCGATCGAGCGCCGCTCCACTCGTCGTCGTGCTGCGATCGCGTTCGTGGGTGCAGGATCCGTCGGTGTCGCGGTCCTCGGACTGGTCGCGCTGACGCCTTCGCCGGCGGGCCGTGGGGAGATCCCCGGGACCCCTTCGCCGGCACTGATTCGCCCCGGCCTGGTCGACTCGAACCTGATCCCGGCGGGCTTCGCGACGCCCGTTCGGCTCGCCCCATTGCGTCGTAACGCAAAATAGGAGGCGTGAGCGACCACGACCCCGAAGGTTTGCAGCGGCCGGATCAGTCCGAGCCGACCGCGCAGTACCCACTGACGCCTCCGAACCCGGTCCCGGAGGCGGTCCCAGAACCGGCGCCGGCGGCGGCCCCGGTGGTCGTGCCCAAGGCGAAACTTCCTGCCTGGCTGTGGCCCACCGTGGCGGTGCTGTCCCTCGTGCTGGGTCTCAGTGGTGGCGCAGTCGGGGGTGCGCTCGTCTCCGACAACCGGAACAACGGCGACGGCTCGGGCGGCGTACTCAAGGTCCAGCGGCGCACCGTCGCTCCGCTCCCTGCGGACAACGGCAGCATCGCCGCGGTCGCCCAGAAGGTGCTGCCGAGCACGGTGCAGATCATCGCGGAGTACAACGGCGACCCGCAGGGTGCGACCGGCTCCGGCTTCGTGTTCGACAAGCAGGGCCACATCATCACCAACAACCACGTGGTCGCCGAGGCGGCCGGTGACAACGGTCCGATCGAGGTGATCGACCAGAACGGCCGGCATCTGAAGGCCACCGTGATCGGTCGCAGCCCGGTCTACGACATTGCCGTGCTCAAGGTGCCGGGCGCCGAGACCCTGGTCCCGATGGCGATCGGCTCGGCCGACCAGATGCGGGTCGGTGAGACCGTGGTGGCGATCGGCTCGCCGCTCGGGTTGTCGGCGACGGTCACCTCCGGCATCATCAGCGCGGTCCACCGTCCGGTGACGACCGGCGACACGGCCAGCGACTCGTCGTACATCAGCGCCGTGCAGACCGATGCCGCGATCAACCCGGGCAACTCCGGTGGTCCGCTGGTCAACCTGCAGGGCCAGGTCGTCGGCGTGAACTCCGCGATCGCCTCGCTCGGGTCCACCGGCGGCACCAGTGACCAGAGCGGCAACATCGGCGTCGGGTTCGCGATCCCGATCGAGCAGGTCGAGACGACCACCGATCAGATTCTCCGGACCGGTAAGGCGCAGTACCCCGTGATCGGCGCCAACGTGCGCGGCACCAAGACCCTCGACGGGGCCACCGTGGAGAGCGTGTCCGCGGGCGACCCCGCCGAGAAGGCCGGTCTGGAGGTCGGTGACGTGATCACCAGGATTGACGGCACCCGGATCACCGGGAGCATCGATCTGGTCGTCGACATCCGGACCCACGTGCCGGGGGACAAGGTCACCCTGAGCGTCACGCGAGGTTCGAAGAAGCTGGACGTCGTGGTCAAGCTGGACGCCAAGACCGGCTAGCGGTCAGGTCGCGTCGGGATCGAACGGTGGCCGCTCGTTGAGCTCAAGAGGTTTCTGGCCGGCCGCGAGGGGAGCGGCGGCGATGTCGTCGTCATCCATCGCTTCGAGGATGTGCTTGCGGATCGCCTGCCGGGGGTCGAGGTCGCTGAGCTTGAGGTCGGCGTACTCCGGACCCAGCTCGTTTCGCAGCTCGGTCTGGGCGGTCTGGGCCAGCTTGCGGAGCTGGTTGAGGAACCTGGCGGCCTGGCGGGCGAACTCGGGCAGCCGATCCGGCCCGAAGACGACGATGGCCACGACCAGGAGAACGAGTACCTCAAGTGGACCGACGTCGAACATGGATCAGAACTTACCGCTCGGGGTGAGACCCAGCTGCATGCCGGCCAGTCCGCGGCCGCGTCCCGACAGCGTCTGGGCGATTCCCGAGAGGACCAGGGCCGCCGGGGACGTCGGATCGGACTCGACGATCGGCTTCCCGGCGTCGCCACCCTCGCGCAGGCTGAGGTCGAGCGGGATCTCACCGAGCATGGGGACGTCGTACCCGAAGCGTGCGCCGAGCGTGGCCGCGACCCGGGCGCCGCCACCGGAGCCGAAGACCTCGATCCGGTGCTCGGGACCACAGTGCGGGCAGGGCAGGAAGGACATGTTCTCGATGACGCCGATGACACGCTGGTGCAGCATCGACGCCATCGTGCCGGCGCGTTCCGCCACCTCGGCGGCAGCTTCCTGAGGTGTGGTGACGACGATGAACTCGGCGTTGGGCAGGTGCTGACCGAGCGAGATCGCCACGTCACCGGTGCCCGGCGGCAGGTCGAGAAGGAGTACGTCGATGTCGCCCCAGTAGACGTCGGCAAGCATCTGCACGAGTGCGCGGTCGAGCATCGGGCCACGCCAGGCGACGACCTGGTCGCGACGCGGCTTGAGCATCCCGATCGAGATCACCGAGACCCCGCTAGGAGTCGGGACCGGCATGATCAGGTCCTCGACCTGGGTCGGGCGCGTGTCCGCCACGCCGAGCATGGCGGGGACCGAGTGACCGTAGATGTCGGCGTCCAGGACCCCGACCTTCAGGCCCTGCTTCGCCATCGCAATGGCGAGGTTCACCGTCACCGAGGACTTGCCGACCCCACCCTTGCCGGAAGCGACCGCGTAGACCTTGGTCAGGGAGTCGGGCCGGGCGAACGGGATCTCCTTCTGGGCCTTGCCGTCGCGGAGGACCTCCTGGAGGCCGGAACGCTGTTCGGCGGTCATCACGCCGAGCTCGAGGTCGACGGCAGTGACTCCGGCAACCCTGGAGACCGCGTTGGTGACGTCCCGGGTGATCGTCTCCTTGAGCGGGCAGCCGGCGACCGTGAGCAGCACCTTGACCGACACCTTGCCGGTGTCGTCGATGTCGATCGAGTCGACCATGTTGAGGTCGGTGATCGGCCGCTTGATCTCCGGATCGTTCACGGTTGCCAGCGCAGCCTGAACCTGTTCCAGCACAGGGGAAGTCATGTTGCCCAGCCTACGTGCTCAGGCGAAGTCGTCGGACCCCTGGTCGGCATGGTCCTGGTCGCTGTCGACCTGGTCCTCGGGATCGACTGCCTGCTGCCGATCGTCGAGCTCGCTGAGCAGGCTGCGCAGCTCCGAACGGAGGTAGTCACGAGTGGCCACCTCGCCGAGCGACATCCGCAGTGACGCGACCTCGCGAGCGAGGAACTCCATGTCGGCATGCGCCCGGGTGTTCGCCAACCGATCCTGCTCGTTGATCACCCGGTCGCGCAGCTCCTGACGGTTCTGCGCGAGCAGGATCAGCGGTGCGGCGTACGACGCCTGCAGGCTGAGCATCAGCGTCAGGAAGATGAAGGCGTACTTGTCGAACCGCACACCCTCCGGCGCCAGGGTGTTCCAGAGCACCCAGGCGACCACGAAGAGCGTCATGTAGATCAGGAAGCGCGCCGTACCCATGAAGCGCGCGAACTGCTCGGCAAAGCTGCCGAACGCGTCCTTGTCGACGCTCGGGCGTCGGACCAGCTGTCGGCGCAGGTCGCGAGGGGTGTCCAGCCGGGCGCCGGTGTCCCGGCCCCGTCGCACGTCCTTCTCGGTCCGCTCCAGACGCGTCTCCGGGCGCTTTTCTGCGCGCTTCTCTGCGCGTTTCTCCGGGGCAGCCATCCGTCACCCCCTGCCGATCTTGCGGTCACGCCATCCCACGGGCAGGAGGTGGTCGAGGAGGTCGTCGACGGTGACCGTTCCGAGCAGCCGGCCCTCGTCGTCGACGACGGGCGCAGCGACCAGGTTGTACGTCGCGAGGAACATCGCCACGTCCTCCAGGGTCGCCTCGGGACGCAGGAAGGTGATGCTGGTGTCGAGCAGGCCGGCAACCAGGGTCGACGGGGGCTCGCGAAGGAGACGCTGGATGTGCGCGATGCCGAGCAGCCTGCCAGTCGGCGTCTCCATCGGTGGCCGGCAGACGTGCACGAGCGCGGCGAGTGACGGGGTGAGGTCCTCGTTGCGCACATGCGCCAGGGCTTCGGCAACGGTCGCGTCGGGCGGCAGGATCACCGGCTCCGGCGTCATCATGCCGCCGGCCGTCTCCTCGCCGTAGACCATCAGCCGGCGGACGTCCTCGGCCTCGTCGGGCTCCATCAGCGCGAGCAGGTCCTTGGCGGTCTGCGGCGGCAGGTCGGCGATCAGGTCGGCCGCGTCGTCGGCGGACATCTCCTCGAGGATGTCGGCGGCGCGTTCGCGGTCGAGGTGCTCGAGGATCTCGACCTGGTCCTCCTCGGGCAGCTCCTCGAGGACGTCGGCCAGCCGCTCGTCGTCCATTGCCGCCACGACTTCCTTGCGGCGCTCCGGGGAGAGGTCGTGGATGACGTTGGCCGCATCGGCAGCACGCAGGTCGGCCAGGCTGGCGATCAGGTGCGTCGCGCCCTGGTTGGGCTCGGTCTTGTGCAGCCCCTCGACGTCATCCCACTCGACGACATGGGTCTGGCCGCGGCGCCGGAAGCCCTTGCTGCCTTCCTGCAGGGCGACCCGGGAGAGCACCCAGTCACGGGTGCGGGCCTGCTCCATCGCGACGTCGTAGACGGTGCCCTCGACTCCCGAGCTGCGGACCCGGACCTTGCGGTCGAGCATCTGGCCGATCACCAGGGTCTCGGTGGATCGCTGTTCGAAGCGGCGCATGTTCAGCAGCCCGGTGGTGATCACCTGACCGGCGTCGATGTTGGTGACCCGGGTCATCGGGGCGAAGACCTGCCGGCGGCCGAAGACCTCGACCACGAGGCCCACGACGCGGGGCTGGCGTTCGTCGGACCGGAGTACGACGACCACGTCGCGGACCTTGCCGACCTGGTCGCCCTGGGGGTCGAACACCGGCAGCCCGGCAAGGCGGGCGGCGAAGACGCGGGTCGGTGTGGTGCTCACGAGTCTTAACCCTAATGCGCGAGACACCTCAACTTGGGCAGGATGACGCCATGCTCGATTACGACATCGTGGATGTCTTCGCCGAACGGCCCTTCGCGGGCAACCAGCTGGCCGTCGTACACGGTGCGGAGGAGTTGTCGAGCGACCAGCTCCAGACGATCGCGCGGGAGTTCAACTTCTCCGAGACGACCTTCCCGACATCGATCGATGCAGACCACTACGAGGTCCGGATCTTCACACCCGGCGGCGAGGTCCCGTTTGCCGGACACCCGACGCTCGGGACGGCCTGGGTGCTGCGCGACCGCGGTCTGCTGAGCGGTGATCACGCCACCCAGCACTGTGCTGCCGGAGAGATCGGGGTCAGCTTCGACGACGAGGTGGTGCGGCTCACCGCCGTACCTCGTGATCTGGCGGGGCCGCTCGCGCCGGAGACTGCCGTCGCGCTGCTGGCCGACCTCGGACTCGCGGCCGACGACCTGGCCGGCGACGCCTGGGTGGCGGGCACCGGCCTGACGTTCGTGCACCTGCCGGTCCGCGACGACGCCGTCGCCCGGGCGCGCCCGTCGCTGCGCCCGCTGAGCGGGTACGGCGACGCGCTGACGCGGGGCTGCAGTGATCCGGTCGAGGGCATCAACCTGTACGCCGCAATGGACGGTTCCACCCACGTGGACATTCACGCCAGGGTGTTCGTACCCGGGCTCTCCGTGGACGAGGACCCGGCGACCGGGTCGGCGGCCGCCGGTCTCGGGATGGCGCTCGTGGCCACCGGGCGGCTGCCACTGGGTGGCCGCTACGAGATCTCCCAGGGATCCGAGATGGGCCGGCCGTCGCGACTGCACGGTGAGGTCGTCGTGACCACGGGCTCCGTCGAGGTCTGCCGGGTCGCCGGTCGGGTCCAGCCGATCGCGAAGGGCCGGATCGCCGTACCCGGACGGGCGTGAGGTCCCGCCTGGATCCCACCACCCTCGGCCTGATGGCGGTGGGTGTCCTCGCCGTCTCGCTGTCCGGCCCGGTGATGGCCTCGCTCGTCGTGCCGGCGCTCGCGATCTCCTTCTGGCGCAATGGATTCGCTACCGTCGCCGTCGCTCCGTTCGCCCTCAGCCGCGCCCGCCGGGAGCTGCGCGGCCTCACCCGTCGTCAGCTCGGGTTGATCCTGCTGTCCGGTGGCTGCCTGGCTGCCCACTTCGGTTTCTGGGTGACCTCACTGACGATGACCTCGGTCGCGTCGAGCACCGCGATCGTCTGCCTCCAGATCATCTGGGTGGTCGCGTGGGACCGCACTCAGGGGATTCGCCTTCCTGGCAAGGCGATTCTCGGCATCGCGGTCGCGTTCATCGGTGCCGTCGTCGTCAGTGGGGTCGACTTCCAGGCCTCGACGCGGGCACTCGTCGGCGACGTCTTCGCGCTGATCGGGTCGATCGCGATTGCGGGCTACAGCATCATCGGCGGCCGGGCCAGGCAGTCAGCCAGCACCACGGCGTACACGTTCGTCTGTTACGGCACCGCCGCCATGGTGCTGCTGGTTGCCGCCCTGGTCAGCGGTCAGCAGCTTGTCGGGTACGCCCCGAAGCAGTGGCTGCTGATCCTGCTCGTGGCGGCGACGGCCCAGTTGATGGGCCACTCGGTCTTCAACTACCTGCTGTCGACCATCTCGCCGATGGTGGTCTCGCTCGCGTTGCTGCTCGAGATCCCGGGCGCCGCCCTGATCGCCGCGGCCTGGCTGCACCAGGTGCCGAGCGTTGCGGCCGTCGGAGGGTTGCTGTTGATCCTGCTGGGCATGGTGCTGGTGGTGCTGAACAACCGGTCGACGCCGGAAGAGGCTCCCATGTCATGACACCCGCGTGACGCGGCGGGTCATCGGGCTGGCAGTTTGTAGGATGGCGCGTTCCCCTGAACCGATCCCGAGGAGTGCACGTTGACGATCCAGGTTGTGATCCTGGCCGCTGGCCTCGGTACGCGGCTCGGCAAGCCGCACCCCAAGCCGCTGACGCCGCTGACCTCCGGCGAGAGCATCATGCGGCGAGCGGTCAACCTGCTGCGTGCGTCGTACGGCGACGAAGTCCGCGTGACGGCAGTCGTGGGGTTCAAGCTCGACCTGGTGATCGAGGCGATGCCGGACATCTCGTTCGTCTACAACGAGGTCTACGACTCCACGAACACGTCGAAGAGCCTGCTCAAGGCGCTCACGCTCTCTGCGCCCGGAGGGGTGCTGTGGCTCAACGGCGACGTGGTCTTCGACCCGCGGGTGCTCGGCCTGATCCACGACAAGATCGAGGCCGGCAAGAGCTTCGTCGCGGTCAACACCGAGTCGGTCGCCGAGGAGGAGGTCAAGTACACCCTCGACGAGACCGGCTACATCCTCGGGCTCTCCAAGACCGTCGTCGATGGGCTCGGTGAGGCCGTCGGCATCAACTACATCGCGGACGGTGACAAGGCCGCCCTGGTGGCGCGCCTCGACGAGGCCGATGACCAGGACTACTTCGAGCGTGGCCTCGAGCTCGCCATCGAGAAGGACGGACTCCGTCTCGAGGCGGTCGACATCTCGCAGTTCCAGGTCGTCGAGGTCGACTTCGACGACGACCTCACCCGGGCGAACGCCTTCGTGCAGGGCTGACCAGCCGGCCCGATTCCAGAGTCCCGCCAAGGGGCGTTGCCGTAGCCTTCCGGAGCATGAGGATTCGACACGTCGCGGTGCTGGTCGCGATCGCTGCGCTGTCGGTTTCCTGCGGAACGGCGAAGGACACCACCCCGCCGGTCCCCAGCACGACCACTCCGACCGTGTCCGTGGCACCCACGCCCACCAAGTCGCCCACGAAGACGCCCACGAAGCCCGCTGTGGTGTTGCCGAAGTGTGCGTCGGTCTGGGTCGCGAACGCCCGGCTGTCGGCGAGATACTCCGGTTGCCTCGACGCCGGCAAGACCGTCCCCGCCAACGGGATGAGGTGTGTGGTCGGGCACGACCTGGTGGTCTACCGCGACCAGTTCTATGCGATGACGAGTGGCAAGATCTTCCGACCGAGCGGCAACCTGCGCAGCGACAGCGGTTACCAGCTGACGCTCGACCTGTGCCGCCACGGTGCGCCGACGAGCTGACCTCAGCCGGGCGTGTAACAGGTCATCCGGCCGACCCGCGCGGGGTCCCCATAGCCGGCGTAGGTGAGGCGGTCGACGACCTGCGCGGTCCGGAACGCACCCGACTCAGACACGCACGCCTGAGTGACCTTGAGGTCGGTGAGGGCTTCCTTCACCACCGCGGTGGGCGGCATCTTGCCGGAGCGCTGGGCAAGGTTCTTCAACGCCAGCCGGAGCTTGCCGTAGCCCTTCGGCTCCTTCAGCGTCCGGGCGTACCAGTCGCGCGGGTCCACGGCGTACGCCTTCGTGGTGTACATCGACAGGATCCGCATCTGCCTGGCCGGTAGCAGGATGACGCCGTGGGGATCGGTCTTCATCACGGCCCGTACGTCGTCCAGCGCGGCCTCGTCGACCTTCCATGACGGGCTCGAGGAGAGCGTGACCGGGCCGTTGTGGTCGACGGTGTTCCACAACGGCGCTCCGAAGCCGGCGATCGCGGCCAGCAGCACGACAGGGATGGCGAACGCAGCAAGCCGGTTCAGCTTCTCGACGGTGGCCGCCGACCCCGGGATCCGGGCGACGGCGAGCAGGCCGACGAGCAGGGCGATCGGGATGCAGTAGAGGACTCGCCAGAGGATCGGTCCTGCGCCGGTCGCACTGTTCGCGGCGTCGAGCAGCGGCGGCGCGAGGATGACCAGCGCGGCCAGGCTGACCCACAGCACCATCGCGGACGCGACCTTGCTGCGCACCAGGAGTGCGCCGAGCACCAGCGCGACGAGCGCGGCTGCCAGGAAGAAGCGCTCGGGCCCGAGCACGCGCAGAAAGGTCTGCGAGCCGGAGAGCAGCGCGGGGTCCTTGCCGCCGACATCGTCGGAGAACGCGATCACCGCGAGCCCGCTCAACACCGGCCCGACCAGGAACAGCAGGCCGCCGATCGCGAGCCGCTTCGACCTGACGAAGATCGCGGCCATCACCATGGCGCCGCTCATCAACGGAGCGAGGATGACCGCCGTCGACGTCAGCCCGGCGAAGGCGACCCCACCGATCGCGAGCATCACGATCGGTCGGCGACTGCCCTTTGAACGAGCCTCGACCACCTGGGTCGCCCAGACCCACGCCAGAGGCATCAGGATCGCGATCGCCATCACCTTGCCCTGCCACATCCGCGCGATCCAGAAGTTGCCGAGTCGGGACTCCCCGCTCATCAGCAAGAAGGCCACCGCGACAACGGTCACGAGCAGGGGCAGGCGGGGCGACCAGATCCGGGCAAGTGCCCAGAGTGCCCAGACGGCCATCGCCGACGCGACGCCGGTCGAGACGTCCCAGGTCAGCGTGCCGACCTGGATGCCGGTCAGATGCGAAAGCACACCGATGAGGCCCTCGATCGAGGCGATCGGGATCCCGCCGTTGTACGGCGACTTGAACGTGCCCGGCCCGAACATGGTGTCCCGCACCATCGACGTACCGTGCTCGGCGATCCACACGGACCGGTTCACGTAGTAGGAGTCGTCGAGGTCGGGCAGGTGGATGAAGAGGCTGAGCACGCCGATCCCGATGGCGAGGCCGAGGGCGCCGAGGTGCAGCCAGGTCGATGGCTCGGTCCGACGTGAGGCGGCCGGCGCCGAGGTGAACGCAGAGGTGAAGCTGGCAGCCGATGCCGCGATCACGCCGAGGATGCAGAGCGCCCACATCGCCCGGAACCCGTGCTGGGGCCACTGCGTGGTGGCGACGAGCACGCCGATCGCGCAGATCAGCGCCAGGACTGCGGCCGCACGTCCGAGCTGTTGGTACGGCGTACGCCGAGCCCCAGCATCGGAGGAGGAAGGGGAATCGCCCGGAATGTCCGCCGACGTCGCATCCGGTGCGACCTGATCGCTGTCGAAATGTTTGTCTCTTGCACCTAGTGCGCAGAATCCAACTACGATGACGACGGAGCCGGCGAGCCAGATCCAGCCAGCGGGCCAGAGCGACCATCCGGCCGCCCAGAAGGCCCAATAGAGGATCGACCACCAGGCCACCAGGATCACGGACAGGTCGAGGATTCCGTCGAGGAATCGACCGAGAGATCGACCGGGAGATCGACCGAGAACTCGATCGTGGGAGGCAGGAGCGAAGCTCTCTGAGCGCATGGGCGGAGGGATCTCCTTCGAGCGGTTCACGGTTTCGTCAATCTAGTGGACGGTCCGGTCTCGACCGGTCCGCGCTCGGCGTGTGACGTAGCAAAAAATATCGAGACAGATGTCGAAACTCAGTAACAGATCGTGCGGCTATAGTGGCGGTCGCCATATCAGGCTGGAAAGACCTTGGGGGTTGGTTGCATGCGTGCTTCGCGCCGTGTGAGTTCGTTGTCCGTCGTCCTGCTGATGCTCGTCGGCACACTCGCCCTCGAAGCCGGCAGCCTTTCGGCGACTGCGTCGACCCCAACGGCATCGAGCCCGGCCGTGGCCGCGCCTGCCGTGGTCGCGAAGCCAGCTGCTGCCAAGACGCCGTGGACGCCACCGGCCGGCGTCACGATCAACAACCCGCTCGGCACCGTTGCCCAGCGCACCGCGAACCTGCACAAGATCCGGCTGGCCATCCAGCACTCCCGCAAGGGGTCCCAGATCACCGTCGCCTCGTGGAACATCCGGAGCCCGAACGCCGAGCACGACCTGATCCTCGCCCAACGGCGAGGCGTCCGGGTCCGGGTCCTGATGGACCGAGGCAACGGCAACGCGAAGAACGTGAACCCCGGCTTCAACAACATGCAGCGTCAGCTCCGGGTCGGCAACGCGAAGCGGCCCTCGAGCATGCGCAGCTGGGCCAAGGAGTGCGTGAGCTCCTGCCGCGGCAAGAGCGGCATCTCCCACACGAAGATGTACCTCTTCTCCCAGGTCGGCCAGGCCACGGACGTGGTGATGTACGGCTCGGCGAACCTGACCGACCTCGCCGCCACCGGCCAGTGGAACGACCTCTACACGATCCGGAATCGTCCGGACTTCTACAACTTCGCGCTCGGGATCTTCGTCGAGATGACGAAGGACCACGCCGTGGCCAACGCCTGGCAGTACCTCGTCGAGGGCGGGATCAACCTCGGCTTCCTGCCGTGGGTCGGAGCAGGCACCAGCGGCGACCCGGTCATGAACATGCTGAACCAGGTGCACTGCACCGGCGCCGACCAGGGCGCGGGCAACGGCGGGCGCACCGCCATCCGGATCGCCCAGACCGCGATGACCGACTCGCGCGGGATCGCGCTCGCCAAGAAGCTGCACCAGCTCTGGAACCAGGGCTGCGACATCAGGGTGATCTACGCCGTGATGGGCAAGCAGGTCCTCCAGGTCTTCCGGACCGGTGGGCCGCGCGGCCCGATCCCGTTCCGCCAGGTGGTCCAGGACTTCAACGGCGACTTCGTCTACGACCGTTACCTGCACACCAAGGTGCTCGCGCTGAGCGGCGTCTACGGCTCGAACCACCACGCCGAGATCGCCTGGAACGGTTCGTCGAACTGGACCACGGTGAGCCTGCACAGCGATGACATCTTCGCCCGGATCGACAGTGCCGCGCTGCGGATGACCTACGCCAAGTTCGTCAACAGGTGGTTCCTGCACCCGCCTTCGTCGAAGACCACGGTCGACGGCGGCAACGTCGGCGGCGCCGAAGCCAGGCGCGCAGTCGGCTCGGCAGCGCCTGTCCAGGCGCCCGCCGGGGTCGACCGCTACGCCAAGATCCAGGTCAACTAGAAGCGGTCCGGCTGACGTCATCGGGCTCGCCGGTGGGTGCGATAACGCCGAAAAGCGCACGCAACCTCATTAGACTCACCGGACGCACTGTTCACACTGGTATCGGGATGGGTCGATGGTTCGAGCTCGCCTCCGCGTAGCGCTGCTACTGGCGACGGTCGCTGTCACCGCCCTCGTCGTACTGGCTGTCGACCCCCACGGCGCCTCCCAGCCTGCCCGGGCCGAGCAGGCCGCCACCGCCAGTGCGTGCGCCGACGACCTGCTGCTCGCGGTGCCCGGAGGCAACGAGGGCGGCTCGGTCCGTCCGGTGAAGGTGGGCGCCACGGCCGGGCTGTTCACGACCGCCTATCAGTCCGCCGACGCTGCGGCAGGCCAGAGCGTGCGGCTCAGCATCGTCGACTACCTCACGAAGAATGCGTCCGTGCTGCGGCCGAAGGCGCATCCGATGAAGCCGGCGAGCAGCTACGTCACGAAGTCGCAGGCGCAGACCTGGCGGACCGGTGTTGCCGCAGCCAGCGACCGTGCGTACGCGACTCTCGTTGCCGCGAACTCGACCTGCCCCCAGCAGAACATCGTCCTGGTCGGCTACTCCCAGGGAGCGATGGTCGTGCACCGAACGCTGCTGGCGGTGGCACCGCATCCGTCGATCGCGAACCGGATCATCGGTGCGTTGCTGATCTCCGACGGCGACCGGTCCAAGAACACCAAGGCCCGTCTTGCCGGTACGCCGGCCGCTGCCCGGACGGCACGGGGCATCGACGACACCCGGATCGCCCACTTCGCCGACGTGCCGTCCGCTGCGATCCACGGCACGGTCATCAGCATGTGTCGCAAGGGTGACGTGGTCTGCAACTACGGGCCGACTCCCGCGGCGACGGCGATCAAATTGTCGCGCACCTATCACTCGGGCGCAGATGCAGCCGCAATCACCAAGCTGGCAAGGGGATTGTCGGTGCGCTCGCAGCGCATCCCTCGCCCGGTCCCGGTCGCCGACTCCGTGAGCACCACCGTCAACACCCCCGTCTCCAAGAAACTCGTGGCCGACGTCCTCCCGGTCAACCAGGCAAACCTGCGCTGGGCGAAGACCTCCGGGATGCCGCCCGGTCTGACGCTCGAGTCCAACGGGCTCCTGCACGGCGTGCCGACCGTTCCCGGGACATGGACCCTTCGCTACACGGTGCGGAACTCCGTCGATCCGCTGTATGCGCGCCCGGTGCCGGGGTCCGTCACGTTCACGGCGACGCCGAGCACGGCGGCCAGCCTGTCCGCCGGCGGCCAGGACACCTGCGTGGTCAAGGAGAACGGCACCCTCTACTGCTGGGGCCTGAACACCTGGGGCCAGGTCGGCGACCGGACCAAGACCAACCGCACTGTCCCGACGAGAGTCGGTGTCGGCACGACGTGGGCATCGGTCAGCACGAGCGGCTCGCACACCTGCGCGATCAACCAGGCCGGGTCGCTCTACTGCTGGGGCCTGAACAACTACGGCCAGCTCGGTGACACCACCAAGACATCGAATGTCGCACCCCGGCTCGTCGGCGGAACGACGGTCAAGTGGCTCACGGTCAGCACGAACTGGTTCCAGACCTGCGCGATCACCACCCTGCACACGGCGTACTGCTGGGGCCTGAACGCTGACGGCCAGATCGGCGACGGCACCAAGACCACCAGGCTGCTACCGAGGCGCATCGGCACCGACGCCAACTGGGCAACGATCAGCGCCGGCGGCTGGCACACCTGCGCGACGCGGACGACCGGAACCCTGTGGTGCTGGGGAGCCAACAACTTCGGTCAGCTCGGCGACGGCACCACGACGTCGCGCTCGACGCCGGTCCAGGTCGGCTCAGCGACCACCTGGGCACGCGCCAGTGCCGGCTGGATGCACACCTGCGGCTTCACGGCCACCGGCTTCGCCCTCTGCTGGGGCTTCAACAGCGACGGGCAGGACGGCACCGGTACGACGGCGACCCAGCTCAGGCCGGTCAACATCGGTCTGGCCGGTCCCTGGGTCGACATCTCGGTGGGCGACGGCTTCAGCTGCGGCGTCCGCGGCGACCACACCACGTGGTGCTGGGGCAACAACACGGTGGGTCAGCTCGGTATCGGCACCCGGACGGACCAGCGAAGTCCGGTCCAGGTGGGTGGAATGGACTCCATGACCATCTCGAACGGGTACTCCCACACCTGCGCGATCGCGACGAGCGGTGGCACCGAGTGCTGGGGGATCAACGACGCCGGCCAGCTCGGTGACGCGACGAACACGATGCGGCTGAGTCCGACGCCGGTGAGCGGAGGCTGACGTGTCCGAGCTCAGTCAGGCTCCCCGGGTGCTGGTGATCATCCCGGCCTGGAACGAAGAAGGCTCGGTCGCGGAGACGATCGCGGAGATCCGGGCGACGAATCCGACGGTCGACGTCCTCGTGATCGACGACGGCTCGACCGACCGGACGGCCGCGAGGGCGGCTCAGGCGGGGGCACTGGTGTGCAGCCTGCCGTTCAACCTCGGCGTCGGCGGCGCGATGCGCACCGGCTTCCTGTACGCCGAGCGAAACGGTTATGACGTCGCCGTACAGATCGATGCCGATGGCCAGCACGACCCGCGTTTCGTGCCGGCACTGCTGTCCCGGCTCGGCGAGGCCGACGTGATCATCGGCGCGCGGTTCGCCGACAAGGACCACAGCTACAAGGCGCAGTCGGGGATCCGGCGGGTCGCGATGATGATGCTGGCCAAGGTGCTGACCTGGATGGCCGGCACCACGCTGACCGATGTCACCAGTGGCTTCCGCGTCGCCAATGCGCGGGCGCTCAGGCTGTTCGCGATGCACTATCCCGCCGACTATCTCGGCGACACCGTCGAGTCACTCGTGATCGCGATCCGGGCGGGACTGGTGGTTCGCCAGGAGCCGGTCGAGATGCGTCCGCGGCAGGCCGGTCAGGCGAGCCAGTCCAGCATCCGTGCCGCGCTCTACCTGGCCCGCGCCTGCGTCGCCCTCGTGCTCGCCCTGGTCCGCAAGTGGCCCGAAGCCAACGCCGAAGTGGGGTCGTGATGAACCCGTCCGTCGTACTCGGCATCATCGGCAGCGCCGTCATCATGGTGGTCCTCTTCGAGATGCTCAGGCGCCAGCGGCTGCGCGAGAAGTACGCCGTCCTGTGGTTCCTGGTCGCTGTTGCCGCGCTGGTCGTCGCGTTCGTCCCGGGAGCACTGCGCGGCGCGGCCGACGTCGTCGGCGTCGAGGTCCCGGCGAACCTGCTCTTCTTCGCAGCCAGCATGTTCTTGATGGTGATCTCGCTGCAGCACAGCCATGAGCTGAGCCGCCTCGAGGAGAAGACCCGCACCCTGGCCGAGGAGCTTGCCCTGCTGCGCCTCGATGTCGACCGAGCTCGTGGCGCGGAGAATCCTGCGCCGGGGCCAGCGGATGACTGAAGCAGCGCCGATCCCGAAGCGGGGGATGGCGGGCTCGACGGCGCTTGCCGGCAGCGGTCTGCTGGTCCTCGGGATCTCGGCGAGCGTCTATCTGGTCATCTCGGCCCGGATGGTCGGCGTCCACCATTTCTCGGAGATCGCGGTGCTCTGGACGCTCGTCTACACCGTCGGCATCGGGTTGTTCCTGCCGTTCGAGCAGGAGCTCAGTCGCGCCTCCTCGATCCGGCTCGCGCGCGGGCTGGACCTGGGCAGGCTCGTCGGGCGTGCGGCGCGGATGGCCGCGATGGTCTTCGCCGTCCTGGTGCCGGTGGTCGCGGTGACGATGCTGTTCGACCTGCCGCGCACCGCACTGTTCGGCGACTCCTGGTGGTATGCCGTGGCCCTGCTCGTTGCGGCGGGTGGCCTGTGCGTCCAGTACCTGCAGCGCGGAGTCTTCTCCGCGACCGGCACCTTCATCGCGTACGGCGGGCAACAGGGCGCGGAAGGCATTCTGCGGATGGTTGCCTGTGTCGTGCTCGCCATCGCGGGGGTGCACGAGCCGCTGGCGTACGCCGCCGTGCTGGCCGTCTCGCCGTGGGTGTCCACCGTCATCGTCTGGCCGGTCTTCGCCTCGAAGCTGGCCGGGGCGACCTCGCCGGCGTCGTACGCCGAGCTTCGCGACCGGCTCGGCTGGTTGCTCTGCGCCACGCTCGCCTCTCAAGGTCTCGCGAACCTCGCCGCGCCCGCCGTCCGGCTGATGTCCTCGGACGCTCAACAGGCCGCCGCCGGCAACTTCCTCTCCGGCCTGACGATCGCCCGGATCCCGTTGCTGTTGTTCGCGGCCGTGCAGGCCGTCCTGCTGCCCGGGCTGGCACGCAGCCACGATCAGGGAGACGCGCATGCCTTCCGAACCCAGCTCCGGACTGTCATGGTTGCCACTGCAGTAATCGGGGTCGGTGGCGTGGTCGGTGTAGGCCTGATCGGGCCGCCCGTCGTACGGTTGCTCTTCGGGCCGGGTTTCGACCTGCCTCGACGGGACCTCGTCCTGCTGGCGGCCTCGGCCGCACTACTGATGTTGGCACTGGCCCTGCAGTCCGGGGTGATCGCAATGGATGACCACCGCTGGAGCGGGATTTCGTGGGTAGGAGGAGTTGTCGTGTTTCTCGTCGGACTGGCTCTGCCCGGATCGGTCTTCCTGCGCGCGGAGCTCGCCCTCGTGCTCGGATCGGTTGTCGTGGTCGGACTTCTCGGCGGACGGGTCCTGCGAGACCCCTCGCTGGGCCTGATCCAGGGGCGCCAGGCATGACGAATCAGGGAAAACGGAGGCGCGAGAGCCGATACCATCGCGCGGTGCGCAGTTTCTGGTGGGGTGGCATCGTTGCCGCCGGAGCAGTCGTGATGACCCTGTCGTGGGTCGTCACCTACCAGGCAACCAGGCCGGGCGTGCCCGTCGCGGCGAGCACCCAGCACGGCCAGGCCGCCGCGAAGACCAACGGGCTCAACCGCGCCTCTGCGGTCCTCGAGGTGCCGAAGATCGAGGCCAAGCCGACCGTGGTCAACCTCCAGGCCCAGGCTGCCGCGGCGAAGTTGGCTCGTGAGGCCCGAATCGCGGCCAAGAAGGCCTCGGCGCCGTTCTCCTTCAAGATCGCCACCTTCAACGTGCTCGGCAGCCAGCACACCGCACCGGGCGGCGACGCGACGTCGCGGGCGCCTGGCTATGTGCGCAGCCGGTGGGCCGCGGACATCATCAACACCGCCGGAGCCGACATCATCGGCTTCGACGAGATGCAGCTCGATCAGTACAACGTGATGATGCAGAACGTCGGTGGCTACGAGTCCTACCCAGGCACGTCGCTTGGCGGCGCCGGCATCCCGACCAACATCATCTGGCGGACCAGCAAGTTCAACCTGGTCGGTACGTCGACCCTCACGATCGACTTCCTCGGCCAGAACCGGCCGATGCCGATCGTGGAGCTCCAGGACAAGGCCACCGGCCGGAACTTCTACGTGTTCAACGTGCACAACTCGCCGGTCCAGGGAAAGAACACCCACGAGGCCGAGCGCAACGTCCAGGAGAACCTCGAGGTCGCCAAGATCAACGCGCTTCGCAAGACCGGGCTGCCGGTCTTCTTCATGGGTGACCTCAACGAGCACGCCGATGTGTTCTGCCACGTCACCGGGAGCACCGACCTGGTCAGCGCCTCGGGCGGATCGAGCTCCGGCACCTGCCGGCCGCCGGCGGACATGCGCGTCGACTGGATCTTCGGCTCGGCGGCGTTCAGCGGCTTCACGCTGGACCGCAGTGCCCAGGTGCAGCGCACCACTGACCACACCGTCCTGTTCGCGACGGCAACGGTCAACTGAGCACCGTGGCGGCAGCCATCTCGGTGAGCCAGCGCGGGATCGAGCTACCGGCTGACTGCCACGGCTCCTTCGACGTCTACTTCGACGACCGGCATGTGTGGTCCTTCACGCGCGAACCCACCTCCAAGGACGCTCCCCGCCTGGTGGCGTGGCCGCGCCCGATGCGCGGATGGCTCGACGGACTGGCTCGAGTGGTCGTCCGTCAGGGCAGCGACGAGCCCCTGATCTCAGACGAGGTCGCGTTCGGGGCAGGGGTTGGCCGGGTCAACATGGTCGACGGCGACGGCATCCCGGTGATGGTCGACAAGTGGGGGCTCCTGCAGCGGCCGTTCTCCGGGCGCGGCGAGGGCGTCGTGGCCCAGATGGTCGACATCACCGACCAGGTCATCAAGGTGCTCGCCGACGAGTGCGACGTGCACTGCTGGGTCGCGTTCGGGTCATTGCTCGGCGCCGCTCGCGAGGGTGGCGTGATCGCGCACGACTCCGACATCGACCTGGCCTACCTGAGCACCGCGTCGATGCCCGAGCAGATCAACCGCGAGATGTATGCCATCACCCGGGCGTTGCGCGCCAACGGCTTCCGGGTGCTGAACAAGTCGGGCAGCTTCGTGACCGTGCTCTTCAAGGCGCCGGACGGCGGCACCGGCAGCCTCGACGTCTACAGCTGCTTCTACGTCAGTGGCCTGTTGCACGAGACGGCCACGATCCGCGCCGACGTACCCCGGTCGGCGATCGAGCCGCTGGGCACGATCGAGTTCGAGGGCCGCTCCCTTCCGGCGCCGGCCGACCCGGAGACCATGCTCGAGGTGTCGTACGGCGCGGGCTGGCGGGTGCCCGATCCGTCGTTCCAGCACAAGCCGGGCCCGGCGGTGACGAGAAGGTTCGACGGCTGGACCGGCTCGCTGATGAAGAACCGGCGCGAGTGGGAGCGGTTCCACAAGGACACCCCGGCGGCGCTGCTCGACGAACCCACCGAGTTCGGCCACTGGGCACTGCCCCGGATCGACCAAGGCAGCCACACCATCGACATCGGCGCCGGCTCGGGTCGCGATGTGCTCGCACTGGCGCGGTCCGGGCGCCCGGCAACCGGACTCGACTACGCGCGCGCGGCGTTCGGGCGGGTCAACCGGCTGGCCCGGGCCGAGGACGTGCCGGCGAGCTTCGCAGCGACCAACCTCTACGACCGCCGCGACGCGATGAGCCGGGCCGCCCTGCTCGCGAACACGCACCCCGGCCGTCGCGTCGTCATCTCCGGAGGGCTGCTCGACAGTCTCGAACCGGACGACCGCGACAACTTCTACCCGATGCTGCGAATCCTGCTCGCCGGTGGCGGGCTGGCCCTGCTCGAGTTCGGCCACGACGTCGGTGCCTGGAGGTGGGACCCGGCCAAGGGCGGCAAGCGGTACGCCGTACCGGTGGCCGAGGTGACCGACCGGCTGGGCGCCATGGGCGGCCGGGTCCTCGAGTCGGTGTCCGCGCCGGCGACCGACGGGATCGCCCGCACCCGGCTCGTGGTGGAGTGGTCCGCATGACCGAGCGGCTCTATCTCCACGTCGGTGCGCCGAAGTCGGGCACGACGTACCTCCAGTCGGTGCTGCGCGCCAACCGCGAGCGCCTGGCCGACGCCGGAGTGCTGGTGGTCGGGGATCGCCATGTCGAGGTCGTGCACGCCGGCCTGATCATCCGCGAGGATCCCAGGGTGGCGAACCTCTCGCCCGACGAGGCCAGGTCCTGGCAACGGCTGGTCGACGCGATCAAGGCCTGGCAGGGTCGGTCGGCGATCCTCAGCTACGAGCTCCTCGCGGGCGCCTCGGCCGAGCAGGCCCGGGCCGCGCTCGCGCAGCTGCCCGGCATCGAGATCCACATCGTCTTCACGGCCCGCGACTTCGCCCGCGCGCTCCCGTCGGCCTGGCAGGAGCGGCTGAAGTTCGGGCTGGCCCGGCCGCTCGAGAAGTGGGTGCCCAAGGGCGAGGACGACGGGCCGCGCGCCGAGTGGGGCTGGCGGACGATGGACCCGAGTGGAGTCACGGAGCGCTGGGCCGCCGACCTGCCTCCCGCGCAGGTGCACATCGTCACCGTGCCTCGGTCCGGCGCCGCTCCCGACGAGCTCTGGCAGCGGTTTGCGCGCGCCTGTGACCTCGACGTGCCCGGACTCGACCTCGCGGTCACCACGGCCAACGAGTCGCTCACGCCGGCCTCGGCGGAGCTCCTGCGCAGGGTGAACCGGCGCCTCGGTCCGCCGATCACCGGCAACCGCGAACACGCCCGCTGGATTCGTGACCTGCTGGCGCACCAGGTGCTGGTGCCGCTGGGGAAGAAGGAAGGCCTCGGCATGACCGACGAACAGTTCGAGCAGGCGGTCGCTCGCAGTGACGCGGCCATCGAACAGCTCCGCACGCGGGGGTACGACGTACAGGGGGACCTCGAAGAGATCCGGGCGACCCGGCCGACCGGTCGCACGCCCGGCGAGGTCGGGGACGCTGAGCTGGTCCGGCTCGCTGCGCAGGCGATTGCCGACCTGCTGGTGCGGCTGCGGGCCGCAACAATCGACAGAACAACCGATGGCGGGTCGCGACGCGGCACCGTGGCGACGGAGCCGGACGAGCCGCTTCGCGAGCGGGTGAAGTCCGGTGCCCGACGAGCCGCCGAGAACACCGCTGCGACGTACGTCAACAAGCGGATGGACAAGATGGCCGAGCGGATCGCCGAGCTCGAGGCCGAGGTGCAGCGCGGCCGGGTGCTCCAGCGTCGGGTCGCCGAGCTCGATGACCTGGTCTGCGAGCTGCTGGTCCCCACCGCTGGTCAGAGTGACGACATCCTCGTGAAGGCGATCAAGAAGTACCGCAAGGACTCGTTGTGAGCGCTCGCCGCGCGGTCGTCACGAAGGTCCGCGCTGCGATGGGCCTGCGCGGGCTGACCTCGCTGCGCGAGCGGCTCGAGGATGCCGCGGTGGCCGTTGCGGAGAATGCCCAGCTCGACGTACTGCTGGCCCAACGGGTGTCCGAGCTCGAGGCAGTGGTGAGTGATCTGGCCCACAACCGGCTCGAGCAGCGAGGCACGCCGGCTACGCGTGAGTAGCTTCACGGTGGCCGGCCGGTTGCCACACCTCCCGCAGTACCTATGATTTGCAACGTTCTGCCTGCCTGCCGAAAGGATCGACAACCATGGGTCGTCTCTGCCAGACCGAGGGTCTTACCGACATCCAGGAAGAGATCCTGAAGACCGTGCGCCAGTTCGTGGAGCAGAAGATCCTTCCGGTGGCCACCGAGCTCGAGCACAAGGATGAGTACCCGACGGCGATCGTCGAGGGTCTCAAGGAGCTCGGCATCTTCGGTCTGATGATTCCTGAGGAGTACGGCGGCCTGGGTGAGTCCTTGCTGACCTATGCCCTGGTCGTCGAGGAGATTGCTCGCGGCTGGATGAGCGTCTCGGGGGTGATCAACACTCACTTCATCGTGGCCTGGATGCTGATGCAGCACGGCACCGAGGAGCAGAAGCAGAAGTACCTGCCGAGGATGGCGAGCGGGGAGACCCGCGGCGCCTTCTCGATGTCCGAGCCGGCGCTGGGTTCTGATGTTGCGGCGATCACGACGAAGGCCGTGAAGCTCGATGACACCGGTGATGGCGTCCGGTATTCCATCACCGGGCAGAAGATGTGGCTGACCAACGGTGGCTCGTCGAACCTGGTTGCGGTGCTGGTGAAGACCGATGAGGGCTCGGAGTCGGTGTACAAGAACATGACCACCTTCCTTGTCGAGAAGGAGGTCGGGTTCGGTGAGACCGCGCAGGGCGTCACCATCCCGGGCAAGATCGACAAGATGGGCTACAAGGGGGTCGACACGACCGAGATGATCTTCGAGGGTCACAACATCTCGGCCGACCAGATCCTCGGTGGCGTGCCGGGCAAGGGTTTCTACCAGATGATGGACGGGGTCGAGGTCGGCCGTGTCAACGTCGCCTCGCGTGCGGTTGGTGTCGCGAACCGGGCCTTCGAGCTCGGTGTGGAGTACGCCCAGCAGCGTTCGACGTTCGGCAAGAAGATCATCGAGCACCAGGCGATCCTGTTCCGTGTTGCCGAGATGGCGACCAAGGTCGAGGCGGCTCACCAGATGATGGTTCGCGCGGCCCGCAAGAAGGACTCCGGGGAGCGCAACGACCTCGAGGCCGGGATGGCGAAGTACCTCGCCGCGGAGTACTGCAACGAGGTCGTGGAGAGCTCGTTCCGCATTCACGGCGGCTACGGTTTCTCCAAGGAGTACGAGATCGAGCGGCTCTACCGCGAGGCCCCGATGCTGCTCATCGGCGAGGGCACCTCGGAGATCCAGCGGATGATCATCGGTCGCCGGGTGGTCGAGGACTACAAGGTCAAGGGCTGAGCGCAGCTGCCGTTCATCTGGCATCCCTACAGTGCAGTTACCAACGGCTGACAGGAATCTGATGGGTAGCAAACGCAAGCTCACCGAAAAACTCACCGAAAAGCTCCAGGAAGAGCTCAAGGGACAGCTCAAGGTCACCAAGAGGCTGGACAAGACCGTCGACCGGCTGAACAAGGCGGTCACCGAGCTGGTCGAGCTCCTCAGGGACAAGCCTGCTGTGGCCGCTCCCGAGCCGGCTGCGAAGAAGGCGCCCGCAAAGAAAGCGGCTGCCCGAAAGGCTCCGGCCCAGAAGGCGCCCGCCAGGAAGGCTCCGGCCCGAAAGGCGGCTGCGACGAAGGCCCCGGCGAAGGCTCCGACAAAGCAGGCTCCGGTGAAGGAATCTCCGGCAACCGAGGAATAGGCTCGTCCCGGTTGCGGGCAAGGCGCTCGCACGGAAGGGCCACATGCTGTGCGTCACGAGCAACGACATCCCGGGTTGGGAGATCCAGCAGGTCTGCGGAGAGGTCTTCGGACTGACCGTGCGCTCGCGCAACGCGTTCTCGCAGATGGGTGCAGGCTTCAAGTCGCTCGTCGGCGGTGAGCTCAAGGGCATGACGGCAAACCTGATCCAGAGCCGCAACGAGGTGATGGGCCGGATGCTCGAGGAGGCCCGTGCCCGTGGTGGCAACGCCGTTGTGGCGATGCGCTTCGACACCTCGGAGATGGGTGACACCTGGACCGAGCTCTGCGCCTACGGCACGGCGGTCGTCGCCGTCCCGGTCACCGACGCCGCGAAGCAGACGGCCGCACAGCTCGGCTACGGACAGGCAGCACCGGCCCAGGCTCCGCAGCAGTAGTCAGCTCTCGTCAGCCGGCAGATGGTCCCGCGCCCAGATCGCGGCACTGGTCCGGTCGGAGACCCCGACGCGGCGAAAGACGTTGCCGAGGTGGACCTTCACCGTGCGTTCACTGATCTCGAGCCGGCGGGCGATCTGCTTGTTGGCGAGCCCTTGGGCGACCAGCCTCAGCACCTGTAGCTCGCGGGTGCTGAGGTCCTCGCCCGGTGCAGGCTCCTGGCCGGGCAGCAGCGCCCGGGCCACGCGTGGGTCGAGCGGGGCATGGCCTGCTGCCGCAGACCGGATCGCATCGAGTACGTCGGCGGGTTCGCGATCCTTGAGCATGTAGCCCACCGCGCCGGCAGCCAGCGCGTCGGCCACCCGCGCCTTGTCCGAGAAGGAGGTGAGCACCACGATGGCCCCTTCGAACCCGGCTGCGAGCAACCGTCGGGTGGACTCGACGCCGTCCATCCCGGGCATCGAGAGATCCATCAGCACCACGTCCGGCCCGGTCTCGGCGACGAGCTCGATCGCCTGCTCACCACCCGACGCCTCGCCCACCACCAACATGTCGTCGGTCGTCGAGGTGATCAGCGCGGACAACCCCGCGCGCACCAGAGGATGGTCATCGACCAGCAGCACCCGGATCATCCGACCGGCACCGTGAGCCGCCAGTGGCAGCCGTGTCCTGGGGCGGTGGCCACAGCGAGGTCCGCGCCCGCGTCGGACGCGACGTCGGCGAGAACCCGGACGCCGAAGTGTCCTTCGCTCGGCCGGTCCAGCACTTCGGCGGCATCGAAGCCGACACCGTCGTCGATCACGTGCAGCACCAGCGCGGTGTCTTCCCGGCGGAGCAGCACCGAGACGTGTGAGGCAGCCGCGTGCCGGCGTACGTTCTGCAGGCACTCCTGGGCGATCCGGAAGACCAGCCGCTCCCCGTCCGGATCGAGGCCGGTCACGTCAGGAGTCAGGTCGAGATCGACATCGATACCGCGGGAGCGCAGCGTCGCGGCCAGGTCGGTGAGCGCCTCGACGAGACCCGCCGACTCGAGGCTGGCGGGGTAGATGTCGACCAGGAGCGATCGCAGGCCGCCGATGCTGGCCCGCAGGGTCGAGGCGACCGAGCTGAGGTCCGCGGCAAGTACGGGGTCGGTGGCCTCGGCACGTGCCGAGGCACCGCTGAGGCTGAACGAGGTGGCGGCGAGTTCCTGCACCACTCCATCGTGCAGCGTCCCGGCGATCCGGCGGCGCTCTTCGATCGAAGCATCCACGGCCCGCTCGAGCAGCTCCTCGCGTTGCCGCTGGGCACGCCTGAGCCGGCCGAGGAGTCGCCACAGGATCGGCACCAGCAAGGCCGTGAAGAAGAGCAGGCTGCTCACCGTCACCCCGGCAAAGCCGCGCCACAGCTGGCCCGACCGGGCGTTGACCTCGTCGTACGGCGCATAGGTCTCGAACAGCAGCGGTGTCCCCGACGGCGTCCACACCGGCCGGTAGACCTCGAGCAGCTTGCCGTCGCCCCGCTCGTAGCGGTTCTCGGGCTCGGTCAGGTCGGAGACGTCGGCCCGGGTCCGTGGTTCGGTCAGCACCGCGCGTTCCTCCGCGCCGAGCGCGAAGGTCTGGCCGATCAGTCGTGGCTCGTCGGAGTAGACGATCTTGCCGGCCTGGGTCCAGATCTTGATGCGGACGATCGACGAGGTCTTCACATAGTCGTGGAGGGCGGCGTCCATCACCTTGACCGCAGCAGGGTTGCTCGTCGCGAGGCTGTCCCGGAGCGCCGGTTGCACGACCGCCTCGGCCAGCAGGTCAGCGGTGTTGGCGGCATCGTTCACGGCTTCACGCTCGGCGAGCTTTCGGGCAGCGAAGACACCGACCACGGCGACCGCGACGAGCACCAGCACCGCGCTCACGCAGACCCAGACCAGGACGCGTGCTGACCCCTCCTGGGGTTCGGCCCGCAGCGTCCCGGAACGCGACACAGCCACCCACGGCGGAGATTCACTCGCACCGTGGGTGGCCGTGCCAGACGCTTCAGTCATCCTGCATTGTCAGCCTCGACCGGACCCGGAGTGGCCGGAACCCGAATCATCCGAGCCGTGGCCACCGTCGGCACCGTGGGCACCGCTGTCGTCGGAGCCGGAGTGGCCGGAACCATGCCGGTCACCCAGGCGGCCACCGTCGTCACCGTGGTCGTCGCCCGGTTCGGTGTGGCGGGTCTCGCCGCCCCGGTCGTCGCCCGGTTCGGCGTGGCGGGTCTCGCCGCCCCGGTCGTCACCCGGTTCGGCATGGCGGGTCTCGCCGCCCCGGTCGTCGCCCGGCTCCGCATGACGGACCTGGCCGCCCCGGTCGTCGGCGTGGTCGTCGGCATGCGGGGTGGCACTCGGCGTACCGGACGGCGCCGCGGTGCTGTGCGCCTGCTGCGGCACCCGAACGGGGACGTCCTGGGTGAACGACGCGTTGCCCATCAGGCCGATCGTTGCCGGGATGGCTGCCGCAAGCATTGCGGCGATGGTGATGAAGATGGCTCTCATGACGTAACCCTTCGTTGCTGTTGACACAACGTTCGCGCGAAGGGTGGGCGCGGCACCATCGGACCTTGGTACTAGTACCTCGCGGGCGCTCAGTCGCCGTCAGGCTTGGCGTCCCCACGGATGGCGGCGGCGACCGCCTTGGGCACGTCGGGGTGGAAGACGCTCGGGATGATGAAGTTCGGGTTCAGCTCGTCGTCGGTGACCACCCCGGCGATCGCTCCCGCAGCCCGCAGCAGCATCTCGGTCGTGACATCCTTCGCGCGGGTGTCGAGCAGCCCGCGGAAGACCCCCGGGAACGCGAGCACGTTGTTGATCTGGTTCGGGTAGTCGCTGCGCCCGCTGGCCACGACCGTGGCGTACTGCGCGGCATCGGCCGGGTCGATCTCCGGGTCGGGGTTGGCCAGCGCGAAGATGACCGAGCCCTCGTTCATGTCCTTGATCCACTCGGCCTCAAGGACCCCTGGCCCGCTGACACCGATGAAGACGTCGGCTCCGGTCAGTGCCGTGTGCAGGTCGCCCTTGACGCCGCGGGGGTTGGTGCGGGACGCGAGCTCGGCCTTGGCGGGGGAGAGGTTCGGGTCGTCGGAGGTCAGGCAGCCCTCGCGGTCCCAGACCACGAGGTCCTCCGCTCCGGCGGCGAGCAGCAGCGTCACGATGGCCGAGCCGGCGGCGCCGGCACCCGCCACCACGATGCGTACGCCGGACAACGACTTGCGCACGCAGCGAAGGGCATTGGTCAGCGCGGCGAGTACGACGATCGCCGTACCGTGCTGGTCGTCGTGGAAGACCGGGATGTCCAGCGACTCGCGCAGCCGGCGCTCCACCTCGAAGCAGCGTGGCGCGGCAATGTCCTCCAGGTTGATGCCGCCGAAGCCGGGCGCGATCATCTCCACGGCCCTGACGATCTCGTCGACGTCCTGCGAGGCCAGGCAGATCGGCCACGCGTCGATGTCGGCGAACCTCTTGAACAGCGCGGCCTTGCCCTCCATCACCGGCAAGGCGGCCCCGGGGCCCAGGTTGCCCAGCCCGAGCACTGCGGACCCGTCCGTGACGACCGCGACCGAGTTGCCCTTGATGGTCAGCTTCGGGATGTCCTCGGGGTGTTCGTAGAGGGCGAGACTGACCCTGCCGACTCCCGGGGTGTAGGCCATCGACATGTCGTCGCGGGTCCTCAGCGGCACCTTCGAGGCGACCTCGATCTTGCCGCCGATGTGCAGCAGGAAGGTCCGGTCGGAGACCTTGTGGACGGTGACGCCTTCGAGCTTGCCGACCTCTTCGACGATCTCTGCGGCGTGGTCGGAGTCCGTCGCCGAGCAGGTGACGTCGACGGTCAGCCGGTCATGGCGCGAGTCGGCGACATCGACGGCGGTGATGATGCCGAGCTGTTGCGCGATGCACGTTGCGACGTTGCCGATCCGGCTCGGGTCGAGGTCGGTGTAGAGCCGCATGGTGATGGAGTACGACGAAGTGGTGGCCGCTCGGCGCTTCGGTGACATGGTTCGATCCTGCCCGGTGCCTGTCGGGGCCGGTAGACCGGGTCAGGTCAATCAGACGAAGCTGCCGTCCTGCTGGGGTTGGCCGAAGTCGTTCACCCGAAGTCGTTCACGAGTGGACTACGACGGGGTGGCCGCCCCGAGGCTGTTCGGCGAGGGTGCCGGGACCGCCGGGAGCGCTGTCGGCGTCGGCGTCGGGGGTGCCGGGGTGTTGGTCGGAGGCTGGGTGGGCCCGGTGGTCGGCCCAATGATCGGTCCAGTGCTCGGGTGGCTGGTCGGGTGGCTGGTCGGATGACTCGACGGGTGCGTGGCCGGATGCCTGACCGGGTGCTTGATGGGCTTGTCTGGTTTGACGGGCTTGGCTGCGGCCTGGTCGCTTCCTGGTGGTGGTGGCGGCGACGGGATCGAGAAGACGCCCGAGCGGTAGCCCCTCTCGAAGGCCATCACCAGCGCGACGTAGTAGTCCGAGTGGTTGTAGCGAAGGATGGCGGCCGCCATTCCGGTCGGCGTCAGCACGCTCCCGGAGCCACTGCACAGGTAGGCAGCGGTGCCGAGTGCGGCATCGAAGATGTTGTTGGGATCCTCGACCCCGTCCCCGTTGCCGTCGCGGGCCACTGCCCGCCAGGTCGATGGCAGGAACTGCATCGGGCCGACAGCGTGGTCCCAGGTCGAGTCGTGGTCCCACTTGCCGTTGTCGCTGTCCGGGATCGCCCGTACGCCGTCGTGGCCGTCGAGCGCGAGGCCGATGATCGGGGGCCGTGCCACCCCGTCCGTGGCGAGCTGCGACCCGCCGTACCGGCCGTGGTCGGACTCGACGCGGCCGATTCCGGCGAGCAACGTCCAGGGCAGCTGGCAGGACGGGTCGGTGCGGGCGAGCGAGGCCGCAGCGTTCTTGTACGCCGTCAGCGCGGTGTCCGGGATGTCGTTGGAGCCGGTCGTACTGACCCGCCACAGCAGTGTCCCGTTGGGCGACACGCGCGAGTGCCTGTCACGTCCGGGGTGCAGGCGCAGGCCGGCGAGGAAGATGGGCGCGCCAGCGAGCGAGCGGCTGACGGTCGTCTCGAAGACGTCGGTGAACAGCGCTCCCTGTGCGAGCGCAGCGACCTGGGTGCGGTCGATGCCGGACTGGTGGTCGGCACCCCACGAAAGGGCGATCCGGTAGCCGGCTCCTCCGCTCAACAGGCAGCCAGCAGCCAGCATTGCCACGCTGGCGCGCCGAACTGGAGCAATCGACGTCGGGCGCACTGCCTGAGGGTAGGACCGCATCCAGCACCCGTTCGGCGTTTTCCGGCAATGACCAGATTTGGGACCAGATTTGGGACCAGATTCGGGACCAGACCCGGGACCAGATCTGGTTATCTGGTCGACGCTCGTGCCTGGGCCTGAGAGGGTGGAGGCACCGCCGACTTCTGGGAGAAACCATGGCCGACAAGCCGAACAACGACGACCTCAAGGCCAAGATGCGTGAGGCGCTCGATCGCAAGAAGGCCAACGACACCGGCGTGGACAAGCAGGCCGAGGTGCACGAGAAGGTGCACGGCTCCGAGGTTGTCGGTGGCGCTCCGAAGATGCACCGCCGCAAGGCGGGTGGCGGCGGCTCCTGACCCGTTTGCCGCCGAACCCGCCGGGTATGCGACGAGGGACCCCGAAAAAGGAGGACCCCATGCCCCGTGAGCAGTGGAGCGGCAAGCGCGAACGCCAGTACGACCACATCAAGGCCGGCCTCGAGGACCGTGGCCACGGCGAGGCCGAGTCCGAGGAAATCGCTGCCCGCACGGTCAACAAGGAACGTGCCCGGGCGGGGGAGTCCAGGCAGGCCAGCCGTACGTCGACCCAGGACATCTCATCGGGCCGCCGTGGTGGACTGCGGTCCCACAGCGGTGAGGGTGGCCGGACCAAGGCCCAGCTCTACGAAGAGGCGAAGAAGAAGAACGTCGCGGGTCGCTCGAAGATGACCAAGAGCGAGTTGCTGCGCGCCGTCGGACGCTGAGAGGCCGCGAGATTCCCACCGCGAGATTCCCACCGGCCGGGTCGATGCGTGATCGGCCCGGCCGGCAGGGCGGCTCAGGCCGCTGCGCTGAGCTCGTACCGGAGGGTCTCGATGATCCGGGTGAGGATCCGGGAGACCTGCATCTGCGAGACGCCGATCTCCTCGCCGACCTCACGCTGGGTGAGTCCCTCGACGTACCGCAGCCGCAGGACCAGTCGGTCCCGGTCGGCGAGGCTCTCGAGCAGCGGGCGCAGCATCACCCGTGCCTCGCTGCGCGTGTAGCCCGGCTCGGGCTCGCCGAGCGAGTCGGCAAGCGTGGTGGTGTCGTCGTCGTAGACCTGCTCGTGCTCGAGCGAGAGATGCCGGTAGCCGGAGCCGGCGATCGTCGCCTCCTCGATCGTCTGCGCATCGCAGTCGATCTCGTCCGCGAGCTCGTCCGAGGTCGGGGTGCGGCCCAGGGACTGGGTCAGGTCGGACATCGCGTTCCGGATCTTCAGGTGGGCTTCCTGCAACCTCCGGGGCGGCCGGACGGACCAGCCGTGGTCGCGGAAGTACTTGCGGAGGTCGCCGGTCATCGTCGGGACGGCGTACGCGAGGAACTCGCTGCCGTGCTGCGGGTCGAAGCGGTTCGCGGCTGCCACCAGGCTGAGCCGGGCCACCTGCACCAGGTCGTCGAGCGGCACCCCGCGGCCTTGATAGCGGCGAGCGATCGAGTCCGCGACCGGAAGGTTGAGCAGCACGACCTCGTCGAGAAGGGGCTGTCGTTTCCGGCGATCGCGGGTCGAGGCGGCGTCGCGCAGGCAGTCGTTGGTGCGCGCGTCACGTTCGGCAGCAGTTGTGGAAGGGGAGGAACTGAGGGAGATCATGACCAACCTCGTTCGTGCAAGAGCGCCGACCCCTCGCGGCGCCTTTGTTGGACCGCTGATCGACAGCTGATGATTACCCGGGCCTGATTGCCGGCAAACCACTCATCTCAACAATCGGGACACCCTTCATCTCAACAATCGGGACACTGCCCGATCCAGTCGGTCGCGGCGCTGGTCGGGGTCGGTCAGCGACGGAGCCGGCGGCTTGATGGTGTGACCGTCCTCGAACAGATCGATGACCCGCCGGTCGACATACGCTTTCTCGGCGACCGTCGGGGTGTTGCCCAGCACCTCCGCGGCATCCGCGATCGCAGCGCGGACCTGACGTCGTCGACCGGTCGGCGACCCTGCGCGTTCGACGGAGGCGAGCGACTCGGCAACGATGACCGTGCCCTGCCAGGTCCGGAAGTCCTTCGCCGTCACGTCGGCGCCGAAGAGCTCGTTGAGGTGCTCGTTCAGGTCGTTGGCCGTGGCGTCGACCCAGACCCGACCGTCGCGCCAGGCCAGCAGCCGCGCGCCCTTGTCCCGCCGTCGGGTGAGGAGGCCCACAGCGGCGATCACGTCGCGATCGGCGACGGCGATCTCCTGCTCGATCGATGACTTCGCGTCGAACCGGAAGACGATCTCCTGGCCTCGACGGCTCAGATGGCGCAGCTCCATCGTGGTGAGGCCGTAGCTGCCGTTGGTCTCGGCGTACTCATCGGACCCGACCCGGAAGCAGCCGAGGTCGATCAGCCGAACCCCGAGGGCCAGCACGCTCTCCCGGCTCGTGTCCGGATGGGCAAGGCGGTCCCGCAGCCGGGCTCGCACCGACGGCAGCCGCCGAGCCATCAGCTCCACCCGCAGATGCTTGTCGGCGTCTCGCTGTTCCCGCCAAGCCGGGTGGTAGAGGTACTGCCGCCGTCCAGCGTCGTCCGTGCCGACAGCCTGCAGGTGACCGCGTTCGTAGGGACAGATCCAGACATCGGTCCAGGCCGGAGGGATCGCCAGCTGCCTGATCCGCGCCACGTCCGCCGGAGGCAGCGGATCGCCGTTCATGTCGAGATAGCGAAATCCACGCCCACAGCGGCGGCGCAGCCAGCCGGGTTGTTGCGCCGTGACGGTTCGCAGGCGCGTCACCGCAGTCCGGATCCAGAAGTCGAGTCCGACTCGTGCAGCGTCGGATGCGGCTCAAGGGGAGCGGTCGCCGGCCCTTGCAGGACGTCACCATCGACCGAGAACCTGGAGCCGTGGCAAGGGCACTCCCACGTTGTCTCGACGTCGTTGAAGCACACCAGGCAGCCATGATGGGTGCACGCTGCGGACACGACGTGCGCGTCGCCATCGGGATCGCGGTAGGCCGCCCAGACTCCGCCGCCGCGCAGGTACGCCGCCTCGCCCGGGCCGATCTCAGCGGGGTGGTCGGCCCCGCAGATGCGAGCGCGCACTCGTGCTCCGATCCAGTGTCTGGCGAGTCGGGTGGATCCGAGGGCGAGTGACTTCGCCTCGCTCACGGGAGCGATGCGCCGGGTGTGGAAGATCGAGTCATACGCCGGCTCGCGACCCTCGACGAGATCGCGCAGCATGATGCCGGCGAGGACGCCGTTGCCGATGCCCCAGCCGCCGAACCCGGTTGCGACCCAGAGCCGCTTGGAGAACGGATGCAGCGGCCCGATGAACGGCAGCCGATCGGGAGTCTCGTAGTCCTGGGCTGCCCACGACGTGGTCCAGCGCGGCGAGGCGAAGCGGGAGTCTGCCCATTCCCTCAGCTCGGCCAGTCGGTCCGCTGCCCGGTTCAGCCCGGGAGGGAAGGGCGTGCCGGTGACCACCAGATGACGTTGGCCGGCACGTCCTGCCGTCCGCGCGGAGCGGACCTCCGAGCCGACGCTGATGTAGGTCCCGAGCAGGTCGAGGTCGCCGGCATCGCCGGTCAGCACGAACTCGCGACGTGGATGCAGCCTGGGGAACAGCAGCGCGCGATCGAAGACCGGGAACTGGGTCGCCACGACGACGTGATCCGCGTAGACCCGCCGGCCGGCTGCGGTGGTCACCGCGTGGGGCGTGCCCTGGTGCAGGCCGACGACCTCGGTCTTCTCGAATGCCGAGCCGCCTGCGCGGACCAGGTCCTCGGTCAGCGCCTCGGTGTACGCCAGCGGATCGAACTCGATCTGGTTGTCGAGGCAGGCGACCCCGGCAACGGGAAACGGCAGCCCGGACTCGAGGGACTGCTGAACGTTGATCCCGGTGCGTCGGGCCGCGGTCACCTCGGCCGTGAGCAGGTCCAGCTCGTCGGCGCCCTCGGCGAAGAGGAAACCGGGTCGGTGCTCGAGCGCGCAGTCGATGTGCAGCGTGTTCACGATCTCGGTGAGGTGCTGCATCGCGAGCAGCTGGCTCTCGGCGTACATCGTGGCCACCCGCGCGCCCTGGCTCTGCTCGAGCCTGGAGAACCGATCCCCCTGGAGCACGGAGACCTTGCCGGCGGAGCGACCGGTCACGCCATGGCCGACCCTGTCGCGCTCGAGAAGGACGACATCTCGACCGCTCTGGGCAAGCTCCCAGGCGGTGCTGGCGCCTGCGATGCCTCCGCCGATGACGGCGACCTCAGTGGTGAGGTCGGTCGTGAGTGGGGGGTAGGGCTCTCTTGACGGACCGCCCCAGAACAACTCCTCGGCCATCGAGCCTCCTCAGCAGGTGGTACGAGGCGGGTACCCGCTGGCTGAGGTGACATGCACGGACAGCTCAGCCTGGGAGCGCGCGCGTCGCGATCAGCCGCTCGGCCACGACGCGGAGCTTGATGTTCTTGTCCTGCGAATAGCGCAGCAGGACCGAGAACGCCTGGTCGGCACTCATGTTGTAGCGCTCCATCAAGATGCCCTGGGCCTGGCCGATCAACTTGCGAGCGTCGATCGCCTGCCAGAGGTGTTCTTCCTGCCGCGCGGTGGAGAGGGCCACCGCCGCATGCCGCGCCAGCACGTGGGCGACGGCAAGATCGTCGTGGTCGAAGTGGTTCGGCTCGACGTCGTACAGGTTGAGGGTCCCGACCGTCGTCGAGCTGGTGTACATCCGGACGCTGATCAGACTGTGCACGCCCGCTCCGGAGACGGCCTCGGCCCACCGCGGCCAGCGTTCGTCCGACTTGATGTCGGCGACCATGATGCTCGACTCCTTCGAGAGCAGGTCCATGTCCGGACCCTCACCGCAGTCGAACTGCATCTTGTCGAGCTCGGCGACGATCGGGTGGGTGGCCACGACGGTCTCGACGCGCTTCTTGCCATGGACGAAGATCACGCCGGCGTAGGAGCAGCTGACGGCCTTGAGCCCGTACTCGAGCACCCGCTCGACGGTCTCGTCGACAGAGGTCTCGTCGTGAAGATTCAGCGCCATTTCGGCGAATTCGTCTGCGTCACCGTTCACTGGGCCATCCGCCCCTCTGGAAGATGGATCTCGTGGCGCGCTGCTCGACCACGGCGGAAGTCAATCATCCCCCATCCGGGGAGACAACGACGCACGGACCGGGGCCGTGAGGAAGGCCACCCGTCGCGCGGGTCGTCAACGGGTCGGTGCGTCCGGCACGATGGGGCAGTTCACCCACAGCCCGGCGTACCGGTCGGGTCTGCTGTGACAGGCCATTGATGAGGAGCGCGGGATGCAGTTCGGTCGTAGTTACGAAGAGTTCGAGGTCGGTGCGACGTACAAGCACTGGCCAGGCAAGACGGTCACCGAGTTCGACGACCACATGTTCTGCCTGCTGACGATGAACCACCACCCGCTGCACCTCTACACGAACTACGCCGAGACGACCACCCAGTTCGGCAAGAACGTCGTGGTCGGCAACTACGTCTACTCGATCCTGCTCGGCATGTCGGTCCCCGACATCTCCGGCAAGGCGATCGCGAACCTCGAGAT
>JAOPXK010000082.1 GCA_025965195.1 Marmoricola sp.
GCCGCCGCCATCACGAGCAGCGCGAGCAACCACGCCCCGGTGTGGGTGGGTGCGGCGAGCGCGGGGTGGGCATCGAAGTTGATCTTCGGCACCACCAGAATCCCGAGCACCAGGGTCCCGAGGCCGAGCGCGTAGGAGAAGAACTTGTTGAGCACCGTGATCGTCGCGTGGCCCAGCACCGCGACGCCGAAGGTCAGGGTGACGATGACGACCAGCGAGATGGCCTTCCAGAGGTTGCCCGAGCCAGTGCCCAGCTCCTGGAAGATCTCGTAGAGCGACAGGGCGCCGATCACGATGTTGACGGCCTCCCATCCGACGGCGGTCAGCCAGCTGAGAAATGCGGCCGGCAGATTGCCCACCACGCCGAACGCGCTGCGAGAGACCACCATCGTGGTCGTGCCAGCCCGCGCTCCCGGGATCGAGCACACACCGACCAGGACGTAGAACAGGTTGCCGACGACCGCGACCGTCACCGCGGCCCAGAAGCCAAGGCCGAAGCTGACGATGATGGCGCCGCTGATGACGTAGGTGAAGATCACGTTCGCGCCGAACCAGATCCAGAACAGGTCGAAGGCGCGACCGCGTCGCTCGCTCAGGGGGATGTGGTCGATGCCACGTTGCTCGACCTCGAAGGCCCGGTTGGTCGTCTCGCGTTCCGGCGCGACAGGAGCGACCGGCTTTCGTTCCATGTCCATGTGTGTGCCTCGCCGGTAGTGTCCCGCTTGGGACCAACTTGTGATCCTAGGACTATAGGATGCCTTCATGTACTCCGCAAGCACTTTCGCCGTTGTTACTCTCCGCGCATGAGCCGCCGCCGGATTGCCCTCCTCGCCACCGGAGGAACGATTGCCTGTACGACGGACGAACACGGCTGGTCGGTGAAGACCCTGGGAGCGGCTGACCTCCTGGCGTCGGTACCTGCGCTGTCGGCCATCGACGTCACGGCGTATGACTACGGGCTCCTCGCGAGCTGGGACGTGACGCCCCCGGCGATGCTCGACATGGCCCGCCGGGTCGATGAGCTGCTCTCCGAGCACGATGGCGTCGTCCTCACGCACGGAACCGACACGCTGGAGGAGACGGCGGCGTTGCTCTCGTTCGCAGTCCGGGCCGCCGGGACCGTGGTCGTGACCGGCGCGATGCGAGCCAGCGACGAGCCCGGTGCAGACGGTCCTCGCAACCTGTTCGCGGCCCTGAGTGTCGCAGCCGATCCCGAGGCGGCCGGCCGTGGCGCACTGGTCGTGATGGACGACGAGGTGCATCGGGCCGGCACCGTGACCAAACGCCACAGCAGCGCGCTGTCGACCTTCGGCTCACCGACCACAGGTCCGGTCGGCCTGGTCCATGGCGAGCAGGTCACCTTCGTGAGCCCTCCGACGCCGCCGACCCGGTACGACGTCGAGCATGCGGATGCCGACATACCTCTCCTCTTCGCCACCACCGGTGCACCCACCCGGATCCTCGAGTCCGCGCTCGACGGGGCCGCAGGACTCGTGGTCGCTGGATTCGGGCTCGGGCACGTGCCTGCCCCGTGGATGCCGTTGCTCGGCGCCGCAGTGCACCGCGGCATTCCGGTGGTGATGACGTCTCGGACGCATGCCGGGCCGGTCGGCGGACAGTACGCCGGCGCCGGCGGCGACATCGACGCCCGCGAGCGCGGCTTGATCCTGGCGGGTCACCGCACGCCGTACAGCGCCCGCATTCAGCTGATCTGCGCCATCGGGGCCGGCATGGACCCGGTCGCGGCCTTCGCTGGGCGCTAGTGCACCCGGGTGTGCTGGCCGTACTTGGGACCGATGCGGACGTAGGCGGACAACGAAATAGAACACGTTCTTGTTATGCCGGCGGGCGCGTGGTTCGATCTGCCACATGAGCGAACCGCAGGTCTTCGATGTCGTGGTGGTCGGATCCGGGGGAGGAGCCCTCACCGGTGCCCTGCTGGCTGCGAGGGCCGGGCTCGCCACGGTCGTGGTCGAGAAGACCGCGCTGATCGGTGGCACGTCTGCCTACTCCGGGGGTGCTTGCTGGCTGCCCGGCTCCGACGTACAGCAGCGCGCCGGTATCAGTGACTCGACCGAGGGTGCCAGGGAGTACCTGCGCGCGATCCTGCAGGAGCCCGACCAGCACAAGGTGGAGGCCTTCCTCGAGCAGGCGCCGCGGCTGGTCGCCGAACTGGAGAAGGACCACGGCTTCGAGTTCGAGTGGCTGCCGTTCCCGGAGTACTTCGACGCACCGGGCCGGGTCCCGATGGGCCGCTCGATCCAGTTGAAGAACATCAAGCGGGCCGAGCTCGGCGACATCGCCGACCTGTTACGCCCGCCGATCGAGCGCGACCGCGCCGGCGAGCCGGGACGCAACACCCTCAGCGGCGGCCAGTCGTTGATCGGCTGCCTTCTCGCCGCATTCGTGCGGGAGGGCGGGGTGGTACTCACGAACTACTGTGTCGATGCCCTGGTCACCGACGGCGAGCGCGTGGTCGGCGTCGAGGCTGGCACTGCCGACGGCAGGGTCCGGCTCGACGCCAGCCGTGGGGTCCTGATCGCCGCCGGCGGGTTCGAGGGCAACGCCGAGCTCCGCAAGGAGTACGGCGTTCCAGGTGAGGTGGCCTGGACGATGGCACCGCGTGGCACCAACACCGGTGAGCCGGTGCAGGCGGCCGTCGGGCTCGGCGCTGCCATCGACCTGCTCGACCAGGGCTGGTTCTGCCCGGGTCTGGAGCAACCCGACGGCGGTGGTTCCTTCACTCTCGGCTTCCGCGGCGGTCTGATGGTGGACGCGACCGGGCGCCGTTACGCCAACGAGTGCCTTCCCTATGACCGCTTCGGCCGCGAGATGGCGAAGGCGCCCGAACGGATCCCGTCGTGGTTCGTCTTCGACTCGGCCGAAGGTGGTCGGCTGCCGGCAATCGCCATGCCCGAGGGAGTGCCGGCGGAACACCTCGCCGCCGGGACGTGGGTGCAGGCGGACACCATCGCCGAGCTGGCCGGCCTGATCGGCGTACCTGCCGGCAACCTGGTCGAGACGGTGCAGCGGTTCAACGGCTTCGCAGCGACCGGGACCGATGACGACTTCGGTCGCGGCAACGACGAGTACGACACGTTCTTCGCCGGCGGCGCCGGCCCCAACAAGGCGCTCGCGCCGGTCGAGCAGGGCCCGTTCTTCGCAGCCCGGTTCGTGCTCTCCGACCTCGGCACGAAGGGCGGACTCGTCACCGACGTGGCCGGCCGGGTGCTCCGCCCGGATGGCTCGACCATCGCAGGCCTCTATGCCTCCAGCAACTCGGCGGCCTCGGTGGTCGGCCCGGTCTACCCGGGTCCGGGAGTGCCGCTCGGGACCGCGATGGTCTTCGCGTCCCTCGCCGTCGCCGACATGGTCGGCTGAGCCAGGCGCTCGAAGGCTCAGTGGGCGAGGTCGCGCGCGATCACCAGTCGCTGGATCTGGTTGGTGCCCTCGAAGATCTGCATCACCTTGGTCTCACGCATGTAGCGCTCGACCGGGAAGTCCTTGGTGTAGCCGGCTCCGCCGAGCACCTGTACGGCGTCCGTGGTCACCTTCATCGCATTGTCCGTGGCCACCAGCTTCGCGATGGACGCCTGCCGTGCGAACGGCTTGCCCTGGTCCTTGAGCCGGGCGGCTGCGAGGTACGTCGCGCGGGCCGACTCGACGGCCGCGGCCATGTCGGCAAGCAGGAAGCCCAGGCCCTGGTGGTCGATGATCCGCTTGCCGAACGTCTTGCGCTCCTTCGAGTAGCGGACGGCCACGTCGAGCGCTTCCTGAGCCACACCCGTCGCCACTGCGGCGATGCCGAGTCGACCGGCGTCCAGTCCGGCGAGGGCGATCGAGAGGCCCTGGCCCTCTTTGCCGATCCGGCGCTCGGCGGGGATTCGGACGTCCTCGAAGAGCATGCTCGCCGTGGTCGAGCCCATCAGGCCCATCTTCTGCTCGGGATAGTCGGCCGTCAGGCCGACGGCGTCGGCCGGCACCAGGAAGCACGAGATCCCTCGGCCGCCGGTGTCCGCCGTCCGGGCCATCACCTTGTAGAAGTCGGCCTTGCCGCCGTGGGTCGTCCAGGCCTTCGTGCCGTTGATGACGTAGCTGTCCCCGTCGCGGACCGCCTTCGTGCGCATCGCGGCAGGGTCGGAGCCGGCGTGCGCCTCGGACAGGCAGTACGCGCCGAGCAGCTCGCCCGACAGCATCTCGGGAAGCCAGTTGTCCTTCTGTTCGTCGGTCCCGGCCGTGAAGAGCCCGAAGCAGGAGAGCGCATGGACGCTCGTGCCGACACCAACGCCGGCCCATGCCGACGCGATCTCCTCGACGACCTGGAGGTAGACCTCGTAGGGCTGGCCCCCGCCGCCGTACTGCTCCGGATAGGGGAGCGAGAGCAAGCCGGCCCGGCCGAGGGTGTGGAAGACCTCGCGCGGAAAGGTCGCGGTGGCCTCGGCCTCATTGACCTTCGGCCGGAGCTCCTTGGCAACGATGCTGCGGGTCAGCTCGATCAGGTCGGTCGACTCTTCGCTGGGCATGGATCGACTTGCAGGCACGTGGACTCCCTTCGGATGTAGCCAGCGTATGCGGACGCTGCCAACCCGATGCGAAGCCGCTCTCTGCCCGTAGACTCCAAAAATGGAACACGTTCTAGATGTGCTCGGTCCGGCGACGCTCGGGCCGATCACCTTGCGCAACCGGGTGATCAAGGCCGCGACGTATGAAGGTCTGGCACACGAGGGCAGGGTGACCAGGGACCTCGTCGACTTCCACCGGGCGTATGCGGCCGGCGGGGTCGGCATGACGACGGTGGCCTACCTTGCCGTCACGCCGGACGGGCGCACCGATCCGCATCAGGTCATCTGGGAGGACCGGGCGCTGCCGGGCCTGCGGGCGCTCACTGACGCTGTCCATCTGGAGGGCGCAGCCGTTTCGGCACAGATCGGGCATGCCGGCCCGGTGGCCGGAGTGAAGGGCATCAAGGTGCTCGCCCCCAGCCGGAGCTTCCCGACGATGAGCGGAGGGTTCTCCCGACGGGCAACCTCCGGCGACATCGGCCGAATCACCGCGGCACACGGGGAGGCTGCCCGTCGCGCGGTCCAGGTCGGTTTCGACGCGGTCGAGGTGCACCTCGGACACAACTACCTGGCGAGTGCATTCCTCAGTCCGAAGCTCAACCGCCGCAAGGACGAGTACGGCGGCAGCCTGGTCAACCGCGCGAAGGTGGCCCGCGGGCTGATGCGGACGGTCCGGGATGCGGTCGGGACGAAGGTCGCGATCATCGCCAAGCTGAACATGAGCGACGGCGTGAAGAGTGGCATCAGGCTCGACGAGGCCATCCAGACCGCGCAGTGGCTCGAGGCCGACGGGACGGTGGACGCGCTCGAGATGACGGCTGGGAGTTCCCTCCTCAACCCGATGTACCTCTTCCGCGGCGGCGCTCCGGTCAAGGAGTTCGCAGCGGTGATGCCTCAGCCGATGCGCACCGGCATCAGGCTGTTCGGCAAGAACTTCATCAAGAGCTATCCCTATCGGGACCTCTATCTGCTGGAGTCCGCGCGCAAGGTCCGGGCCGAGGTGCAGCTTCCGATGATCCTGCTCGGGGGCGTGACGGACCGCGTAGCGATGGACACCGCGATGGCCGAGGGCTTCCAGTACGTCGCGATGGCCCGCGCCCTGCTGCGCGAACCCGACCTGGTCAACAGGATCGCCGACGACGCACGGACCCCGTCGCTGTGCATCCACTGCAACACCTGCATGCCCACCAACTTCACCGGGACGCGCTGCCCGGTCATCGCGGCAGTGACCTCGCGAGGCGCCACGTGGGGGACGGCTCAGGGCTACCCGGAGTAGCACTTCTGCGGGTTGATCAGGTCCGGAGGCACGCGTCAGGTACGGTGAAACCCGGTCGGGTCATCCGGAAGTAGCGGCGTTCCACGGATGGCCCGACCTCTGCTTTCCGCGGGTCCTTCAGTGGACGGGGTCGTGGATGGCCGGTCCGAGGGTCCGCCACCAGTGGGCGGTCTCGCGCTGGTAGTCGTCGCCGTCGGTTTCCAGCCGCGCCAGTGACCGCGCGCCGTGCATGCCCAGAAGATAGAGCGCGCCATAGTGGATCGCGGGCTCCATGGAGGTGCTCATCGTATTGACGACCGCGTCCTCCTCGTCGGCGTCGAGCCAGTCAGGGAGCTGCGCGAGCACCATCATCGCCCGGCTGCGAACGGTGGGCCGGGAGTCCTGGAGCGACCACTTCATCAGCCGGTCCCGCTCGAGCTTCGGCGCGACGTAGATCATCAGGGTGAGGGCGCGGACGGCGATCACCTCATCCTCCAGGTCGACGACGTCCATGCACGCGCGCCCGACGGCGTCCGCGAAGGGGCTCGCCCCGAGGAGGAGGCTGGCCTGGTTGCGCCGCTCCTTGTGCGTATGGAACAGCGCCTCCCGGACCAGCCTGACGAGCATGGCGTCCGGCTCGACCCGGTACGGCGTCGGTGTCTCTGCCTGGGCGCGGGCGGCGATCGTCTTCGAAACCCGGCGGGAGTGCTCATAGGACACGATCTCGCCGCTGCGGACCGATCGCTCGAGACCCTTGGTCCTCCGGTCGTGTCGCAGCGCGGCCAGCACTCGCTCGGTCCGCTCGCGTGGGAGCCGGGCGATGAGGTCGACGGCATCGAGCTCGAAGCCGGACTGATCGGGGTCGCGCCACATGTAGACGGCGAACGCCTCGAGCTGGTCGAGGGCGTCCTCGTCGAACTGGTGCCGGGCGAGCTTGCTCGCGGCGACCCAGGCGGACCCGCGCTTGAGCCCACTGGACTCGCTGGAGAGCAGCCGGAGCACCAGCTGGCTCGCGGCCTGGTCGGGAACCTCCTGGAGCAGGGTCAGCGGCTGGGCCACCACCTGCGCGGACGGCCGGGTGACGAACACGCCGAGCGAACGCATGGCGTAGCGCTGTGAGACCGGGTGCCGGATCAGCATTCGCAGCGCTTCGTAGCGTCTGATGTAGCCGAGGCTCACTGAGCGGGCGAGCTCGGCGATGAGGAGGTCGGAGATCTCGGCCCAGGTCTTCGGGGCGAGGTAGACGTTCTCGTGCCGGGTCAGCTTGTTGACCAGCGCGTTCCAGTGCTGGCCATCGTGCTCGCTGGCGTTGATGGTCTCGAAGAGCTCGTCGAGCGCGGCGTGCAGCTCGCTCGGGTCGGCCGGAGAGAGCTGAAGAGGTGGCGCATCGGGGTCCAGGGACCGGGACAGGCCCTCAGCCACGGTCGCCAGCGATCCTCTGGGGATGTCCAGGACCTGTTCGTAGGCGTCGATCACCTTCGCGTTGACGGCCTGAGCGCCTGACTCCCAGCGGCTCACCCGGCTGGCGTCAGCGCTGACGCCCCGTGCCTTCAGCTCGTCGATGAACTGCAGCCGGTGGCCGTGCAGGCCGTCTGCTGCGTACAGGCGCGAGACCGCGAGCAGCCACGCGATCCTTGGCCGGACGCCGCCGAGCACCGTGGTGATTGGACTCGGATCGTCGGGCAGGCTGAGGGGCCGGCCACGGCGTCGCTGTGCCAGTTCAGGCACATCTGGATACCCCGACAAACTTCTCCCAAAGACGGGCGGCCTGGTAACCGCTGCTGTTGAGGACCTCCGTAACTCCGCCTTACCCGCACCTGGGTAGCGAGTCGGCCCGAGCGGCTCGTTCTCGAAGTTGCCGAAATCTCCCCAGATGTTGCCACAACCTCTGGATGTCGCGTGCCCGTTTGCGTTTTTTTGTATTCAGATTTTTTTGCGTGCAAAAACAGAATGCGGCAACTAAGACGCATTGTCGCGCCGACCTCAATACGTTCTGCGGCGATAGGACGTCTGTGTCCTCTCACCTTTAGCGGCCCGGGGGCCGCGACTACGCGGGGGACTTCTCCGCGAAGTGTTAGTGATTTTCCGAAAGGATTTTCCATGACCAGCAGCGGCATGAAGCGGGGACTGGCTGTAGCAGCCGTCTCCGCGATGACATTTGCGGGGATCCCTCTCCTCGCGCAGAGCGCACACGCGTCCGATCTCGTGAACGTAATCCCTGCCGACACCGTCCAGTTCAGGTCCGCCTTGACGATCGACGGGTCGACCAAGTTCGACGGCAACGACAGCCTGATCCACCTGGTGGCGAGTGCCGGCACGCACTTGGGTGCTCCGATCCAGCAGGTGCAGTTCTCGTTCAGTGTCAACTCTGGCGGGACCTACACCCCAATCCCTGGCGGGTTGACCACCCGCAGCAATGGTGGCTTCTCGGCGTACTGGAACCCGCCGGCCTCGGCGATCAACAAGCCCGCCGGTGTCGTGCGCGTGAAGGTGGAGGCCTACGACGCGGGCCCGTCCCCGATCATCGGGGCCAACCAGAACTTCATCCTGCCGATCACGAACACCGACGAGTCGGTTGACCTTGCCGGCACCGAAGGCGACCAGCTCGGTTACCACGCCTACGGCGCTGGCCCGAAGACTGTGGTCGTGCACGGCACGACCAGTGACGTGACGCCTGGCGTCACCGTGTCTTCACGCCTCCAGACCACTGGCGGTTTTGCCGGCGGAGCGGCGTCGGACATCTACGGTTCGCCGTCCGGCACGTCGCGGACCTGGTCCGGCCTCGTCAGCCTCGGCGGCTACGCGCTCGGTGGCGCCGACGAAGTCACCATCAACTCTGACGCCGACGGCGAGTCCGATGACGCGGAGCTCTACCACCTCTACTCGCAGACCATCACGAACGCCACCACGAATACCGACGCGAGCGGGAACCTGAACGTTCCGGTCCCGCCGACCGGAGTTGGCGACACGCAGAACGTCACCATCACGGTCACCGACCAGAACGGCAAGCCTGTTGGTGGCGCGACGGTGTACAACGAGGACCCCATTGGCATCTCGCTGAACCCGTTCCACGGTTTCCAAGGTGCGAACACGGTGAAGACGACCAAGTCGGACGGGACGGTGACCTTCACGGTTCCGGCGCCGCTGATTGCCTTCCCACAGACGTATCACTTCGTCGTGAACGAGGGCGTCAACAACACGTCATACGACACAGCCACCGACATCCGCAAGACCGTCACGGTGAAGTCGTACGCTCCGGTTGCCACGACGGCCTCGGCCAGCTCGGTCGACGGTCCGGCGCTCGACTTCGATGAAAACGGCCCCAACGACTTCCCTGTCGTGGTCAAGGACCAGCTGGGGAACCCTCGAACTGGGGAGCAGGTCGGCTACACCTGGACCGTGGTTCCGTTCGACACGACCGAGCCGACCGCGACCACGGTTCCCCTGAACGCAGGAGCGACCGACTCGACCGGAACCGCGTCGCCGACGCTGCCGGTTGTGGGCAACTTCGCGCCTGGTACCTACCCGGGCGGTCTGCCGTCCGGCACCTACACCCTGAACGCCTACATCAACATTGACGGCCTGCCCCCGTTCAGCGCTGCCGGCGGCGACATTGCGGCCAACGCTGTGACCGTCAAGGTGGGTCAGGCCGCGGCGACGTGGGATGGCGGCACGAACGGTCAGGCGCCTTCAAGTGCCACCACCGTGTTCAAGGGCAAGCTGCTTCTCGAGGACGGCACCCCGCTGGTCGGTCGCAAGATCCAGACCGACTGGACGAAGTCGATCCAGCCTGGCTCCAACGCCATCATCGCGGCGCAGGCCGATCAGCCGGCCGGGACCACCCGTGTCTCCGACTCGGTCGCCCAGATGGTCACCGGTGCCGACGGCGGTTTCGCGACCGCGCTCACCGATCCGACCTCGGACCCGCGGGTTGACGAGCCGACGCCCGTTGGCGTCAACCGCGGGACGCTCGTGGCGACCACGCTGACGACGCCTGGCATCGGCAATGCCGGTGTCAGCAACTCGGAGCGGACCCTCAACGTCCAGTTCCTGAAGAACTACGTCAGTACGGTCATCGTTCCTGTCTCAGGTGACTCGCCGGTCCTGTTCTTTGCCGGGCCGGGTCGTCCGACCCGCAAGACGTACACGGTCAGGAACAGCGACGGTGTCGCCCTGGCTGGTATCCCGGTGACGCTGACGACGGATCATGGTTTCTTCACCCCGAACCCGAACGCCTCTCCGGGTGCGGATGGCACGGACTTCACGACCGGCCTCACGCCGGCCACGGCTCCGAGCGCGGGTGACCTCTACGGTGACTGGAAGAACCTCGGAACCACCGAGACCCTGATCACCGACGCCAGTGGTCAGGTCAGCCCGACCGTCGCGATCGAGCGAGATGCAGGCTTCGATGACGATGGTGTGGTCACCGCGAAGGTGGTGGCGACGGTGGGTTCGGTCAGCACGTCGACCAGCAACAACACCAGCATCACGTTCAGTACGGTCAACTCTCCGCTGAACCCGAGCACGATCTCGCTGGATCTCGCCGAGGCCGCCAAGCAGACCGTGGGCGTCCTGCCCAAGGCTCCGGCGCGGACGTTCTCCTTCAGCAACCCGGGTGAGACGGTCTCCTTCCGTCTCGTCACGACTGACCAGTTCGGCAACCGGACTGCTCAGGCGAACGCGGGCAAGCTCTCCGACGGTGTTGCCGGCGCGGTCATCAACCCCGCCGCGACGCCGACCTCTGGCACGGACACGGACCAGAGCGGCGAGGACGCCACCAACCCGGCGAGCACGCCTGAGTTCACCAACGACAACCCGGCGGTCACGTCGAGGGCGTACAAGACGGTCAACCAGACCATCACGGCGGCCTGGACCAACGACACGAACAAGTGGAAGGACAGCGACCCGGCGCTCAGCGGATTCCAGCAGGGTCGTGACCGTGCCATCAATGGTGCAACCCTTACGGATGCTGCTCCGACCGTCAACTGGTACACGGTGGACTACGCCCACTCGGTGTTCACGTTGACGCACACGGGCGGCAACGTCCAGCCGGTGCACACTGCGGTGACGGAGAACTACAAGGCAGTCGACCAGAACGGCGAGCCGATCTCCGGCTTCGCGGTCGACTTCCTCCGTGACGGGCCGGAGACCCAGAGCGGTGACCAGAACAACGTCACCGTCACCGACGACAACGGTCTCGCGTCGTACATCTACCAGGGTGCGGTGGCCGGTTCGGCGCACATCTCGGCGGCTCTTGGCCTCACGACCTTCACCTTCCCGACGGTCGGCTTCGTGCCGATCCCGGAGTCGCTGGAGAACGACGTCGTGACGTTCGGTGCCGGGTCGACGGGCAAGACCACGATTCACCCGACGCTGACCGCGCACAACGGCGGCGGCGGCAACGACATCATTCGGGTGTACGCGCACACCAAGGACGCCCACGGCGCGAAGGTTGCCATCCACTTCGGTGGCCGGGTTGTTCGCGGCACGCTGAACTCGGTGGGTCAGGCAACGTTCATCATCAATGACGCCAACAAGAACGCGAGCCGCAACTTCTACGCGGTCATCGGTTCGACGTCACACACGAAGTCTGGCATCAGCAACCACGCCAGCATCAAGTAACCGGGACTCAGCTTCGGCTGACCCTTTCGGGATCGGGGTGGACCCCCAGCTGGTAGTCCACCCCGGTCCCTGTCCCCAGGGTCGAGCAGAGATTAAGTCCGGTTTTACCCTGGAGCCACGAGCGCGGTCCGGGTCATCTTCTGAACGCCGCTGCGGGAAGATGGCCCGGGCCGCCCTGTGTTTCCAGGCATTTTGTGTTTACGACAATTTGTATAAATCACCCAACTCGGAAGAAATCGCTTTGCTGGAGTTCGAGTTCGATCGCGGCATTGCCATTCACGACAACGGTGCTGGTGCCTTCGCTGCGAACCTCGATGCCGGCTGGGTGGTCGGCGGGGGTCTCAATCCCGGCTATCTGCTCGCGGTGATCGGGAACGCGATCCGGGCAACGCTCGCGGGGAGTGGTCTCGACAAGCTCGACCACCGGGAACAGCTCGACCACCGGACCCCATCTCGGTCAGCGCCTACTACCTCTCGGCGAGCCGGCCGGGTCCGGCCACGGTCCGCACAAAGGTGCTCCGTCGAGGCCGTGGCGTCTCCACCGCCTCCGCGACGCTGAGCCAGCTGCAGGACGGCGTCGAGGTTGACCGGATCACCACCCCTGCGACGTACGGCGACCTGGACCGCAACTCCGGCGACGTCCGCACCACTCTCCTCGAGCCGGTGCTCGCTCCGCTCGAGCAGTCATCCCGACATCCGAGGCGCCGGCGGACTTCAAGAAGATTGCGCCACTGCTCGACCGGTTCGCGACTCGCCTCGACCCGGAGAGCATCGGCTGGGCCGTCGGGAAGCCGAGTGGCAGGGGCCTGATCCAGGGCTGGTTCCAGCTCGTCGACGAACGACCCCTCGACTCACTCGCGCTGTTGATGGTCGTCGATGCGCTGCCGCCGGTGACCTTCGACCTGGGCATGCCCGGCTGGGCACCCACCCTCGAGCTGACCGCCCACATCCGTGCCAGGCCTGCGCCGGGCTGGGCGAAGGTGAAGCACTACACGCGCAACATCGCTGGCGGGTACTTCGAGGAGGACTGCGAAGTCTGGGACTCCGCCGGTCGCCTCGTCGCGCAGGCCCGCCAACTGGCCGCGCGACCGCGGACCTGGAGATTTTTTGCAGGGCACCGCCGCCCGCAGAAACATGCGTAACCATTTGTTGTATCCGGTGGCGAGAAAATACAACTATCCCCGATTTTGGGTACGACGTCCGTACGGTCATCCGCGGTGGGTCGGCATCCGACCCACACCTTTGGCGCTGGGGGGATCCGCGCCCGTGGGGGCCTCTCGTGTTGTGCGCCACCACAAGATCATTCGGAAGGAACACAGCATGAGCAGCAGCAGCGGCATCAAGAAGGGGCTTGCCATCTCGGCAGTCTCGGCAATGGCGATCGTCGGAGTAGGCCTCAGCGCCTCCTCGGCATCGGCCGACAGCATCCCGACGCAGGCCGGGGCCAACAACGTCGTACTGGTGGCTCCCACCGCCACGACGTCCTCCACCGCGAACGACGGCAAGAACACCAGCATTCACCTGGTGGCCGAGGCCGGCTCCGGTGTGTCCCAGATCCAGTTCGTCTACAACAACGGATCTGACCACAACATCGGCGCCCCGGTCGTCGTGGGCACGAACGGCTACGTCGACTCCCAGTGGACTCCCGACGCCGTCCTGAACAACACCGCCGTCACGATCTCGGCTGTGGGCCTCGACGGTCTGGGTAACGTGGTTGACACCGCGACTGCCCCCGCGGCCACCACGATCAGCCCGGGCGCCAACGCGGTCAACCTTTCCACCACCCCTGCCACCATCGGTGTCTACCCCGCTCCGGGTGGAGGTGCGCACCTGTACGGCATCG
>JAOPXK010000118.1 GCA_025965195.1 Marmoricola sp.
CTACCCAGTTTTGCATCCGATATGCATCCAATGGATGACCAATTTTGTCCATTTCTGGAATTCGGAACTGGCGATACAAGATTGCAAACCTGCAGGTCAGAGGCCCTTTGGGGCCGTCTGTCCAGTGTCGTCCAAATCGGCGTGTGCCAGTTCGAACCCAGTATCGCCCACCATTCTCGTCAGCCCGGTCCGGTCTCGGAACGGGCTTTCGTCGTTCTCCGGAGTGGCTCTGAGCGGGGCGATCCGCGACCTCGGCCCCTCGAGCGGGCCGGCGGCCGAACGGCACGCCGCTTGGACCTCAGCAAACCCGCGGGCGATCAGTGCTGGTACGCCGATACGATCGACCGGTCCGTTCCCACCACTTCAGGAGCCTTCCCGTGTCCGACGTACCCGTCACCGTGATCACCGCAGCGGATCCCAACGGGTCTGCCGAGCGAACCGTCACACCCGGTACGCGCGCCTGGGAGCTGTTCACCGACGAGCCCGACGTGATCGCGGCTCGCGTCGGTGACGCGCTGAAGGACCTGGCCTATGAGCTGGCCGCGGGCGACGTGATCGAGGGTGTGCTGATCGACTCGGCCGACGGACGCGACATCTTGCGGCACTCGACCGCGCACGTAATGGCCCAGGCGGTGCAGCAGCTCTTCCCCGACGCCAAGCTCGGCATCGGCCCGCCGATCGAGAACGGTTTCTACTACGACTTCGACGTCGAGACCCCGTTCGTGCCCGAGGACCTGGAGAAGATCGAGTCCCGGATGCGCAAGATCGTCAAGGAGAACCAGAAGTTCTCCCGCCGGGTCACCACCGACGACGATGCCCGCAAGGAGCTTGCGGACGAGCCGTACAAGCTCGAGCTGATCGGGCTCAAGGGTGGCTCGGACGGGGTATCGACTGCGCTCGACCAACCGGGGGGAGCGCTCGACGAGCCGGACGGGGCGAACGTCGAGGTGGGCGGCGCCGAGCTGACCATCTACGACAACCTCAACCGCAACGGTGAGATCGCCTGGAAGGACCTCTGCCGCGGTCCACACCTGCCGACCACCAAGCGGATCCCTGCCTTCAAGCTGATGCGATCTGCTGCGGCGTACTGGCGCGGCAACGAGAAGAACAAGCAGCTCCAGCGCATCTACGGCACCGCCTGGGAGAGCAAGGAAGCCCTCGACGAGCACCTCCACCGCATCGAGGAAGCCGAGCGCCGCGACCACCGCAAGCTCGGTCGCGAGCTCGACCTGTTCAGCTTCCCCGACGAGATCGGGTCCGGGCTCGCGGTCTTCCACCCCAAGGGTGGGGTGATCAAGCGCGAGATGGAGGACTACGTGCGCCGTCGCCACATCGACGAGGGCTTCGACTACGTCGGTACCCCGCACATCTCGAAGGGCGGCCTGTTCGAGACCTCGGGCCATCTGCCGTACTACGAGGACACGATGTTCCCGGCGATGGAGCTGGAGAACAGCAAGTACTACCTCAAGGCCATGAACTGCCCCGGTCACAACCTGATCTTCCGCTCGCGCGGCCGGTCCTACCGCGAGCTGCCGTTGCGCTTCTTCGAGTTCGGCACCGTCTATCGCTACGAGAAGTCCGGTGTGATCCACGGCCTGACCCGGGTTCGCGGCCTGACCCAAGACGACTCGCACAGCTATGTGACGGCCGAACAGGCTCCGGGCGAGATCAAGCACCTGTTGGCGTTCGTGCTGGGGCTGCTCAAGGACTTCGGTCTCGAGGACTTCTATCTGGAGCTGTCGACCCGAGGGGACTCCGAGAAGTTCATCGGCTCCGACCAAGAATGGGAGACCGCCACCGAGGTGCTGCGCAAGGCAGCGACCGAGACCGGTCTCGAGCTGGTTCCGGACCCGGGCGGAGCCGCGTTCTACGGTCCCAAGATCTCGGTCCAGGTCAAGGATGCGATCGGCCGCACCTGGCAGATGTCGACGATCCAGTATGACTTCAACCAGCCCGCCCGGTTCGAGCTCGAGTACGTCGCCTCCGATGGCAGCCGTCAGCAGCCGGTGATGATCCACTCGGCTAAGTTCGGCTCGATCGAGCGCTTCTTCGGCGTGTTGGTGGAGCACTATGCGGGCGCGTTCCCGCCCTGGCTGGCACCGGTTCAGGCCGTGATGATCCCGATCGCCGAGCGGCACAACGACTATCTCTACGAGGTGGCCGCCAAGTTGAAGAAGGCCGGCATCCGCGTCGAGGTCGACGAGTCCGACGACCGGATGCAGAAGAAGATCCGTAACGCGCAGCTGCAGAAGGTGCCGTTCATGCTGATCGGTGGCGACAGCGACGTCGAGGCGGGCGCGGTGTCGTTCCGCTATCGCGACGGGCACCAGGAGAATGGTGTGACCGTCGACGACGCGATTGCCCGGATCGTCGAGGCCGTCACCACCCGCGTGCAGGTATGACCGACGTCGGGCGCGCCGGATCGGACTCCGTTCACCAGGACGGTGTCGGTGATCCCGACGCGCTCGACCGGCTCTGGACTCCGCACCGGATGGCCTACATCCGTGGTGAGAACAAGCCGACCGACGAGTCGCCGGGGGAGTGCCCGTTCTGCCGAATCCCGTCGCTGTCCGACGAGGCCGGGCTGATCGTGCACCGAGGCGAGCACTCGTACGTCGTGCTCAACCTGTATCCCTACTCGCCGGGGCATCTGATGGTCTGCCCGTTCCGTCACGTCGCCGACTACGCCGAGCTCGACGACGACGAGACGCGCGAGGTCGCGACTTTCACCAAGCAGGCAATGGTTGTGGTGCGGACGGTTTCGGGGGCACACGGATTCAACATCGGGATGAACCAGGGCGCTGTTGCGGGCGCCGGGATCGCCGCCCACCTCCATCAGCACGTGGTGCCCCGCTGGGCCGGCGACCAGAACTTCATGCCCATCATCGGCCAGACCAAGACGCTCCCCGAACTGCTCACCTCCACGCGCGCGCTGCTCGCGGACGCCTGGTGAGCCCGAGGGTGCACTTTGGGACCGGGTGCGGGAGTGGTCTCGACAAGCTCGACCACCGGAAACGGCTCGACCACCGCGGGCAGCACGACCGCCGGAAACCGATAGCCTTTCGCCACCATGCTTGAACGTTTTCGCGCCTTCTGGGTCGGCATCTTCCAGCCGATCGTCAACCTGTTGCTGCGTTGGGGAGTCAGCCCCAACACGGTGACGTTCGTCGGCACCCTCGGCGTCTGTGCGGGTGCGCTGATCTTCTTCCCCCAGGGGATGTTGTTGGTCGGCGTACTGGTCATCACCGCGTTCGTGTTCTCGGACATGATCGACGGCGCGATGGCGCGTCAGTCCGGGAAGACGAGCGTGTTCGGGGGGTTCCTCGACTCCACGCTCGACCGGATCGGTGACGCCGCGATCTTCGGGGGTCTGGCGATGTACTACGTCGGCCCCGGCAAGGACAATTTCTATGCAGCGCTGGCGATCTACTGCCTGAGCATGGGCTCGGTGACGTCGTACGCCCGCGCCAAGGCCGAGTCCCTCGGCATGCAGGCCAAGGTCGGCATCGCCGAGCGCGCCGACCGGCTGGTGTTCATCCTGGTCACCGTCGGACTGGCTGATCTGCTCCGCAAGCTCGGCGTGACGGACAAGATCCTGTGGGCCATCCCGATTGCGCTCGGCCTCCTGGCCCTCGCGAGCACGGTGACCGTCGCCCAGCGGATCCTCACCGTTCGCGACCAGGCGCGGGCCGCTGCCGGTCCCGCGGCCTGACGCGATGAGCGGCGCTGCTCGACTGCTCGAGCGCGCGCGGGCCAGTGGCTATGTCGCCGGCTGGCAGGTGGTACGCCGGCTCCCGGAACGACGGTCGCGGGCGCTGTTCGACCGCATCGCCGATCGGGTCTTCGCCGCCAACGGGAAAAGCGTCCAGCGGCTGCGCAGCAACCTTTCCCGCGCCGGGGTCAGCGACGCCGACGACCTGCGGACGGCGGTGCGCTCCTATCTGCGCTACTGGTGCGAGTCGTTCCGGCTGCCGAGCTGGCCGCTCGACGACCTGGTTGCCCGCACCGATCCGATCGATGCCCAGGTCATCCAGCAAGCGATCGCGGCAGGCCGTGGCGTCGTGGTTGCCCTTCCCCATATGGCGAATTGGGACTGGGCGGGCGCCTGGGCCGGTCGCGAGGTCAGCCAGGTGATGTCGGTCGCGGAGCGGCTCAAGCCGGAGCGGCTCTTCGACGAGTTCGTCGCATATCGGGAGAGCATCGGCATCCACGTCGTGCCTCTCACCGGCGGGACTGACCCGCTTCCCGAGCTGGCGAAGTGGGTGACGGGCGGCGGGCTGGTCTGTCTGCTGGCCGATCGCGATCTCTCGCGCAGCTCGGTGACCGTCGAGCTTCTCGGCGAGCCGGCAAAGGTCCCGCCCGGCCCGGCCGTTCTCGCGAAGCGGACCGGAGCGCCGTTGATCCCGGTCACGCTCTGGTACGACGGCCCGCGGATGTCGCTGAGGTTCCACCAGCCGATCCCGCACGGTGAGGTCGACGTGATGATGCAGGGCGTGGCCGACGCGTTCACCGAGTCGATCCGGGCGCACCCCCTGGACTGGCACATGATGCAGCGAGTGTTCGAGGCCGACCTGTGAGGTCGTCATGAAGGTGGGCCTGGTCTGTCCCTACTCCCTCGACGTGCCCGGGGGAGTGCAGAACCACATCAAGGACCTCGCCGAGGAGCTGATCACTCGCGGCCATCAGGTCTCCGTGCTCGCGCCGGCGGAGGACACGGACGAGCTGCCGGACTTCGTCGTCGCGGCAGGTCGGGCCGTGCCGGTGCCCTACAACGGCGCCGTCGGGCGGGTGATGTTCGGGCCGATCGCGAGCTCACGGGTGCGGCGCTGGCTGGCCGAGGGCCACTTCGACGTCGTACACATCCACGAGCCTGGCGCCCCCAGTCTCGGCCTCCTCGCCCTCGGCGCCGCCGACGTACCCGTGGTTGCGACGTTCCACATCGCCAACCCACGCTCGCGAGTGATGTCTGCGGCGGCCGGCCTCCTGCGTCCTCGGCTCGAACGGATCGCGGCCCGCATCGCCGTCTCGGAGTACGCCCGCGAAACCCTCGTGCAGCACATCGGAGGCGAGCCGGTGGTCATCCCCAACGGGTTGTACGTCGATCGCTTCCGTCTCGCCGAGCCGCGTCCGGAGTGGCAGGGCGAGCAGACGATCGCGTTCGTCGGTCGCCTCGACGACCCGCGCAAGGGGCTCGCACTCCTGCTCGATGCGTTCGCCTCGATCGAGCGGCCGGGTCTGAGATTGCTGGTCGTGGGCGGCGGAGACATCGAGCAAGCCAGGGAGCGGCTCCCGGAGCAGGTTCGCGCCCAGGTGTGCTTCCTCGGTCCGGTCAATGACGTCGAGAAGGCCAGGGCGCTTGCCTCCGCTGATGTGTACGTCGCGCCGAACACCGGTGGCGAGAGCTTCGGCATCGTGCTCGTTGAGGCGATGGCTGCTGGCGCGGCCGTGCTCGCCAGCGACCTACCGGCCTTCCGCCGGGTGCTCGACGACGCTCGGCTCGGCGCGACCTTCCGCAGCAAGGACGTCGAAGACCTGGCCGCTGTGCTCACTCGGCTGCTCGATGACGAGCCGTTGCGCCACCAGCTGAGTGCGGCCGCCTCCGTCGAGGTGAACCGCTACGACTGGTCGCAGGTCGCGACCGAGATCGAGCGGGTCTACGAGACGGTGGTGGACCTGTGATCTGGCTCGCGTCCGCGCTGGCCGTCGTACTGCTGGCGACCGCGTTCGGCTCCTGGTTGTCCTGGACGGCGACCCGGCTCGACAACCTGCACCACCGGGTCGAGCTGGCGCGTGAGTCCGTACGCCGCCGGCTGCTCGAGCGCTCCGGCTGGACGCTCGAGATCGCCGCGGCGGGGGTGCTCGACGATGCGGAGGCCGTCGTACTCGCCGATGCTGCTGCGCGCGCACGCGCCGTCGACGATGGCTTCGAGGCCGCCGAGTCCGACCTGTCGAGCGCGCTCCGGGCGGTCTTCGACGACGCCGGTGGGACCGGCCGGCTGCGCGAGATGGATGCCGATCTGCTCGACAAGCTGGAGGCGTCGAGCCATCGGGTGGAGCTCGCCAGACGGTTCCACAACGACCTGGTCGCGTCCGCGCGTCACCTCCGCGGGCGGCTTCGCGTGCGGTGGTTCCACCTGACCGGGCATGCCGGTCCACTGGACACGATCGACTTCGACGACGTGGCGCCGGACACGTTCGGCCCCGGTCGCTGAGCCGAGTCCCGGCCCCGGCACAAACCCCGTGCGAACGGCCGTAAACTTGCCGCATGGCAGCAGACGTTTCCCCCGAGTCCCCGATCAACCACGAGTCCACCGGTGCTCACACCGGGACAAGTCGCGTCAAGCGCGGCATGGCCGAGATGCTCAAGGGCGGGGTGATCAGGGATGTCGTCACCGCCGAGCAGGCCAAGATCGCCGAGGACGCCGGCGCCGTCGCCGTGATGGCGCTCGAGCGGGTCCCCGCCGACATCCGTGCGCAGGGTGGTGTCTCCCGGATGAGCGACCCCGACATGATCGACAGCATCATCGCGTCGGTCTCCATCCCGGTGATGGCGAAGGCCCGTATCGGTCACTTCGCCGAGGCGCAGATCCTGCAGAGCCTCGGCGTCGACTACATCGACGAGTCCGAAGTGCTCACACCGGCCGACTACGCGAACCACATCGACAAGTGGGCCTACACGGTGCCCTTCGTCTGTGGCGCCACCAACCTCGGCGAGGCCCTGCGCCGGATCACCGAAGGCGCGGCGATGATCCGCTCCAAGGGCGAGGCCGGCACCGGTGACGTCTCCAACGCAGTCACCCACATGCGCACGATCCGCGGCCAGCTACGTCGGCTCACCGTCCTCTCCGACGACGAGCTGTACGTCGCTGCCAAGGAGCTCCAGGCGCCGTATGAGCTGGTCAAGGAGGTCGCGGCCAGCGGCAAGCTGCCGGTTGTCCTGTTCACCGCCGGCGGCATCGCCACCCCGGCGGACGCCGCGATGATGATGCAGCTCGGCGCCGAGGGCGTCTTCGTCGGTTCGGGCATCTTCAAGTCCGGCAACCCGGCCCAGCGTGCCGAGGCGATCGTCAAGGCGACCACCTTCCACGACGACCCCGATGTGGTCGCCAAGGTCTCGCGCGGTCTGGGCGAGGCCATGGTCGGCATCAACGTCGACGAGCTCCCGCAGTCGCACCGGTTGTCCGAACGCGGCTGGTGACCCCACTCGAACACACCCGGGCGTGGGCCGCTGACGTGGTCCGCTCCGGGTTGCTCTCGCCGGCCGAGGCGCTGAGCGAGATCAGTGGCGTGATCGCGGTCGACCATCCCGACCTCCCTGCGGATGCGACCGCACTGGGCTGGATCGCGTCGGTGGCCGACGAGTGGCGTCTCACCGCTGCGACGTGGCCGGCGGTCACCGACCACGATCGGCTCGAGAATGCTTTTGCAGGGTTGGGGGCTCGCGGGATCGTCGTACTCCAGGGGTGCGCGGACCACTGGTCGGCGAAGGCCCTGCTCGACGACGCGAGCGAACGCCCGAGGGGGATCGCCTGGTTCACCGCATCGGACGTCTGGCACGCGATCGACGCCGGGATGCTCGAGGTCAACCTCTGGCACGGCACGACCGCCAACGCGGCCCCGGGTGACGCCCTGCTGGATGAGGCGATCGAGGCGTTCGCGGACGCCGGGCTCACGGCCTGCTTCGATGAGGGCCGGATCGAGGTCGCCGCGCACTGGCAGCGGCGGCCGCTGGCTTGAGTGTCGCCGCGAGGTGACACCCCGCTCGATCCACCGGTCGGCCGCAGCGGAATGTCCGCAGGCGCCCGACCACCGTCCCCTAGTGTCGATGCCGTGAATGCAAGCGACTCCAAGGACTCCGGGAGCAGGCCTGACGGACGCCAGTCCCGGTGGGACCAGCACAAGCTGGAGCGACGAGTCGCGATCCTCGATGCGGCCGTCGCCGTACTCGAGGAGGAGCCGAACGCCTCCGAGATCCACGTCCAGAAGATCGCCGAACGCGCCGGCCTGATGCGCACGGTCGTCTATCGGCACTTCACCGACCGCGCGGACCTGGACCGGGCCGTACAGGCGCGCATCCTCGACATGCTCCGGGTCGAGCTCGCGCCCGAGGTCAAGCTCAGCGGCAGCATCAACGACATCATCATGCGGATCGTGAAGACGTACGTCGGCTGGGCTGCTGCTCATCCCGCGCTGCACCGGATCGCGCAGCTCGAGCGCGAGGGCGACGCCGGCCCCAACGAGCTCCAGCTCGCGATCCAGCAGATCGCGGACCAGGTCTCCGGGCTGTTCACGCTCGGCGCCGAGGTCGTCGGGGTGCAGCTCAGTGACGACGACCGCGACGCACTCGACCCGATGATCTTCGGTCTGGTCGGTCAGGCGCTCGGGACCGTCCGTTACTGGTTGTCCCGGCCGGAGCAGGTTCCCAGCGCGGAGGTGCTGGCCAGGCTGATGAGCGACTCGATCTGGTTCCTGGTCGACGGTCACGCCCGGGCCCGGGGCGCCGTACTCGACCCGTCCGTGCCGCTCGACGACCTGATCGCGGCCGCATTCATTGACGGGTTGCCGACCGAAACCTGAGCCCGCTGTGATCGGCCCCTCACCCGCAACCGCCACTGGTCTATACCTCCCCCGGCCGTTCGGTTGGCCCTTGGGGTTGGAAGGGCCATTTAGGCCCCAGTTTGTCCGGAATCGTCCGCCCGGCCGTCACAGTCATCTTGTCGACGGATCGAAGCGCGATCCGGGACAACACCGCGTAGAGGGAGAGCATCATGAACAAGGCAACAAAGGGAGCGGCAGCGGCAGCGGCAGCGGGAGTCGTGCTGCTCGGCGGCGCAGGCTCGTTGGCGTACTGGAACAGCCAGCAGACGATCACCGGCACCAGCATTCAGTCGGGCCGCCTCAACCTGGCACTCGGCACGTGCGGCGATTGGCAGCTCGACGCAACCGGCGGCACCGGCGGGGATCTGGACGGCCGCGAAATCGTCCCCGGGGACTCGCTCAGCCGGGTCTGCACCTACACGCTGACCGCAGAGGGTGATCACCTGGCGGCCAACCTCGACGTGGCCACACCGGAGTGGAGTGGCGCGCTCGCCGACAGCCTGGTCACGAGCGCCGTGTTCAAGATCAACGGCGGCACCTTCAGCAACACCACAGTCGTTGCAGGTACTCCAGTCGCACTGGCGGCCGGCGGCCCGTACGCGGTCACGGCCACGTTCTCCGTTGACTTCCCGTTCGGCAGCACGGTCGACAACTCGTCTCAGGACGTCTCGGCGGCGTTGAGCGACATCACGCTGACGGCGACCCAGACCGACAACCACAGCTGATCGATCGAGTCCGATGTCTGAACGTGGTGGAACCGGTCCCGAGTCCGCACTCGGGACCAGTTCCACCCACCGGGAAGGAGCGACGATGCCGAAAGCATTCGGGATTGCAGACTGGATCGGCCGGCTGGGCGCATGGCTGCTGATCCTCGGCATCTCGGTGACTGTCATCGTCTCCGTACTGTTGCCGAGACTTGCTGGCGCGACGCCGTACGTCATCCTCACCGGTTCGATGCGCCCGGCGATGCCACCGGGAACCCTGGTGGTGGTCAAGCCAGTGGATCCCGACAAGATCTCCATCGGTGACGTGGTCACCTACCAACTCGAGTCGGGAATGCCCACGGTGGTTACCCACCGCGTGATTGCCAAGGGCATCGATGGCCGTGGCAAGTCGCTGTTCCAGTTCAAGGGGGACGCCAACAACTCACCTGATGCCAAGTGGGTGCTGGCGGCTCAGATCAAGGGCGAGCGCTGGTACTACGTGCCCTACCTCGGCTACGTGACGAGCCTGATCACCGGGAACGAGCGGCACCTCGCGATTGTCGCGGTCGTCTCGTTCCTGCTTCTCTACGCCGTTTACATGTTCGTCGGCGCCGGGCGTGACAGGGTGCGAAAGCGGACCCGAGCGACGACCGGCACCATGCCTGCGCCGGCGTCACACCGACGCGAAATAGACAAAGAAGGCGCACATGTCTGAGCACCTGGCACCACAGCCCAAGCGACGTCGCGGCGGCCGGATCCGCGCCTTCCTGTGCCTCGGGATCGCCCTCGGCATGGGTGCGGTCGGCACGTTCGCGTTCTGGACCGACGACGTCGTGATCAGCGGCACGACCTTCACCGCCGGCACCCTGGACCTCCAGGTGAACAGCTCGGATGCCTACGCGACAACCACCTTGGCCATGGCGGCGATGGTGCCGGGCAACACATCTGCCCAGATCCTCACGATCAAGAACAACGGCACCGCGCCCCTCAAGTACACCCTGGTCGGTGGACTCACCGGAACCGATGCCGCGGCGTACCACACAGCCGGGGCACTGAAGCTGACGATCACGACCGGAACCGTCACTGGCTCGGGCAACTCCGCCACCTGCAGTGCAGGAACCTCGGTGTATCCCGCGACTGCGCTCACGAATGTGACGACAACCGCCATCATCGGCACCCGGCGCGGGCCGCTCGCGGCAGCCGGGACCGAGGCGCTGTGCTTCCAGATCACCTTCGACCCTGCGGCACCGTCGTCACTGCAGGGCAAGACCGCGACAGCGACCTTCACAGCGACGGGTACCTCGGACGTCTCATGACCGGACGTCGGATTCTGCGGATGCTGCGCGAAGTCTCACTGACTCTCGGAGCGATCGTCGGCGTGCTCTGCATCGCGATGACCCTCGCCGGGGCCCTGTTCGGGGTGAAGCCGCTGCTGTTCCGGTCCGGATCGATGTCTCCCGCCATCAAGACCGGTGACCTCGCGTTCTCCCGGACCGTGGACGCCTCGGCGCTCCATCCGGGAGACATCGTCTCGGTGATCAACTCCTCCGGTGAACGCGTGACCCACCGGCTGGTCAGCTCAGCGAAGCAAGGGGATGCCCGCCAGCTCAAGCTGAAGGGCGACGCGAACAAGACGCCGGACGCGGAGATCTACACGGCCGTCAAGGTGCAGCGGATCATGTTCGACGTCCCGAAGCTCGGCTATGTGGTGTCGGCAGCCTCGAGCCGGTTCGGTGTCTTCGTGCTCGGGCTGTACGTCGCACTGATGCTCCTGCTGACCTTCAGGCGGCCAAGGTCCGACGGGCCGGGCCGTTCGCCCGACGACCGCCCCCCGCCGGCCTCGCGCCCCGGACGTCGCGCGCAACGAAAGCGCCGCCGCCCGTTCGCCAAGTCGACGGCGGCTCTCTTCGTAGTCATGGCAACGCTCGCTCCGCCGGGCCTCCTGGCCGGCCCGACCTGGGCGGCCCCCTGGACAGACGGCGTCGTGGTTGCGGGTGGCACCTACACGGCAAGCGTTTTCCCTGCACCGACCACCTTCACCTGCGGGG
>JAOPXK010000122.1 GCA_025965195.1 Marmoricola sp.
TGCGCGAACTGTCCAGAGCAAGCGTCGATGTGATCCGTCCGACGCGGCCGCCATCGGATGCCCAACGACAGCGGGTGGCAACCTGGCTGGCTGGTTGACCGGATACGGCTGCTGCCGGGCCCACTACGCCCTGGGTGGCGAGATCGGCATGGTCGGCAAGCCCATTCGGAGTCCTGTTTCCCGACGGTCAACGCGATCGCCGTTGCGATCCTGTTCGCCGCCGGCGCGCTTCCGGTCGGCGCCGTACGGCTGTGGGATCGACCTCTGGTCCGGGCGCGGTTGCCTGTGGGCCGGCCCGGATGCGCTGGGGAGCTGTTGGCCTCGGTGTTCGGCGTGCTCAGCGGGATCGGCACCATCCGCACGTTTCGGCCCGGTCAGCCGTCAGGCGAGGCCGCGGACCACCCGGGCAGGAAGCCGGGTCCCCCGGATCGTCGAGACCATGTCGAGGACCTGGCGGGTCTCGACGACCTCGTGCACCCGGTAGACCCGCGCACCATGCCAGGCACTGATCGCGGTCGCGGCCAGGGTGCCGACCAGGCGTTCGTTGACCGGTTGGTCCAGGGTCTCGCCCACGAAGTCCTTGTTGGACAGGGAGACCAGCACCGGCCAACCGGTTGCGACCATCTCGTCCAGGCGTCTGGTCAGCTCGAGGGAGTGCCAGGTGTTCTTGCCGAAGTCGTGGGCCGGGTCGATCAGGACCCCCCGCGGGTCGACACCGAGGGAGACCGCACGCTCGGCGAGCGCAACGGTCCGCTCGATCGCGTCGGCGACCACGTCGGCGTACTCGACCCGATGCGGCCTGGTCCGTGGTGTCGCGTCGCCGGTGTGGGTGCAGACGATCGACGCGTCGCACTCCGCAGCGACCGCCGCCAGCTGCGGATCGTGGCCGCCCCAGGCATCGTTGAGCAGGTCGGCGCCGGCGCGGCAGACCTCACGACCGACCTCCGAACGCCAGGTGTCGACGCTGATGACCAGATCAGGAAACTCGGCTCGTACGGCGGAGACGAAGCCCACCACCCGCCGCATCTCCTCGGCCGCATCGATCGTTTCGCCGGGACCGGCCTTGATGCCGCCGATGTCGACGATGTCGGCGCCCTCCTCGACGACCTGACGGACCCGGTCCAGCGCCGGCCCCTCGTCGTACGTCGAACCCTTGTCGTAGAACGAATCCGGGGTGCGGTTGACGATCGCCATCACCAGAAGGGCATCGTCGGCGAACTCGCGGTGACCGAGCTTCAACATCAGGACACCTCTTCGATCGCGCCGGCTACGGAGATGGCAGGTGGGCGCTCGGTCAGCGCCACCTCGCGCGAGACCGGGATCGTCTCGCCGTCGGCGGCCTCGAACTGGCGGAGCTCGACGCGATCCTCGTTCCTCGGTACGCCGGCGCGGCGATCGGCCACGGCCAGCACCTCCAGCGCCATGCCCCCCAGCGCCCGCAACGTCTGGTGGCTGTGCGCGCGGCGGCCCAGGTCAACCTGAGCGATCGCGTCCAGCCCCTCGAGAAGATAGGTGTCGAGGACGGCGCCCAGCTCGACGCCGTACCCGGTCGGCACCGAGAGCCGCTCGAACAGCGATCGCCTGATCGCCCACTCGCCGGCCAGCGGCTGGATCAGCGCGCTGAGCTCGGGCCAGCGCAGGGCCAGCAGCGGACGAGCCACCAACTGGGTCACCCGGCCACCACCCTCGGAGGAGCCGCCGTCCTGCTGGATCAGCGGACGATCGTAGAACGCCTTCACCAGGTCGACATCCGCCTCGAGCAGCAGCGGACCGAGCATCCCGGTCACGAAGTGGGTGTCCCACTCGGTCAGGTCCGCGTCCATGAACACCAGCACGTCGCCGGTGGTCACGAAGAGCGACTTCCACATCGCCTCGCCCTTGCCCCGCATGGTGCCGAGCTCAGGTCGGATGTCGACCGCTCGGTGCACAACGGCCCCCGCCGCTCGGGCCAGCTCGGCTGTCGCGTCGGTCGAGTCGGAGTCGATCACGACGATCTCGTCGACGAGCCCGGCAGTCTCGACCAGGTCACGACGGACCCGGCTGACGATGTCGGCAACGGTGTCGGCCTCGTTGCGGGCCGGGATGACCAGGCTGACCGTGGTTCCGGAGCGCGCCTTGGCCGCGAGCAGGTCGTCGAGCGGCCAGTCCTGCCAGACGCTGGTACGGCGTGCGAACCAGTCGTCGGTCACCTCGGTCATAAGGCCACCCACCCTAGTGCGGTCAGGCTGCAGTCCTCGGGCGCTGTCTGGCGGTCACCGTCGGACCTGATTTGTAGAGCGTAAACATCTACCCGATAGAACTCGTCGGTGGGTGCCTGCGACGATGACGAAGTGACGATCCACCTCGTGCGCCATGCGCCGACCGCCGCGAACACGGGCGGCGTGTTCATGGGGCGGATCGACGTACCCGCGCTCGGCCTGGACTCCCCGGCCGCCTACCGGATCGCCCCCGGACGCGCACGGACCATCTACTCCTCGCCGATGCTGCGGGCACTGAGCGCAGCCGACGTGCTGTTTCCCGGTGAACCCGTCAACCTCGACGATCGGCTGCTCGAACGATCGGTCGGCGACTGGGAGGGACTCGACCACGCAACCGTCGAGCTCCGCTGGCCGGGCACCTTCATCGACGGCGTCATCGACCCACGGGCCGCTGCGCCCGGAGGCGAGAGCGTTGCCGACCTGTGCGCCCGCGTTGCGGACTTCGTCGGGATGCTGATGTCGCCTGAGTCGGGCCCGGACTCCGACACGGACGTGTACGTCGTGACCCACAACGGCTGGATCCGGGCGGCGATGCTGCTCAACGACGAGGTCGAGCTCGAGGAACTGTTCGCCGAGCCCGTCCCGTTCCTCACTCCCCTTCGGTTCGCGCCCGACTCGACCTTCGGAACGAACCGGCCGAGGACCTGAGCCCCGTCGAAGGTCCGCGGTTCGGCACCACGATCTGGCAGACTTCAAAACATGCCTGAAACGCCGGACGAAAGCGGCAACGAGCCAAACCTCGAACTGCCGTCGCTCAATCTTGGGTTCCGTCGCAAGAAGAAGAACGACAAGTCGGCCGATGCAGCCGAAGCAGCACCCGACGAGGATCCCGTCGACTTCACCGCCGAGCTGCGCGCAGTCGTCGCCAAACGGCCCGGTGCGGTCACGCCACCCGCGAGTACGCCGCCCGCTGCCACCGAGCCTCCCGCGCGACCCCGCCAGACGATCCCCGCGGCAGTCGCCCCGGCGACTCCGGCTACACCGGCTACTCCGGCTACACCGGCACCGGCGGCACCCGCATCGGCCCGGCCGGTGGCGCCAGCCGCGCCCGCTGACAGTGAGTTGACCCAGAAGCCGACCCAGGAGCCGACCCAGGTCCTGCCGAGGACGCCGGTCTCTCCCACCGCCAGCATTCCCCCGCCGTCGTCGTTCAGCACCAGCGCGCAGACCACCAAGCGACCGAAGCCGGCCAAGGCCCCGAAGCGTCCCAAGGCAACCAGGACGCCGAAGCCGCCGAGAGCCCCCAAGGCGGCAAAACCGCCCAAGGCTGCGCGCCAACGCAGCGGACTTCGACTGCCCCGCATCGACGGCCGGATCGCGGCGGTCGTGACCGGTGCCGTGATCGGCGTGATCGGCGTACTCCTCGGCTCCGGGGCCAGCAAGGGCTGCACGGCCGTCAAGGGCAACGGCAGCTGCGGCGGACTGGGCGTGCTGTCGATCGTCGTGATCCTGGCCGCGATGGTGCTCCTGGGTGGACTCATCCTGAGGGCAGCGCACGTCGACGACCCGACCAGCACCAGCTTCCTCGGCGTGGCCCTGGTCGCCGTGATCGCGATGCTGTTCTTCCTGAGCTCCCTCGACTCGCGCTGGATGCTCCTCGTGATTCCTTGCCTGACGGCAGTGACGTTCCTGCTGTCGTGGTGGGTCACGCAGACCTTCGTCGAAACTGCCGAGGAGTAGCCGACTCAGCGCAGCGTGGCGGCGATCAGCTCGGCGATCTGCACGGTGTTGAGCGCGGCACCCTTGCGAAGGTTGTCGTTGCTGATGAACAGGGCCAGCCCGCGGTTGTCGGGCACGCCCGGGTCCTGTCGCAGCCTGCCGACGTACGACGGGTCCTGGCCGGCCGCCTCGAGCGGGTTCGGGATGTCGCTCAGCTCGACGCCGGGCGCCGATGCCAGGATCTCGCGCGCCCGCTCGGGGGTCATCGCCGAGGAGAACTCCGCGTTGATCGCCAGCGAGTGGCCGGTGAAGACGGGCACCCGCACGCAGATGCCGGAGACCAGCAGGTCGGGCAGGCCGAGGATCTTTCGTGACTCGTTGCGGAGCTTCTTCTCCTCGTCGGTCTCGTACAGGCCGTCATCGACGATCGATCCGGCGAGCGGCAGGACGTTGTAGGCGATGGTCCGTTCGTACTTCACCGGGGCGGGGAACGCGACGGCTGAGCCGTCGTACGCGAGCTCACGGGCCTTCTCGCCAGCCGCCTCGACCTGAGACGACAGCTCGTCGACGCCGGCGACGCCGGAACCGGACACCGCCTGGTACGTCGATGCGATCAACCGCACCAACCCGGCCTCGTCGTGCAACGGCTTGAGGACCGGCATGGCCGCCATCGTCGTGCAGTTCGGATTGGCGATGATCCCCTTGCGGGCTTGGGAAATCGCCTCCGGGTTGACCTCGCTGACGACCAGCGGGACGTCGGGGTCCATCCGGAAGGCGGACGAGTTGTCGACGACGATCACCCCGGCGGCGGCAAAGACCGGGGCCAACGCACGCGAGGTGGTGGCACCTGCGGAGAACAACGCGATGTCGAGCCCGGACGGGTCTGCCGTGGCGGCGTCCTCGACGGTGATCTCGCGGTCACCGTAGGGCAGCACCGTGCCTGCAGAACGCGCGGACGCGAAGAACCGGATCTCGTCAGCCGGGAAGTTCCGCTCCAGCAGAATCTGGCGCATGGCGACGCCGACCTGTCCGGTGGCGCCGACGATCCCGATGGATGTCATCGGCCGGTCCCGCCGTAGACAACGGCCTCGACCTCATCAGCGTCGAGGTCGAACGCGGAGTGCGCGGCCATCACGGCGTCGTCCACCTGGGCCTCGTTGACGATCACCGAGATCCGGATCTCGGAGGTGGAGATCATCTCGATGTTCACGCCGGCGGAGGCGATCGCGCTGAAGAACTTCGCGGTGATGCCCGGGTGCGAGCGCATGCCGGCGCCGATCAGCGAGATCTTGCCGATCTGGTCGTCGTACATCAGCGAGGCGTAGCCGACCTCGGGCTTGATCGCGGTGAGCGCGGCAACCGCGGCCTGGCCGTCCGCGCGCGGCAACGTGAACGAGATGTCGGTCAGGCTGGTCGCGGCAGCGGAGACGTTCTGCACGATCATGTCCAGGTTCACCTGGGAGGCGGCGAGCGCCTCGAAGATGCGGGCGGCCTCACCGACCTTGTCGGGCACACCGACAACGGTGATCTTGGCCTCGCTCCGGTCGTGGGCGACGCCGGCGATGATCGCTTGCTCCATTGACTCGTCCTTCTCATCAGAGATCCAGGTGCCGTTCTTCTGGCTGAACGACGAGCGCACATGGATCGGCATGTCGTAACGGCGGGCGTACTCGACGCACCGCAGGTGCAGGATCTTGGCGCCGCACGCAGCCATCTCGAGCATCTCCTCGTAGGAGATGTGGTCGCGCTTGCGGGCGGTGGCGACGATGCGGGGGTCAGCGGTGAAGACGCCGTCCACGTCACTGTAGATCTCGCACACGTCGGCGTGCAGAGCCGCCGCCAACGCAACAGCGGTGGTGTCCGAGCCGCCGCGTCCCAGCGTGGTGATGTCCTTGGTGTCCTGGCTGACACCCTGGAAGCCCGCGACGATCGCGATCGCACCAGCGGCGAGCGCCTGCTCGATGCGTCCAGGCGTGACGTCGATGATCTTGGCCTTGCCGTGGGCGCCGTCGGTGATCACACCGGCCTGGCTGCCCGTGAACGACCGGGCGTCGAGGCCGAGGTTGCCGATCGCCATCGCGAGCAACGCCATCGAGATGCGCTCACCCGCGGTCAGCAGCATGTCGAGCTCGCGGCCGGCGGGCAGCGGGGAGACCTGTTCGGCGAGGTCGATCAGCTCGTCGGTGGTGTCACCCATGGCGGAGACGACGACCACGACGTCGTTGCCACGACGCTTGGTGTCGGCGATGCGCTGGGCGACCCGCTTGATCCCTTCGGCGTCGGCAACGGAGGAACCGCCGTACTTCTGCACGACAACGCCCACGTCACTGGCTCCGATCAGCTCTGCACCACAAGTTTGCCCTTGTCGGGTTCACATCCGAACCACGATTCTATCGATTGCTCAGATCGGCTGAGGGTCGCCGTCCAAAGCAGCCTCCGCTGCTGCGATCTGTTCGCTCTCGAAGTCGAGGTCCTGGTCGAGTCGGTCGTGGGCCACGATCGACTGCAGGGCACGGAGTACGGCGCTCGCGTTGTTGCCCCACGATGCGACGTAGGAGAACTGCCACCACCACAGCGCCTCGTCGGTGTTGCCGTCCCGGAAGTGGCGCAGACCGTTCGCGATGTCCATCGCGATCGCGGTCAGGTCGTCGGAGAGCTGCGCGGTGACCAGCTCGGGGTCGTAGGGGTCGAAGTTGTAGCTGTAGGTGTCGACGCTGTCGAGCAGCCGGGCCAGCCGGAGCCTCATCTTGTCGAGATCCGGGTCGGGACCGACGTCGGGCTGGTACTCCTGCTCCGGCGTGAAGTCCGTCTGGGCCCCCAGCCGGGCACCGGCCAGCAGGATCTGGCTGGTCTCGAGCAGCAGCAGGGGTATCACGGACCCGGCCGCCTCCTCCTGCGAAATCGCCTGCAGCGCAACCAGGAACGACTCGGCAGCATCAGCGATCTGCTGCGCGAAGTCCTCGTGGTCGTTGTCAGTCACTGACATTGCGTCTCCCTGCGAAAGCCCTTCCCAAGGTGACCTCGTCGGCGTACTCGAGGTCACCACCCACAGGTAGTCCACTGGCTAGACGCGTCACGCGCAAGCCGATGGGGAGCAAAGTGCGGGTGAGATAGGCCGCAGTGGCGTCGCCCTCGATGTTCGGGTCGGTCGCCAGGATGATCTCGGTCACGACGCCGTCGTTGAGCCGGGCGATCAGCTCGCGGATCCGGAGCTGCTCCGGGCCGATGCCCTCGAGCGGCGAAATCGCCCCTCCGAGCACGTGATAGCGGCCCCGGAACTCGCCGGTCCGCTCGATCGCGACCACGTCCTTGGGCTCCTCCACGACGCAGATCGCCGTCGGGTCACGGCGTGGGTCGCGACAGATGCGGCAGAGTTCGTCGGTGGAGACATTGCCGCAGATCGCACAGAACTTGGCCTTCTCCTTCATCTCGACGAGCACGTCCGCGAGACGGCGTACGTCGATCGGGTCGGCCGCGAGCAGGTGGAAGGCGATCCGCTGGGCGCCCTTTGGCCCGACCCCGGGAAGCCGTCCGAGCTCGTCGATCAGGTCCTGGACAACGCCCTCATACACCGGGACCGCCGACCTCGCCGCTCGGACCGCCGAAGCCGCCGAGGCCGCCCGCACCCGGGTCGCCCAGTCCTCCGGCCAGCGGACCGAGCGCCTGCTGGGCAAGCCCGTCGGCCTTGTTCTTCGCGTCGCGGTAGGCCGCAACGATCAGGTCGCCGAGGTCGGCCAGTGCGTCGGCGTCGTTGCCGTCGAACGAGCCCGCCTTGATGTCGACACCCGTGAGCTCGCCGGCACCCGTGAGCTTGACGGTGACCAGGCCGCCGGCTGTGCCCTGAACGACCTGCTGAGCCAGCTTGGCCTGGGCATCCATCAGCTGGGCCTGCATCTGTTGCGCTTGCTCCAGCATCGCGCTCAGGTCGAATCCACCCTCGCCGAACGGGTTCTCGCTCATCAGCCGTGCTCCTTCATTCGTGGGTGATCTCTTCGATCACGGTCGCGCCCAGCTTTTGCTGGAGCAGCTCGGTGCTGTTCAGACCGGTGTCATCGGCGTCCGGGTCGTCGCGGTCGGCATCGGCATCCCGGGTGTCGGGCGCCTTCTCGCGAGTCTGCCCGCCGGGCCTGGTCTGGGTGATGTTGCCGCGCGCAGAGGCAATCGTCTCCGGCGCCGCCGCCGGTCGCGCGGGCTGAACGCCCTGAGACTCGGGCGGGTGAGGCTGCCCAGTCGGCGGCCCGGGCGATTGCCCGGGCGGCGCAGCGTCATCGGAGGCCCAGTCCGGAGGAGTAGCAACGACGCCTGTGACCGAGCCGTCCGCCGTGGTCACCGAGGTCACCGGGCGGGCAACCGGGTCCTCGATCGCGGACTTGATCACCCGCGGAGCCGTGTCGGCACCCGGAGTAGCGGACGGATCGACGATCGCCTCGACTGTCCAGTCCGCGCCGATCGCATCGATGGCGGCCTCGCGCAGCACCTCCTCGCTGCCGCCCCCGACAAACGAGTCACGGGCCCCAGCCGTCTTGAACCCGACCGTCAGAATGCTCCCCTCGACCCCGATCACCTGAGCGTTCTGGCTGAGCAGGATCCAGGTGAACCGCCGCTTCGCCTTCACCCGGTCGAGCAGGTCAGGCCAGAGCCGCCGTACATCAGCCAGCCCCAACCCAGTCCCCGTCCCAGTCTCGGCCTCAACAACCTCGGGCTCCGGCTCGGCTTCAGCCTCGACCACCGCTGGCTCGGCCTCTGCGGAAGGCGCGGCCGGCACGGCATCGACGCGGGCGGGGGTGGCGGCGGCCGTGGATGGGACTGGCTCCCCCGGAGCGACGGAGGAGCGCAGGGGGTGGTTGGCCGCCCCCGCGCCCTCACGCGGCGGGGCCGGGACAGACGCACCCGAGCCGTCCCCGTCGGCGGCGGCGTCGGCTCCACCCACGCGAGCCTCACGCGGCGGGGCCGGGACGGACGCACCCGCGCCGCCCCCGTCGGAGGAGTCAACGACCCCTACGCGCCGCTCGAGACGATCAAGCCGAGCGGTCAGTCCATCGGTCGAGTCGTCGGCCCCGGGAAGCAGCACCCGCGCGCAGATCAGCTCGAGCAGCAACCGGGGCGCGGTCGCACCGCGCATCTCGGTCAACCCGGCCGCAAAGAGGTCTGCAGCCCGGACCAGGTCGGTCTTGCCGAATCGGGCCGCCTGGGCGACGAGCCGCTCCGCCTGGTCCTCGGGTACGTCGATCAGCCCGGAGGCAGGAGCATCAGGAACAGCCGAGACGATGACCAGGTCACGGAGCCGCCGCAACACGTCCTCGGTGAAACGCCGCGGGTCCTGCCCGGTCTCGATGACCTTGTCGACGACTCCGAACACGGTCCCGCCATCAGCCGCCGAGAACGCATCGATGACCTCGTCGAGCAGGGTGTCGGGGGTGTAGCCGAGGAGGCTGGTGGCGACTTCGTAGGTCACCCCGTCGGGGCCTGCCCCGCCGAGCAGCTGGTCGAGGACGGAGAGCGAGTCGCGTGCTGACCCGGCGCCGGCGCGGACGACGAGCGGCAGCGCGGCCGGGTCGATCTTCACGCCCTCCTTCTCGCACAACGACGCGAGGTAGTCCGAGAGCGTGCGCGGCGGGATCAGCCGGAAGGGATAGTGATGGGTGCGCGAGCGGATGGTCGGGATGACCTTCTCGGGCTCGGTGGTCGCGAAGATGAACTTGAGGTGCTCCGGGGGTTCCTCGACG
>JAOPXK010000001.1 GCA_025965195.1 Marmoricola sp.
TCTTCCCTACTCAGCGCTTGTTCTTGCCGGTCTTGCGGCGACGGACGATCAGGGCATCGCTGGCCTTGCGCTTGCGCGTACGGCCCTCGGGCTTGCCCCAGGGTGAAACCGGGTGGCGACCACCGGAGGTCTTACCCTCACCACCACCGTGCGGGTGGTCGACCGGGTTCATGACGACACCACGGACGGTCGGGCGCTTGCCCTTCCAGCGCATGCGGCCGGCCTTGCCCCAGTTGATGTTCGACTGCTCGGCGTTGCCGACCTCACCGATGGTGGCGCGGCAGCGGACGTCGACGTAGCGCATTTCGCCGGAGGGCAGCCGCAGCTGGGCGCGGGAGCCTTCCTTGGCGACGAGCTGTGCGCTGTTGCCGGCCGAGCGAGCCATCTTCGCGCCGCCACCAGGACGGAGCTCGATGCAGTGGATCGTCGTACCGACCGGGATGTTGCGCAGCGGCAGGTTGTTGCCGGACTTGATGTCAGCCCCGGGACCCGACTCGATCTCGGTGCCCTGGACGACGCCGAGCGGCGCGACGATGTAGCGCTTCTCGCCATCGGCGAAGTGGAGCAGCGCGATGCGAGCGGTCCGGTTCGGGTCGTACTCGATGTGAGCGACCTTGGCGGGCACGCCGTCCTTGTCGTAGCGGCGGAAGTCGATGATGCGGTACGCGCGCTTGTGACCGCCACCCTGGTGACGGGTGGTGATCCGGCCCTGATTGTTCCGGCCGCCCTTCTTGGGCAGCGGACGCGTCAGGGACTTCTCGGGCGACGTACGAGTGATCTCGACGAAGTCAGCGACCGACGAGCCACGACGGCCCGGCGTTGTCGGCTTGTACTTGCGGATAGCCATAGTTCTAAGGATTCCTATTCTCTGTCCTCGGAGCCGGTCAGGAGACCGGGCCTCCGAAGATGTCGATGCGGTGGCCCTCAGCGAGGCTGACGATCGCGCGCTTGGTGTCCTTGCGCTTGCCCAGGCCGTTCTTCGTCCGGCGGGTCTTGCCCGTCCGGTTCATCGTGTTCACCGAGGTGACCTTGACGTTGAAGATCTTCTCGACCGCGATCTTGATCTCGGTCTTGTTGGCGTCCGGGTGCACGACGAACGTGTACTTGTTGTTGTCGAGGAGGCCGTAGCTCTTCTCGCTGACGACCGGAGAGATCAGGACGTCGCGGTGGTCCTTGTGCAGTGTGCTCACTTGTCGTCCTCACGATCAGCACTGTCGGCGGCGTCAATGCTCTTCTTGCTGCCGGCCTCCACGAAGCCAGCGGCCTCCGCGTCAGCGGCAGTCTTGAACCAGACCTCGGCAACGGTCGCGTCGTACCAGCGGCCACCCGGGGCGTGGAACTTCATCGAGTCCGCGTTGCCCTTGATCTCATAGCCTTCGGGCGCTTCGCCGTTCTCGAGCGGCTGGGCCGAACCCGCGAACTCGCGAACCTCGGCGGCAGGCGCCTCGGCGACCTTCTCAGCCTTGGCGGCGGGCTTCTCGGCCTTGGCCTTCGGCTCGGCCTTCTCAGCCTTGGCGGCGGGCTTCTCGGCCTTCGCCTTCGGCTCAGCCTTGGCAGGCTTCTCGGTCTTCTCGACCTTGGGATCGAGCGCCGCGACATCGCCCGGCGTACCGGAGATGAAGGCGTCGTAGGCACCCTTGGTGAAGATGACGTCGTCGGAGAGCAGCACGTCGTAGGTGTTGAGCTGGTCCACGGCGAGCAGGTGCACGTCCGGGACGTTGCGCAGTGACAACCAGGTCACGGCGTCGTCGCGCTCGAGCACGATCAGCTGGCGACGGTTCTCGCTCAGTCCCGAAAGGGTCTTGACGGCGTCACGCGTGGACGGCCTGGCACCAGAGGTCAGACCCTCGACGACGTGGATGCGACCGCTGCGGGCCCGGTCGGAGAGGGCGCCCTTGAGTGCGGCAGCCTTCATCTTCTTCGGGGTGCGCTCGCTGTAGTCGCGCGGCTTGGGTCCGTGGACGACGCCACCGCCGGCGAACTGGGGAGCGCGGGTCGAGCCCTGACGGGCGCGGCCGGTGCCCTTCTGCTTGTAGGGCTTGCGTCCACCACCGCTGACTTCACCGCGACGCTTGGTCGAGTGCGTGCCCTGGCGGGCCGCAGCCTGCTGGGCGACGACGACCTGGTGGATCAACGGGATGTTGGTCGCGACATCGAAGATCTCGGCAGGCAGAGAAACATCGATGACCTTGGCTGCATTCTTCTCCGGCATGCTCAGGCCTCCTGTCCGGCGCTCGACTTGGCAGCGGAACGGATCAGGATGAGTCCACCCTTGGGGCCCGGAACGGCGCCCTTGAGGAGGATCAGGCCCTTCTCCACGTCAACCCCGTGCACGGTGACGTTCTGCGTGGTGACGGTGTCGGTACCCATCCGGCCCGCCATCCGCGTGCCGCGGAAGACGCGGCCCGGCGTTGCACAGGCACCGATGGAGCCCGGCTTGCGGTGGTTGCGGTGAGCACCGTGGGAGGCGCCGACGCCGTGGAAGCCGTGACGCTTCATCACACCGGCGTAGCCCTTGCCCTTGCTGGTGCCGGTGACATCGACGTCCTCGCCGGCGGCGAACAGCTCGGGGCTGATCTCCTGGCCGATGGTGTACGTCGACGCGTCGGCGGTGCGGATCTCGGCCAGGTTGCGACGAGGGGTCACGCCGGCCTTGTCGAAGTGGCCCGCGGCCGGCTTGTTCACCTTGGAGCCGTCGATCTCGCCGAAGCCGACCTGGATGGCGTTGTAGCCGTCCGTGGCGGGCGTGCGGACCTGGGTCACCACGTTGGTGCCGGCAGCAATGACGGTGACAGGCACGATGCGGTTGTTCTCGTCCCAGAGTTGGGTCATCCCGAGCTTGGTGCCCAGGATGCCCTTCACGTTGCGTTCAGTAGTCATAAGTGATCGCGTCTCAATCCCTGACTAGAGCTTGATCTCGATGTCGACGCCGGCAGGCAGGTCGAGACGCATCAGCGAGTCGACCGTCTTCGGCGTGGGGTCAATGATGTCGATGAGGCGCTTGTGGGTGCGCATCTCGAAGTGCTCGCGGCTGTCCTTGTACTTGTGGGGCGACCGGATGACGCAGTACACGTTCTTCTCGGTCGGCAGCGGCACCGGGCCGGCAACCTTCGCACCCGTACGGGTGACGGTGTCCACAATTTTCCGCGCGGAGGTGTCGATCACCTCGTGGTCATAGGCCTTGAGCCTGATGCGGATCTTCTGTCCCGCCATCAGCCACATCCTTCACTTCTCGTACCGCGACTCGTCTCGTCCGACCTCGGTGAGGCCGTCCGCCCTGCTCCCCAAGCGACCCGCTTCCGGGCCGACCCACGCGGTCGGGCGTGTCGCGCGCCTTGCGACGCATCTGACCGCACAGAACTGCCTGGATCGTTGTCTGGGATGGTGCCCGACGGGGGTCGGGCTGAACGGGATCTCCTGGTGCGGCACGAACACGCGACCACAGCACTCCGCGAAGGGAGTCAGGAGAACCTGTTCAGTAGTCAATGTCCGCGCCCCGGCAATCCCGCCGGAGCAACCTGCATATCTTGACAGAGATGGGCCTGATGCGCCAAATCGAGCCCGGTACGGTCAGAGAACCGACCAGGTCGTCGTGCCTCCAGGGCCGTCGAGCTGGCCGACTGCGACAGCCCTCTCGATGTCCGCGCGGACCTCGGGCTCGTCGTCCGCGGCAGCGGTGAACTCGACTCGGACCTCGAGCTCGGCGCCGTCCCGTTCGAACGTCGTCAGGTGTGGGAACCGGCAGAGGCCGTCGTGCTCCCAGCTGCCGCAGAGCGCGACCGTGACCGCTCCGCCAATCGCCCGCGGGTCGCCCCCGTCGTCGAGCCGGACCTTCAGCTGGTGCTCGTAGGACGGCATGGGCCCACGCTAGCCCGGGCGCACGAACGGCTGAGCATGCTCAGGCTCGGCGGTAGGTGAGGTCGACGCCTGGCCTGTCCTCGGCGACGCCGCGTCGTTCGAACCTGGTCATCGGTCGGTCGGCCCAGCGCTCGGTGATGCCACCCTCGAGCAACGGCTCGGCGTCGAGGACCTCGGCCATCTGGTCGGCGTAGTCGCCCCAGTCGGTCGCCAGCCGCCACAGACCGCCCGGCTGGAGGCGCGAGGCCGCCACGCCCGCGAACCGGTGCTGGATGAGCCGGCGACGATGGTGCTTCTGCTTCGGCCACGGGTCGGGGAAGAACGTCCACAGCTCCGCGATCGAGTCGGGCGCGAACAGATGCTCGATGGACCACACCGCGTCGACGCTGATCATCCGGACATTGGTCGCGCCGGCCAGCGCCACCCGGCCCATCGACTCCGCACAACCGGGTCGCCAGACCTCGAACCCGAGTACGTCGTACTCCGGTCGAGCTGCTGCCAGGGCGGCCGTCGCCTCCCCGATCCCGCACCCGATCTCCACGATCAGCGGCGCGCTGCGCCCGAACCACGAGGCAAACGAGAAGTCGGCGGCATCCACGGCCTCGTCGGGAATGAACCACTGCCCATGATGAGCCTCCCAGGCCTTCGCCTGGTCCGGGGTGAACCGGCTCCCCCGCCGCGAGTACGTGACAACCTCCCGGATCCGCTTCCCCTCCGCCGTCATCCCCGTATGCGGCCGCGCAGCCCGATGCGGCCCGAGGCTGCCGGGACTGGCATTCATCCGGATGACTCCTTGCGTTCTGTGGGAAGTAGAAGTGGCACCGAGGCGAGCCGCGCGCTGGGCAGGGTTGGCCACCGCCGACCCGAACCACCCAGCCTGGTGAGCGACCCACCGGAAAGCCGAAGGCCCGGCCCCAAAGGAGGGACCGGGCCAACTACGGATGAATCAGTTGGTCACTTGGTGATCTTCGTGACCCGACCGGCGCCGACGGTGCGGCCACCCTCGCGGATGGCGAAGCGGAGGCCGTCCTCCATGGCGATCGGCTGAATCAGCTCGACCGACATCTCGGTGTTGTCGCCCGGCATGACCATCTCGCGGCCCTCGGGAAGGGTGACCACGCCCGTTACGTCCGTCGTACGGAAGTAGAACTGCGGGCGGTAGTTGTTGAAGAACGGCGTGTGACGGCCGCCTTCTTCCTTCGAGAGGATGTAGACCGAAGCCTCGAAGTTGGTGTGCGGGGTCGTGGTGCCCGGCTTGATGACAACCATGCCGCGCTCGACGTCCTCGCGCTTGGTGCCACGAAGCAGCAGACCGACGTTCTCGCCTGCCTGGCCCTCGTCGAGGAGCTTGCGGAACATCTCGACGCCGGTGACGGTCGACTTCTGCGAGGTGTCGCGGATGCCGATGATCTCGACCTCCTCGTTCACCTTGACGATGCCGCGCTCGATCCGGCCGGTGATGACGGTGCCACGACCGGTGATCGTGAAGACGTCCTCAACGGGCATCAGGAAGGGCTTCTCGGTGTCGCGCTCAGGCTGCGGGATGTGCTCGTCGACGGCGGTCATGAGCTCCATGATCGACTCGCCCCACTTGGCGTCACCCTGCAGCGCCGGGAAGGCAGCAACGCGAACGACGGGGATGTTGTCGCCGTCGAACTCGTACTCCGAGAGCAGCTCCCGGACCTCCATCTCGACGAGCTCGATGAGCTCCTCGTCGTCCACCATGTCGCACTTGTTCAGCGCGACAACCAGGGCCGGCACGCCGACCTGGCGAGCGAGCAGCACGTGCTCACGCGTCTGGGGCATGGGACCGTCGGTGGCGGCAACCACCAGGATCGCGCCGTCCATCTGCGCGGCACCGGTGATCATGTTCTTGATGTAGTCGGCGTGACCGGGGCAGTCGACGTGCGCGTAGTGACGCGCTTCCGTCTGGTACTCCACGTGCGCGATCGAGATCGTGATGCCGCGCTGACGCTCTTCGGGTGCCTTGTCGATCTGGTCGAAGGCCGACGCCTCGTTGAGGGTCGGGTACTTGTCGTGCAGCACCTTCGTAATTGCTGCGGTCAACGTCGTCTTGCCGTGGTCGATGTGACCAATGGTTCCGATGTTGACGTGCGGCTTGGTCCGCTCGAACTTCGCCTTAGCCACTGTGGGCTCCTCCTGTTGGGATTGTTACTGAACTTGGTTTGCTTATGGGAAATCGCGGTAGTGCTGGCTGTCAGGTGCGCTGGCGAATACTACTCGCCGCGGACCTTCTTGATGATCTCGTCGGCCACATTCTGCGGGACCTCGGCGTACGAGTCGAATTCCATCGAGTACGACGCCTGTCCGGATGTCTTGGACCGAAGGTCGCCAACGTACCCGAACATTTCCGAGAGCGGGACAAGGGCTTCCACAACCTTGTCGCCGTGACGCTCTTCCATCGACTGGACCTGTCCACGGCGCGAGTTGATGTCACCGATGACGTCGCCGAGATACGCCTCCGGGGTGATCACCTCAACCGCGAACAAGGGCTCCAGCAAAACCGGCTTCGCCATCCGGGCGGCCTCCTTGAAGGCCTGGTTTCCGGCGAGCTTGAACGCGAGCTCCGAGGAGTCCACGTCGTGGTAGGCGCCGTCCTCGAGGGTGAACTTGACGTCCACCATCGGGTAGCCGGCGAGTACGCCGAACTCCATGGCAGCCTGGCCGCCCTGGTCCACCGAGGGGATGTACTCCCGGGGGATACGGCCACCGGACACGTTGTTGACGAACTCATAGCCAGCGCCGACACCGGTCTCGGGGTCGATGTTGGGGCCGAGCGAGATGACGACCTTCGCGAACTGACCAGAACCACCGGTCTGCTTCTTGTGGGTGTAGCCGTGGTTCTTGACCTCCTTGCGGAGGGTTTCGCGGTAGGCAACCTGAGGCTTGCCGACGGTGGCTTCGACGCGGAACTCGCGCTTCATCCGGTCCACGAGGATCTCGAGGTGCAGCTCGCCCATGCCGGCGATGATCGTCTGACCGGTCTCCTCGTCGGACTTGACCGTGAAGGTCGGGTCCTCGTCGGAGAGGCGCTGGATCGCGGTGCCGAGCTTCTCCTGGTCACCCTTGGTCTTGGGCTCGATCGCGACCTCGATCACCGGGGCCGGGAAGCTCATCGACTCAAGGACGACAGGGTTCTTCGGGTCACAGAGCGTGTGGCCGGTCTTGGTGTCCTTCAGACCCATGACGGCGACGATCTGGCCGGCGCCGACCGACGCGATCTCCTCACGCTTGTTCGCGTGCATCTGGTAGACCTTGCCGATTCGCTCCTTGCGGCCGTTGACCGAGTTGAGCACGGACGCGCCGGCCTCCAGCTTGCCGGAGTAGACGCGGACGTAGATCAGCTTGCCGAGGTGCGGGTCGGTCGCGACCTTGTAGGCCAGGCCCGAGAACGGCTCGGAGTCGCTCGGCTGGCGAACGATCACCTCGTCCTCGTTGTTGACCGCGTGGCCCTGGATGCCGTCGATGTCGAGCGGCGAGGGAAGGTACTCGTTGACGGCGTCGAGCAGGGGCTGGACGCCCTTGTTCTTGAACGCCGTACCGCACAGGACCGGGTTCAGCTTGTCGGCGAGCGTCGCGCGACGGATGGCCGCGTGCAGCTCGTCGACGGTGAACTCGCCCTCGTCGAGGAACTTCTCCATGATCTCGTCGTCAGCCTCGGACAGCGTCTCGAGCAGCTTCTCGCGGTACTCGGCTGCCTGCTCGGCGAGCTCGGCCGGGATCTCCTCGACGGTGTAGTCCTCACCCATCACGGTCTCGCCACGCCACACGAGCGCGCGCATGCCGACCAGGTCGACGACGCCGATGAAGTCACCCTCGGCACCGATCGGGAGCTGGAGGACCAGCGGGGTGGAGTTCAGGCGGTCGACCATCATGTCGACGCAGCGGAAGAAGTCGGCACCGGTGCGGTCCAGCTTGTTCACGAAGCACATCCGGGGGACGGAGTACTTGTTGGCCTGACGCCACACGGTCATGGTCTGGGGCTCGACACCGGCAACACCGTCGAAGACCGCAACGGCACCGTCGAGGACGCGGAGCGAACGCTCCACCTCGGCGGTGAAGTCGACGTGCCCGGGGGTGTCGATGATGTTGATCTGGTGGTCCTTCCACCAGCAGGTCGTCGCGGCGGACGTGATCGTGATGCCGCGCTCCTGCTCCTGCTCCATCCAGTCCA
>JAOPXK010000011.1 GCA_025965195.1 Marmoricola sp.
AGGCGTTGGTGGTCGTAGTTGGTGTGGTGGGCGAGGCGGTGGTGGTGTCCGCAGAGCAGGACACCGTCGGCGAGGTTGGTTTTTCCGCCGCGGGACCAGGGCAGGGTCTCGTGATGTGCCTCGCACCAGGCGGGGGGTCTTTGGCAGGTTTCGGCGCGGCAGCCGCGGTCGCGCAGCGCCATCGCGAGGTGTTGGGCTTTGCTGAACAGCCGGGTTTCGCGGCCGAGGTCGAGCAGTGCTGAGGTTTTGCCGAGGACGGCGGGGATGAGCCCGGCGTTGCACGCCAGCCTTCGGGCCTGGCCGGCGGAGATGGTGTCGGCACCATTGATGCCGCCAACAAAGCCGGCCGCACCCAGGCCACTGGTCAGGGCGTCGTAGGACAGGGTGATCACGATGCTGGCTGCGGCGCGGCCGTGCTCGGGGAGCCGGTCGACCGGGAGGTGTTCGAGGAGCTCACAGAACCCTTGCCCGAGCAGCGACCCGTGGTCGAGGCGTTTCCCGGTCTCGGGGTCGAGGCGGTCTCCGGTTTTCCTCGGTGCGGTGATTGCGTCCAGGGCGGCTTGGAGGATCCCGGCGTGCAGGTCGGGGATCCGGAACCAGCCCTGGGTGCTGCCGTCACCGTCGGTGCGCATCGTGAACCTCACCCGGGCGTAGGCCTTGGCTTCGTCACGTTCGAGCTGTTGGCGCAACAACTCGTCGGCGAGGTCGGGGGCGATGACCTCCAGTAGGTGTTTCCCGGCGAGGCGGAGCTGGGCCGGGCACAACCTGCCCGCTTCGAGGACCATCACCTCCTCGGCCCGGGCCAGCAGGTCGTCGGGCAGGTCGGTAGGCAGGGCGTCCAGGGACCAGATGATGATCCGGGCATGCTCGGCCGAATACGACCCGGCGCCCAACCCGGCCGCGGTGACCGGGTGGTACCGATCCAGTGCCGAGGCCAACCGGACCCGGGAGTGGGCATCAGGGGTATCGGCGTTGGTGGCGTGCGCCAACCACGCCCCGGTCGAGGTGGACCCGTCCACGTCCCCGACGTCGTCGAGGTCGGCCGCGGCGAGGACCCGCAACGCGAGGGCGTCTAGGCGGGCCTGTTCCTTGGCGACCTCGATGAGCGCGCGGCGTTTGTCCTCCGCGGTCATGAAGACCGGTTCGATCCCCTGGACCTTGTCCAGGGCACCGTCCAAGGCGCGGAGGAACCCGAGGATCGGGTGCGTCTGCGGTTGGTCGGTGGTGGTGGTCATGGATCAATTCAAGCACCGACCACCGACAGTTTCGAGTGTGTGGTCGAATCTGTGGAGAACTATTCTGGTGTCTTTTTCGGTGTCGGAATGCGGGGTCTTTCGGTAACGGGGCAAGGGGAAAGTGTCACCGTGGGTGGTCTCGACAAGCTCGACCACCGGGAACGGGAGCGCAACCGCCAGAGGACCGCGGACCCGACCCACCGCTCCCCTTCGCTGCGCTTTCAAGAACCCAACAACCACAGGAGGTGAGCTCGACCACCGAAGAGGGCTCGAAGACCGGGCGCGGGAGCGCGGCCGCCGGGAGACCGCAGACCCAACCCGACGCTCCCTTTGCTGCCGCTTTTCAAGGACCCAGCCAACGCGGGAGGTGTGGTCTCGACAAGCTCGACCACCGGGCTGGCGCTCGACCACCAGACGCGGGCACGTGGTCTCGAGACGCTCGACCAACGAACGAGCTCTTTCAGCCGGGGCGGGACTGCGAGGTCAGCGGACCTTTAGCACCGTCTTGCCCACGGTCTTGCGGGCTTCGAGATCGACCAGGGCGCGGCCGAAGTCGGGCAGGTCGTAGGTCGCGCCGATGGGGGGATCGATCAGGCCGGACTCCATCATCGGCAGCAGCTCCTCCCACTGCTTGCGCATGAAGCCGGGGCGGATCATTGCGTAGGCACCCCAGCCGACCCCGCGGACGTCGATGTTGTTGAGCAGCAGCCGGTTGACCTTGACCTCCGGGATGCCGCCGGCCGCGAACCCGACCACCAGCAACCGTCCCTGGGGGCCGAGGGCACGTAGGGAGTCGGTGAAAAGGTCGCCACCGACGACATCGAGGACCACGTCCACCCCGCGTCCGCCGGTCAGCTCCTTGGTCGCGGCGAGGAAGCCGTCGACCATCACCACCTCATCGGCTCCGGCGGCGCGAGCCACCGCGGCCTTCTCGTCGGTGGAGACGACCGCGATGGTGCGAGCGCCGTACCCCTTGGCGACCTGGATGGTGGCCGTGCCGACCCCGCCGCCGGCACCGTGGATGAGGACTGTCTCGCCCTCCTTGAGGCCGGCCCGCTCGGCCAGTGCGAACTGTGCGGTGAGGTAGTTCATCGGCAGCGCCGCGCCCTGCTCGAAGCTGAGCCGCTCGGGCAGCGGGAAGACGCTGTCGGCTCCGAGGCGAACGGTCTCTGCCGCGCCGCCGTACGGCAAGCAGCACGCGACGCGATCCCCGGCGGCGAAACCGAAGCCGGCCTCACGGACCGTCCCGGCGAAGTCGACGCCGAGGGTGAAGGGCAGCTCGGGCTTGAGCTGGTACTCGCCCTTGCTCAGCAGCAGGTCGGGGAACGAGATCCCGACGGCGTGTACGTCGACCAGCAGGCCGCCGTCCGCAGTGGGTTCAGCGATGTCGACGACCTCGATCGCCGAAGGACCGTCGAGTCTGGTGACCTGGGCAGCGCGCATGGCCTCACGCTAGCGCCAGCTCAGCCGGCCTTCACGATGCGGTCGAGCTGGAAGTGCATCGGGTCGGTGTAGTGCCAGGTGCCGCCCCATTCGAAGCCCCACTTGCGGAAGATGTCGACGATCTGCGGGTTCATCTGACCGCGGGTGCCGCGCTGGTTGCCAGGCACGTTCAGGTCGATGGCCAGGCCGAACGCGTGATACGAGAGCTGGTGGGTGCCGGCGATGTAGCGGGGCACGAAGCAGCCGCCGTACTGGCTCGGATCGAGGTACTTCGCCAACCCTCGTTGCTGGATCTCGCTCAGCACGTCGATGAGCTGGGGAAGCATCGCCTTGTTGCACGTGACAGTGCCGATGATCGGCACCTGGACGGTGCGGATGTTGGCTTCCACCCAGGCGCGCTCCGGGTTGACTGTGCCGTTGGCGTTCGCGGTGTAGTTGAACGCGCCCACCGCCGAGCCCAGGGACTCACCGGTCAGGATCGTGGTCTGTACGGCGTGGATGTCGAAGTTCGGGCCGAGGATCTGCACGCTCGCGGTCTTCCCGGCGAGCTTCCGCAGCTGCGCCTGGATCTTCTGCGGCGACGTCGCACCGGTGGCGATCAGCAGCCCGTTGTTCGGCACCATGTGCAGCTTCGGCACCCAGTTCTTGTTCACCACCGCGTCGAGCCCGAGGGCGTTAGACGCATCGAAGATCTGGGCGTAGGCGCCGATGTGCACGAGCGGCGCGCTCGCCGAACCGCCCATCTTCACCGAGTCGGTCTTGTCCTGCAGCTGCCGCCCCAGCTTGGGGGCGATGGCCATCTCGCCGTCGGCGACGCGATCCCACACTGCGTCGGTCTGAGCCGTGCCGACGAGCGCCCACCGGCGGAAGGTCGCCGGGTTCACCGCGGCGTAGGTCACCTCCTGCTCCTGGAGGAAGAACTGTGCCTCGGAGATCCGTTCGGTGGCGCTGACGCCCTTCAACCGGCCGATCGAGGACACCACCTTGGCGGGCAGCGTGGTCTTGCTGAAGATGAGTACGTCGGGCTCGAGGAGCGGCTTGGTCAGCTTGCCGGGCGCGTTCATGGCGACGTCCTGCAGAGCCGTCGGCGTTGGCGCGGAAGGCGACCCCGAGGGCGAGCCGGAGGGAGACGTGGAACCTGCAGCCGAAGGCTTCCCCGGCTGCGCACCGCACGACGCCAGGGCGACGGCCGTGATCAGGCACAACCCGGCCACGACCAGCCGCCGAGCGGCTGTCCTCACGTACATCAAAGTTCCCTCAGTCCCCAACTTCTCCCACCGGCAATGCTAGCGACGGCTCCGAAACGAATGGGCCGAATGCGAGGCGGGTAGGAAGAAGCCATGAGTGAACACACCGAGGAACCGGATCAGAGCATTCACGCGGTCGACGACGAGGACCTGCCCGAGGACCTGCAGCCGACCGACGACAACCCGCTCGCCAAACCGCTCAGCGACGACCCCGATGAGGGCGGCATCGACGCCACCGGCGAGGGGATGCCGGACCTGGGCGAGCCCGGCGCCGTCTAGGCGTTCTCCTTGCGGAACGTCGAGGTGCCCCACCAGATCGCCAGCGCGAACAGGGCCAGCGCCCAGCCGGTGCCCCACGCCACGTGTGAGGTGCCGAGGTTGCCGACGAACGAGTCGCGTACGCCGTCGACGATCCAGCGGAACGGCATGAAGTCGCTCAGGTGCTGCAACCAGCTCGGGCCGAGTGTCATCGGCAGCATGATCCCGGAGAGCAACAGCACCGGCATCATCACCATGTTGATCACCGGCGCCATCACGTCCTCGCTCTTCACCGTCAGCGCGAGCGCGTTGGAGGCAGCGGCGCACGCCCCGCCGATCAGCAGGGTGAGCAGGATCCCGGCCACGACGCCGCCGAACGAGCCCCGCATCCCGAGGGCGAAGCCGAGACCGATCAGGATCAGGGCCTGCACGAACAGCTGGAGCACGTCGCGCATCAGCCGCCCGACCAGGAGCGCGGTACGACTGGCCGGGGTGACCCTCTCGGCCTCCACGACACCTTCGCGCCATTCGCCGATCAGGCCGAAGCCGGCGAAGAACGCACCGAACATGCCGAGCTGGACCAGCAGACCGGGCACCAGGAACGTGTAGGCGTTGGTCGCGCCGAACTGCTTGACCAGCGGCTTGAGCAGCGGGCCGAACAGCAGCAGGTAGAGCACCGGCTGCAACGCGCCGATGAACACCCAGGCCGGGTTGCGCAGGTTCATCC
>JAOPXK010000020.1 GCA_025965195.1 Marmoricola sp.
CGTTCGGCTTGTTCCGCGCTGAGATGGCCGGCCTGAGCGAGATTGATGAACTCCTCACTCACCTGACCGGGGCGCACCTGCAGCCGGACCGTGGTGCCGCGATAGGTCAGCTGGAACACGAAGTTGAGCATGGTCCGGCCGCGCTCGGGTGTCTCCAGGCTCGGGTCAACGTTGTAGCGGTGGTCGGTCACGGCCCGGGTGACGGCCTCGAAGGCGTCCCTGGCTCCAGGGCCGGCGAACGCGGTCGCGATCTCGATCTCGCGTCGTTCGAGTGGAGCGGCCGGATCGAGTAGGGGAAACCCGAGTTCCATCACCTTCACCGCATGCGCCACGCCGGCGGGCGACGACCGGCCGTGATAGTCGAGGATCGCCTCGTAGCTGAAGTCGATCGGTTGGCCGTCCTCGTGTACACGCAGTCTCGCTGTCATCGCCTCATTGTCAACGCGAGTCGACCGAACTTGAAGCGTCGATTGCGAGTACGGCGGTGCATGGCCACTTCCCGTGTCAGGTCGACGACGCGTCGAGCACGTCGAAGTCACGTTCGGCGTAGAGCCGGTGCTCCCATTCCTCGTAGAGGATGGCGCCCAGGCAACGGCGTACGGCAAAGCTCGTCTGCTCCGGGTAGCCCGGTTCCATGACTGGTTCGGTCGTGCCGGCCAGTTTCTCGTCGGTGAGATCGGCGAGCACCTGGCGGACCGTGGCCATCCGGTCCGCGCGCAGTGCGAGTACCGCGTCCAGCGACGGCCGCGCCTCGCGGTTGCGCGGGATGCTGGGTTCAGCTGCCATCTCGTCGTGGGGGAGGTCGAGTTCGTCCCAGGGCGCCGGCTCTCCGAGGATCGCGCGCTTCACCCAAGCGTCCGTCGCGAAGACGAGGTGGCGCAACGTCTCGATGAAGGACCACTCGCCGTCGACCCGCTCGTGCAGCAATGCCGGTGGCATCCCGCGAGCCCGTTCGACGGTCTGTTGCCACAGCCGTTCGAGGATGTCCCATGCTTCGCGGAACCCATCGGCATCGGCCGGACGCATCTTGACGCGGTCCGGGTAGCGACGGTTCAGCTCCGCCTCCACCAGCGGTACGACGTCGACGCCGTTGACCCGCACGTTCTCGATCTCGCCGCTGAGGTCCAGGTCCACCAGAGCCGCGCCCCGGATGACGACTCCGGTCAGGTCGACCAGGTCGAAGCGCGCGTTGGTGAGGTCGACGTCGTGGAACCGTGCGTCGGTCAACTGGACGTCCTCGAACGTGGAACCCGTCAGATTCCTCTTGATGAAGTCAGCCATTCGACCAGCCTTTCCTGCGTTGTCGCGCCCAAACTTCTCCCGGATTCGTGCAACCGAGTTGCGTTGCCGTGAGTCGTACGTGTGACAGCATTCTTCGTGGGAGACGTCAGGGGGCGGCGTGGATGATTCCGAGTTCGTGCGGGAGGTGTACGACGCCTCCTATCGTCGACTGACAGGCCAGCTCATCGGGATCACCGGCAGTCTCGTCGAGGCAGAGGATGTCGTCCAGGAGGCGTTCGTCCGGGCGCTGCATCACGCTCGTTCATTTCGACGTACCCAGAATCCCGAAGCCTGGTTGAGGGTCGTCGCGGTGAACCTCGCACGATCCCGTTGGCGCCGGGTCAAGCACTGGTCGGGTCTGGTTCCTCGGCTGGCCGATCCTCAGTCGTACGACGACCAGGTAGCAGACCGGCTGACCCTGCTGAACGCGCTCAGGGCACTTCCGAGCTCACAACGTGAGGCGATCGCCCTGCACCACATCGCCGATCTTTCGGTGAACGAAGTGGCCGCCACTCTCGGGATACCCGTCGGGACCGTCAAGGCACGCTTGGCCCGAGGTCGAGCAGCGCTCGCGGTACTCCTTGCCGACAGTCGTGACCCGGAGGCGAACCATGCCTGAACTCCCCGAATCACTGCAGACCTTGGCCCGCGCGACCGAGATCGCCAGCACACCACCGGCCTTTGGGGACCTCGTACGCCGATCCCGACAACGTCGTCGCAACCAGGTGCTCGCGACAGCAGCAGCCACGGCAGTGCTGGTCGGCGGGGTGGCAGCGATGACCGCGTTCGGTCCGCAATCAGCGCCCGCTCCCAGCCACAACCTGGTCCATAGGCCCACGCCGACCCCGAAGGCCGACACGCCCGCTCAGAAGATCCGGTCGCTGACGGCACAGCAGATGGTCCACCAGGGTCAGCTCTTCTCCTTTGCCTCGCTCGGCGACGGCACCAGCTTGCGGACCTGGCAGAAGTGCACCCGCAACCTCATGGTCTGCGCCTCTGCCTGGCAGCTGGTCACCGCCAAGGGTCCTTCGGTTGAGCAGCTCCTGAGCGAGTCGCTGGCCTATGTGTACGCCGCAGGGGATGCCTACATTGTGAGATCGCCTGACGAAGCCGGCATCGTCGTACACACCGACGGCAGTGTCACCGCGATCCAACCGGTGGCAGAGGCGCGTCCGATCGGCGCCGGTGACGTCCTGGTCATTGGCAAGGGCCTTTTGCGGGTCGTGGATCCGGACGCCGGCGTGACCTGGCCATTGGCGCTGCCGCCGGCCGTGACCGATGTGGCTGACGGGCAGAACGATGAGACGAAGATCGATGCCGACGGCAGGATCTGGCTGTCCACCTTCTCCAGCTCGACGATGCCCGGACTGACCTGGTCCGTCGATGGCGGTACGACCTGGTCCCGACATGAGTTCGGTCGAGGGAGACACACTGGCGATCTGGTTGCCAGTGGACAGCACGTCGCAACGTTCACCAACAGTGACGGTGAAGGCGGTCTGTCGTTCGACCAGTGGGACGTCTCGTCCGACGCCGGCAAGTCGTGGACCGAGGTTTCCCCAAGTGCCGTGCCGTTCGCGGAGATCGCCTCCATGGCAGCGACCTCGGGCGGCACGTTGTACGTCGCGAACGTCGCGGGCAAGGTGTGGCGCAGCACAGACTCGAGCTGGACGCACTTCGTCAAAGTCGTCACCGACGCCCCGGTCAGTCAGCTCGTCCCAGCCGGGGACCATGTCCTCGGCGCGGCCACCGACATGCGCGGGCCGGTCCTGTTCGTCCGCCTCGCGGACGACGGCAGAGCGACGTACGTTGACGCACGATGACACGGCGGAGCGCATTCCGGGGCAGCCATCTGATCTCAACGCGAAGGCCGCCGCAACTCCGATCACAGCCCCGACGGAAACCCTGCTGTCATTCCATGGCTGCCCCTTCCTGCGCGTGAGCCGGGTGAACCTTCCGCCAGGCTCCAGGCTGGTGCGGCCAGGTGAGCCGGCGCAGGTCGGACGGTTTCGTCTTCCCCTCGTGGGCTCGAGAGTCGTGTCACTGTGGAACCGCTCAGCGTGCCGTGACGTCACTAGGTCAACCGGGGGTTTCCATGTCCCAGCGAGTCAAGCGGGTTGTGGGTGGCGCGGTCGCGGCGCTCGCCCTGACCCTCGTGGGCGGAGCGGTATGGGCGGCCGTTGGCCATGGCAGCCGTCGCCCGCCCACGCCTGTCATGCCACAACCGTCACCCGTCGTCGCGACCTATGCCTCGACCGTGGGCAAGATCGCCCCCGCTGCTGATCTCCCGGCAGCCGTTCGCGCGGCACTGAATGGCCTCGACAGGGGTGACTTCGTCAAGGTCTCGTTCGACAAGCCGCCAGCGTTCGACAACAGGCCGGGCTGGTGGATGTACGCGACGGTCAAGGGCACCTCCACGTCCAAGGGCGAGTATCTGTCGGCCGTCTGGGAAGCCGAACTTGCGCAAGGGGGTGTGGCCGACCGCCTTGCTGGCGGCAAGTCCAACCTCGCCGACGTGATTGTGGGCTCGAGCATCTGGGTCGACACCGGCGGCGGCCACAAGCCAGAGGTGCTTGGCGGCGGAGCAGGCGACGTGGCGGCCGGTCAGATCTTCGGTTCCCAGGCATCCGACGAGTCCGACGCCTCGATCCGCAAGCGCGTGAAAATGACCCTCAGGGCCTATGGCCTCCGACCGAAACGGGTTCGCGTCCTCCATCCTCTTGGGCCTGCTGTGTACGCGACAGCGACCGTCAACGATCCGACCATCCTCAGGGGAAAGTGGACCGCGCTTGGCATCTCACTTGACGCCAACGCTGCCTACGAAGGCATCTACCTGGAGATCGACAAGCCCGACGGCACGCCACTGGTCCGAGCCTCGCACGCCTACCGGACCGGATCCAGCAGCGTGTGGTTCGCCCCCGGATACGACGAACTGCTCGGCATCAACCACGGGGGCCCGGTACGGAACTGAGCACCAATGCCGCCCCGGGGCTGTCCGCGTGTCGCTACTGTTCGCTGACAGCCGCGGTTACGGTGCGTAGCCCGCGGAGCGTTGGCTATGGCACGGGGGACTCACATGGCGGCAACTGTTGGACTGGGCACATCTCGATGAGGAGAGGTGTCGGTGCGGTCGGGTTGATGCTGATGATCGCGGCCATGTCTGGATGCGGGAGCGCTCGGCAGCCGGCTCATTCGGCGGACGTTGCCGTAAGCACGTCGCCATCCGCACCAGCCGATCTCTCCTCAGCTGAGTACGCCGACGTCCTGGTCGCGGGGGTCATCACCAAGTACGGGCGTCCGATGGCTCATGAGGCGGTGGATGTGTCCCTGTCGTCCGACGCGGATGTCAAGGTCGGCGAAATGGTGCCCACGAAGAACTTGCCCGTTGGCGTCACGGACAGCAATGGGCAATACCTCGTGAGGATTGACCGCAAGGATGTCGACGCCAAGTTCATGTCCGGGAAATTGCTGAACTTCGAGATGTTCTTGTCGAGCGCGGGCGACGACCCGTTCGCCATCTTCGACACCACGGCGGCATACGTCCCTAGGCACGGCAGATGGGAAGCCCTTGACGCAGACGCCACCCACACAGGACCCAAACTCGTCGACTTCGATTTTGGTACCCGCACGATTGTTGAACACAATGGCGACGGCACCACCACGAAATGGAAGCTCGTCATCTTTCCGAACACGAAGGGCGTCGGAAGTAGATGAAGCGAAGCGCCCTCGTGGTCTTGATCCTGGGGACATCGCTGGCCGGATGTGGCGGCGCCGATCACAAGCCGAGCGCGACGCACAGGTCATGCACGATCGGGGGCTCCGGCGTTGCCGGCGCGTTTTGACGGGACGATGACTCTCTCGCCTAACCCGGCTCGACCGGGCGAATCCTTCAAGGCACGATTTCCCAGCAGCAGAATGCGGGATGACATCCTCATCTTCACCAGTGATGGCAAGGCCCAGTGCAAGCAAGCATTCATGCTGAGATCGGACGGGGCCGGCTCGCACTGGTCTGTCATGCAGGCCGGAACCTCCTCTGTGCTCAGCGTGGAGAGGAATCGGTTGGTCGTCCCGGGAATCGTGCCTGAGATTGCGTACGCCGGCACGTACCGCGTGTGCGATGGAGAACTGAAGGCATGCGCGCTCATGAAAGTCCGCGACTGAGGCTTCGTCAGATGGAGTCGACGATCGCCTTGCGTCGTTCGGCGTACTCCGCCTCAGTGAGAGTGCCGGCGTCCTTCAGCTGTTGCAGTTCGGCGAGCCGCTCGCCGGCGCTGCGGTGGGCTGCCGCAGCGGGGGCCGCGGGTGTCGAGCTGCGCAGGTTCGCGGCGAGATAGGTGGCGGCGAGGCCGTCCTCATTGAGCAGGGTCATCGCGGTCGCCTGGCCGGGGTCCATCCCGGAGTCGGTAGCGAGGCGTCGCGCCATCGTGACCTTGTAGATGGTGAATCCGCCACCCACGAGCATTGCGAGTACGACGAAACCGATGAAGCTCCCCGGAACCCCATCAGGGGGAGATGAGTCGTCGTAGGTCGGCACCCATGGGCCGCCATCCGACGTGCAGGTGGGCAGGTCGCCGTTCGCGTTCGGCTCGAAGCACGAGTCAGGCGCGGGGCCGGGGTCGCCTCCCGCGGCGTACGACGGCGCGGCGCCGAAGGTGAGCAGGGCAAGGCAGCAGCCGGCCAGCACCACGAGTCCCCGTCTCATGGGCGCAGCCTAGGTGACCACGCCGGTGCGCGAGGGTTTCTCCACAACCCAGGTCAGGCCAGGGAGCGCTGGGTAGATTGCGGGCATGACTGACTGGAATGCGAGTGTGATCGAGGAGTTTCGTGCCAACGACGGCCAGGTGGGCGGAGCCTTCGAGGGCGCGCCCCTGTTGTTGTTGCACAGCACCGGCGCCCGAAGCCACGAGGAGCGCACCAACCCGATGATGTACCAGGCCGTTGGCGACAGCTTCGCTGTCTTCGCCTCCAAGGCCGGCGCCGACACCAACCCGGACTGGTACTACAACCTGCTGGCTCACCCTCAGGCGAGCGTCGAGGTCGGCACCGTGACGATCGACGTGACGGCTCGCGAGCTCGACGCCGAGGAGCGCGAACCGATCTGGCAGGAGCAGAAGGTTCGGTACCCCGGGTTCGCGGGTTACGAGGAGAAGACCTCGCGCGTCATCCCGGTGGTGATGCTCGACCGCAGGTGACGGTCGCGGCCGCACCGGGGAGGAGAACACTCGTCGGCCCCACCAAAGGCGGAGCGCCGCGCTAGCGTGCTGGGATGAGCGATCACGATGGACCCAACGCTGGCGAATGGCCGACGCACTGCCCTCTGTGTGGCACCGAACTGACGTCCGCTGTCATCGACCTCGACACCACGAATGAGAACCGTGCCGAGTTCACACCGGGCGAGATGGTTGCGGTCGACTACTGCCCGAACCCTGACTGTCCGGGAAAGAACGCGGAGGCACCCGCCTCCGGAAGCTAACCCGGTCCGACTGGCGCCCGCGCGTGTCCTCCCAGACTTCTCCCAGAATCCCGGAGCAAGGTGGTCCTCACAATCATCCGATGAGGAGACGGCACCGGTAGCGACCGGCGTCGTGTTCTCGTCCACTTCTGAGGACACAATCACTACATGACGTCTACGCCGGCACTCTTGCTCGTGGAGGACGATCCGGAGCTCTCCGGGATGCTCTCCGGGCTGTTCGGCGACGAGGGCTACCTCGTGGACGTGGCCCGGGACGGTCAGCGTGGACTGCACCTCGGCCTCACCAAGCAGTACGACGTGATGGTGCTCGACCGGGGGCTGCCGGCCGTCGAGGGTCTGGACCTCCTCACCCGGTTGCGGAGGTCAGGAGTGCATACACCGGTGCTGATCTTGTCCGCCCTGAGCAACCCGGCCGACCGGGTGGACGGCCTCGACGCCGGAGCCGAGGACTATCTCGGCAAGCCGTTCGACCTAGACGAGTTGCTGGCCCGCCTCCGGGCGCTGTTGCGCCGCAGCTCCGATAGTTCGGAAGTGCTCGCAGTACTCGGCGGGAGACTCGACGTGTCGACCCGTTCGGTTCAGCTGACCGACGGCCGCGAAGTGCCGTTGACCGATCGGGAGGCGGCGCTGCTCGACGTACTCGCCCGAAACCCACGCCGGATCTTCTCTCGCGCCGACCTCCTGGACACGGTCTTCGACGGTTCAGGGGAGGACAACCTGGTCGATACCTACGTGCACTACCTGCGTCGCAAGCTCGGCCGACGTGTGGTCGTGACTGTGCGTGGTCTCGGCTATCGCAGTGGACGCCCATGACGAGACGGCGCGACGACCGACAGCTTCAGCGGACTGCCCGTCAGCTCGGTCTCCAGGCGGGCGCCTTGATCGTGACCTGCCTGCTCGCGGTCGCCTTGGTGCAGTGGCTGTTGGTCGAACGCGCGTCCGCCTCCGCGGCCCACGCCCGGCTGGCAGATGTCACCGGAAGCATCGACAAGCCAGCTGAGGCACCCAGGGACGTGTTCGTCACGATCACCGACGCCCATGGGACTCTTTCGTCGGTACACCTTCCTGAGGGCTTCCCGGTGCAGCAAGACATCGACGCCGTACGCCGGACCGGCATCACGCGAAGCCGTTCGCTCTCAGTCGACGGACACGAATACCTGATCCGCACGGAGCGCTCCGGCAGTCGGGTCATCCAGGCTGGACTCGACCGTCAGCCGGACGAGGACGAGAGCCGCCGGCTGATCGCGGGCCTGCTCTGGGCAGGACTGTTCGGTGTTGTCCTTGCCGCCTTGATGGCCTACTGGCTGGCACGTCGTGCGGTCGCACCGATGGCCGACACGATCGCGCTGCAACGCCGGTTCGTGGCCGACGCCAGCCATGAGCTCCGGACCCCGCTGACCTTGTTGAGCACCCGGGTCCAGTTGCTCTCGCGCAGGGTGAAGAGCGGCCAGAGTTCCCCTGCGGACCTGAGTGGCGACATCGACGGCGTCCTTGCAGACACCCACAATCTGACCGGCATCCTCGACGAGCTACTGATCGCGGTGGACACTCGTGAGGATGCTGCCCGGGAGATCCGTGACATCGCCATCCTGGCGGCAGAGGTCGTCGACTCCGCACAGGCCGAGGCGCGCTCCCGCGGGCTCGACCTGAGCGTCCGGGCCGAGGGTGTGACGACGGTCGCTGCATCCATCGCTGCCCTTCGACGCGCGATCGTCGCACTGGTCGACAACGCCCTGGACCACGCAGACCACCGTGTCGAGGTGCGGGTGCGCAGATCCGGGCGCCAGGTGATCCTCGAGGTGCAAGATGACGGGCCTGGGATCAGCCCGGACCTGATCCCGCGCATGTTCGATCGCTTCGCCACGTCCCGCGCGCCGAGCGAGCACGCCGCTGCGCGCCGCCACTACGGTCTCGGGCTGGCCCTCGTCTCCGAGGTGGCAAGCGCGCACGGGGGGAGGGTCACCGCTGCCAACAACGTGGGCGAGCCCGGAGCCTCGATCTCGCTGGCGCTGCCTGCGCACCGGTGAAGCCGGTCAGCCGATCCGCAGTGCCATCAACGGGCACGCCCGGACCGCCCGCTCCCCATGGGCCGCCAGGCTTCTGGGCACCGCCGGGTCTCGTTCGCCCGTCAGGCTGATCGGGAATCCCCACTCGTCGAGGTCGAGGAGCTCAGGGAGAAGCTCGGCGCACGAGCCATGGCCGTCGCAGCGTGTCCGGTCAATCAACAGACGTCTCATGGCACTCTCCCCTCAGGTGGGCTTCGACGTGACGCGCGAAGACGAGCATGGTGCTGGCGACGAAGCGCGCGGTCCCGTCCGGGTGGGCACACGCACCCCGCCCAATGACGAGACCGCGCAGCCGGTCGACCTCCGCGACAAGTCGCGGGTCGGATCCGGGTACCGCGAGCCGGGTCAGTGTGTCCGCCATCCGCGGCATTCCGTTGACGCATGGTCCACACTGGCCCGCCGCCTGGGCGGCGAGGTAGGTCGCTATCTCTGCGCTGACCCGGAGGCCGCAGCTGTCCACGCTCAGCACATGCAGGATCCCCGCACCCGTCGATGCGCCGTACGGTGACAGGTCTTCCTCGCACAGCCGGACATCTCCGGTCCCGGGACGCAGCCACGTGCCGTGGTAGCCGCCGAGCAGGACCGCGCCGACCCGCTCGAGAGGCACTCCCGCCTGGAGGAGAACCTCGCGAAGCCGGATGCCTCGTGGCACCTCGAGCACGGAAGGTGGGGTCAGCCCGCTCACGCTGATCAAGAAGGTGCCCGGGTCGTCAGGTGTGCCCTGGCTGCGGAACCAGTCCGGGCCGAATCGCGCGAGCAGGGCGAGCTGGGCGAGAGTCTCCGCGTTGGCGACGAGGGTCGGCCGGCCATCGATCCCGCGCACGTAGACAGGAGTGTGCGGGTCCTGCGGCACCGCGGCCCGGCCGTTCAACTGACTGACCAGGGCACTCTCCTGCCCGCCGATGAAGCCGCCACCGAGGTCGCGTACGTCGACCAGTCGGCCGGGCCGCTCGGCGGCCGCCCGCCGAACCCGCGTCGAGTCGATCCGCTCGCCGGTTGCCAGGATCAGCCTGCGGGAGCCCAGCGCGCGGCCGAGGATGTCCAGTCCGTCGAGCACGAGGTGCGGAGCCTGATCGAGAAGTGTCCTGTCCTTGTGGCTGAGGAACTCGCCCTCCATCGCGTTGCCGACCACGACCGGCGTACGGCGTGAAGCGGCGACTGCAGCGATCTTTCGCGCGGTCGGAAAACCGGCCCCGCCCCGGCCGGTGAGACCGGCGGAGTCCACCAGCCTGATGAGCTCATCAGAGCTCAGCCTCGGGGCGGGACCGAGCGCGTCGACATGCTCACGCCAGCTCTCTGTCCTGACCGCCAGAACTCGCTGGGTGCCGGTGAGAGGGGCGATCGAAGTGGTGGTCATCGGGGCACCGACCTGGGGATCCGGACCCGCCCGCGTTCGACGTAACCCGCGCTCAGCCGCCAGCTCAGAGCGATCCCGACGGCGGCTGCACACAGGCCGGCGAGCACCCGGAACCAGAGCGCACCGCCGTCTGAGCCGTTCCCCAGGGCATGCACGAGCGCCACCGGCCACAGGGCGTACGTCGCACAGTGGACCGCGCGGAAGACCCGAGGACCGACCCGTTCGCGCAGCAGGCTGACGACGGTGATCACGATGAGCAGGTCAACCGCGAGCGTCCCGAGGCCGAGCCAGAACGGCCGATATGACCCGAGGAACGGGAACACGAAGTCGACCAGCTTGAGCTGCGCGTACGGGTCGAAGTAGAGCGTTCCGATGTGCAGCGTGATCAGGCCCGTACCCGTGAGGGCGGCAGTTCGATGCAGCTCGGCCACGCCGAACCGACCGACGCCAAGCGCCGCTCGACCCGACCGGCTCACGATGCCGAGGACGAGGGTCAGCGTGAACATCACCAGGGCGACCATCCCAGTACCGCGCCCCAAGGCCCAGAGCGCGGTGTCCAGATGGGCGGTCATGCGGCGTCCACCTCGGGCCACCCGTTGAGCAGCACGACCTGGCCGTAGCGAGCAACGAGTCGGGCTGGGCGTCCGAGAGAGACGATCCAGTCGCACGCGCTCAAGCCTTTCACCAGGGCTCCGGTGCTGATGGTGTTGGCCTCGGCGCAGGTCGGAGCGACCACGGAGGCGCTTCGCCAGGCCGGGTCCGCCGGAAGTCCGGTCGCAGGATCGACGATGTGGTGCAGGCCGGGACCCCACGTGCGCCGTACGGTGCTCGACGTCGCGATCGCAGCCCCGGGCGCGAGGCCCACCTGACACGCAATGTCCTCAGCGGAGTCCTGGACCATCACTTGCCAGCCATCCTCGGGCGGTGGCCCCGCCGTGGCGATGTCGCCACCGAGGCTGACCAGGACACCGGTGTCGCACTGGCTGGCGATGGCGCTAGCGCACCAGTCCGCGGCAACGGCCTTTGCTGTCGCACCGAGGTCGATCTCCACGTTGGCCGGACGGAAGAACCGATTCCCATCGAGGGCCAGGCTGCGCCAACCGGGCACGGTGGCTCCAGCAACCGGTGATGACGTGGTGACCTCGCTGATGTCGTTGATGTCACGGTCGTAGCCGATCGCCCGCATCGCATGGCCGACAGTCGGGTCCACGGCTCCGTCCGACTGGGCGGCCGCAGTCAGGGAGGCTGCGATCAGTTGGGCAAGGGTCGGTGAGATCGCCGACCAGCCGACCGGAAGCATCGACACTTCACTGTCGGCTCGGAACCGGCTGGTGGCCTCCTCCACCTCGAGCAGGAGCTGGTCCGCGATGGCGCGCGCCGGGGTGAGCGCCGTCGAGTCGGTGACGCAGATCCGTGCATGAGTGCTCCACAGGTCCCAGTCGAACGTCGCGATCTCAGTCGCCTCCATCAGGAGCCGCTCGAGGTTGCTTGGCTCGGCGCGGGCGAGGGAGGCCTGACGATTGGTGCGGCGAAGGTGTGAACTGGCCTCGACGGGGCCGGGTGGTTGAGCCGATGACGACGGCGGTCTTTCCGCTTCTGAGCTGTCTTCGAAGCGGCCGGCGCCTTCAGCTGGGTGTCGGTGGAGTGGTCGCCGGTGGTCGTCGCGGTGCTGCTCGTCGCCTGGCCGATCCCGATGGATGCGGCTGCACCGAGTGCACCTGCGAGCGCCGTCCCGACAAGGGCTCGCTGGACGCGCCGAAGTCGTATGGTCCTGGCGTCACGGGTCGCGGTCATGGTTCAAGAGTGCGTTCGGGTTCTGTGGGCAATCTTGGAGCCGGCATCTTTTTTCTGTGTCGGCGACCGCTGGCATCTTCGACCGGGTCCACCAGCCCGGCGTCCAAGAGTGTTCACAGAAATGTTCGAGACGCTCAGTCCATGCAGAACCACGACGACCGTCCTCACGGCGTGATTGTCGGTGCGCTGGCCGAGGCCACTGGCCGAGACAAACGTGACGATCCGATCCTGCCCCGGACCGGCGGACCTGCAGGCAACGCGGTCCTGACGGCCTGGACGGGCCTGGTGTTGCTCATCCTTTCGATCGCCGAGCTGCTCACACTCTTCAACGTGCGAGGCCTGCTTTCCTGGCACGTCGCGATTGGCGCGCTCCTGGTGCCGCCGGCGTTGATGAAGACGACGACGACCGGGTGGCGCATGGTGCGCTACTACGCGGGCAACGAGCCCTACCAGAAAGCCGGTCCGCCCCCGACCCTGATGCGTCTGCTCGGTCCACTGGTGGTGCTCTCGACTCTCGGGTTGCTCGCGTCCGGGGTCGTGCTGGTCCTCATCGGCGAGTCACGCAGCCATAACAACCTTGGCTCCGTGCTGGGGTTCGGCCTCAGCTGGATCAGCATCCATCAGGGCGCCTTCATCGTCTGGGCGACCGCCACCGGCCTGCACCTCCTCGGGCGCATCGTTCCAGCGATCCGGATTGCCTTCGCCTCCCGTGTCGGCAGGATTCCCGGGGCTTCCTCGAGAGTCGCAGCGGTCAGCCTTGTCGCCGTGGTCGCAGTTGTTCTCGCCTTCGTGCTGGTCCACGCGGATGGGAGCTGGACCATTCGAGAGGCGTTCCGGCACCGCTTCGGCAGCGACTGAGCCAAGTACCGACCACTGCCACCGCCGCGGAATAAGCCGAGACACGACTATCCCGTCGTACGGCGGGACGGGACCGTCGGTGGATGAAGAGCTATCTGCCGTCGCTGGTCGTTGCTGCCGTGGTGCTCGTCCTGGTGTTCTCTGGTGGAGCCGTGGCCTCCAAGCTGATCACGGGCGCCCAGGTGAAGAACGGGTCGCTGACCGGCGCCGACGTGAGGAACAGAAGCCTTGGCGTCGCCGACCTCGCCACCAAGGCCCGGAGTGGATACCAGATCGTGGTGAAGGATTCCGCTGTGCTGACCGAGGACTTCCAGTCCTTCTCGGTCACGGCGACCTGCCCGGCCGGCAAGGTCGTGGTGGGTGGGGGAGCGCACTGGCTGGACAACGTCGAGCCGGTGCAGAACTTCGCCACGGCCAACGGAAGGGGCTGGACGGCCCAGGGCCACAACCCGTTCGCAGCGCCGGACCGGGTCAGGATCCAGATCATCTGCGCGAACCCCTAGCCCTGCGCGCGAACCTCGCGATCAGACCGGGCACGATGGGCGCATGATCGCGAAGTACGCCACCAGCTGTGGGACCTGCAAGGGGCGCATCGCTCCTGGCGAGAACATCTCGAAGTCAGGCACCGGCTGGGCGCACGACGCCTGTGGCGCGACGGCTCTCGCGCAGCCGATCGCTCCCGAGGTGCCGCACGGGACGACCGAGGTCTACACCGACGGCGCCTGCCGCGGTAACCCCGGTCCCGGCGGCTGGGGCTGGGCAGTCCCCGACGGTCCGCAGGGGTCGGGGCACGACCCGGCGACAACCAACCAGCGGATGGAGGTCCGGGCTGCGCTCGAGGCGATCCGGGCGATCGCTGGGCCACTGGTGGTCGTCAGCGATTCGACGTACGTCGTGAACTGCTTCAAGAACAACTGGTGGAGCGGCTGGCGTGCTCGCGGCTGGGTCAACACCGCCAAGAAGCCCGTCGCCAACCGCGATCTCTGGGAGCCGCTGATCGACCTGGTCGAGGCGCGCGGTGACGTCACGTTCCGCTGGGTCAAGGGCCACTCCGGGCACCCGATGAACGACCTTGTCGACCAGCTTGCCGTCGAAGCGAGCCACCAGGAAGCCTGAGGGTCAGGCCTGCAGGCCGTCCCACGACCAGTGCGGCATCGCCACGGTGGCAGGTACATCGGACGGTTCGGCATAGGACAACACGTCGCCGACTGCCCACTCCATGTAGGCCCGCAGCGCCGCGCGGAACTCGGCGTCGGCGGGCAACCCCGCGTCATCTGCCGCCAGCACGAAGCAGTCGACGAAGCGCTGGCCGAGGTCGCCCATGTCTCCGTTTCCCGAATGCATCTTGAGCATCGTCGACTCGTCGGCGCAGCTCTGGGAGTACGTCGGCGGACCACCCAGCACCTCGGCCCAGTAGGACGCCAGTCGTTCGACGTGCTGGGGGTGCTGGTCGGGGTGTGAGAACGGGTGGTTCAGCTCGGGGTCGGCCAGGCATCGGGCATGGTGAGCGTTCGCCAGGGCGAGGAAGGCAGTCGCACCCCCGGCGTACTCGAACAAGGTCGGTCTCACGTTCGACATGGTGTCAGCCTTTGTCCGGTCCGGCCACCGAGCCGGCTCGATCACCGGTGATCGTCTGCGACCACCGGTGATCGGCTCGACCACCGATGGTCAGGCAGTACGCCGCCTGCGCAACAGCGGGTCCTCGAGCGACGGCGGGACATATCCGGAATCGGCGCGCGTGAGGGTCACACCCGGCGGCACGATCTCGTCGATCCGGTCGAGTACGTCGGACGAGAGCGTCACGTCGACCGCTCCGAGCTGGGACACGAGCTGCTCCATCGTCCGCGGTCCGATGATCGGGGCGGTCACGGCGGGGTGCTGCATGACGAACGCGAGCGCCATGTGCACCAGCGAGATGCCGGTCTCTTCGGCAAGCAGGGCAAGGGATTCGGCCGCTTCGAGCTTGCGCTGGTTGCCCGGGTCGGAGAGGTCGTAGCGCGCAGGCATCCGCTTGGCCCGGTTGGAGTCGGGCGCCGGCTGGTCCTTGCGGTAGCGGCCGGTCAACCAGCCACCGGCGAGCGGACTCCACGGCAGCACGCCCATGCCGAAGGACGACGCGACCGGCAACAGGTCGGCTTCGATCCCACGCACGAGGATGGAGTACGGCGGCTGCTCGGTCACGAACCTGCCGAGACCACGACGCTCGGAGACCCACTGCGCCTCGACGACCTGATGTGCCGGGTACGTCGACGACCCGAAGGCCCGGATCTTGCCCTGCTGCTGCAGGTCGGTCAGTGCGGACAGGGTCTCCTCGACATCGGTGTCGGCTGACGGCCGGTGTACCTGGTAGAGGTCGATCCAGTCGGTGCCGAGCCTGCGCAGGCTGTTCTCCACTTCCTTGATGATCCAGCGGCGCGAGTTGCCGCGCTTGTTCGGGTCCCCGACCTCACCGCCCGCCGCCACACCCATCTGCGCGTGGAACTTGGTGGCGAGGATGACGTCGTCGCGCCGGCCGCCGGCGAGCGCCTTGCCGACGATCACCTCGGACTCGCCCTGGGAGTAGACGTCAGCGGTGTCGATGAAGTTGATCCCCGCGTCCAGAGCCCGGTGGATGACCTTCACGCAGGCGTCGTGGTAG
>JAOPXK010000065.1 GCA_025965195.1 Marmoricola sp.
CCCACAGTGCAGCGGCGTGGTCGAGGTCGGCGAGCCGAAGGTCGTCCCGCGGGAGGCCGAGGTGCTCCGCCCACAAGGTGATGCGGAGTTCGCGCGGCAGCCGGCCTTCCGGGTCGACCACCGCGCAGGTGACCTCGGAATCGTGGGTCCAGGAGCGCAAGTTCAAGTTGTCGGACCCACAGGTCACCCACTCGTCGTCGACGACACAGACCTTTGCGTGCACGTACACCGGCGTACCGGCGGCGTTCTCTAGGTCGTACATCGCGAAGCGGGGCCCGCCTGCCTCCTGGAGCAGGTCCAGTGCCCGCTTCTGACCAAGCCGCATCGGCGTGCCGCTGACGGCGGTGTCCTCCTCGGGAAACCGCGGGACCACAGCGATCACCTGCAACGCGGGTTCTCGTCGGAGGGCATCCGCGAGTGTCCGGACCACGACCTCGGACCAGAAGTACTGGTCCTCGATGTAGACGAGGCGCCGGGCACGGGCGAACGCGCGTTCATAGGCGTGTGCGATCGACCGCTCCCCCTCGGGAGCGAACGGGAAGGCGGGCCGCTTCGCCGGGTAGGTGAGGAGTATCTGAACCTCATGCGGACCACAGGTAGGCGGAGGATCCCAGCGCCGCGGCAGGGGCTTGGGGTGCCGCGGCATCCGCGCCGCACGGTGGACCAACGCGCGGTACGGGTTGCGGTGATCGAGCGGTGTCGGGTCGTCCCAGCGCTCGGAGAAGACGTCGAGGACGTCGCTGACCGCAGGACCGCGGATCTCCAGGGTGGCGTCGTGCCAAGGTGGTTTCGATCCGTAGCGCTCGTCGAGGGGCGGCGCCTGCGGATCCCCGAGGTGCTCGACGTCGTCGCGCCGCCCGTGACACAGGTCGATGCCGCCGACGAAGGCCACGTCATCCTGTGGGCGACCCTGCCGCTGCACCACGAACAGTTTCTGGTGGTGCGACCCTCCGCGACGCACCCGCTCGTCGAAAAGGGCTTCCCCGCCGGCCTCGTTGATGACGGCGCCCAGATGGCGGTTCTCCTGCGCGTTGAAGCGCATCTTGTCGCTGTGTGAGCGCCACAGCAGGCCACGGACCTCGACGCCTCGGCCAGCGGCGCCGGCCAACAACTCGCCGATCGTTGGGCCGTCGTCGCGAAGACGCTCGTCGGCGTCGCTTTGCCAGTCGGTGAAGAAGATCCGATCTCCGGGGTGCGTGGCACCGATGACCTGAAGCAGGCGCGCGAAGTAGTCGGCACCGTGCACGTGTGGTACGACGAGGTTCCCGGCCGTCCACGGGCGGTTCTGCTCGGGGAGGAACCAGTCGCTCATCGGTTCAGACTGCCAGCCGGGTTGCCTGCAAACCAGCGACGTGCTGCCGCCACGTCAGGGAGTTCAGCAACTCGTCTGGGCGCGCGCTCCTCGTGGCGGGCACGTCAACTCGCCGTGACTCGGCGTTGGATACATCCGAACATGCGTCCCTCGAATGCGATGGTTCAGTGTGCAACCGAGGCGCAGCTGATGCAGGTGCGTGCCTCCGGCCTCGCCTCAAGCCGGGCTTTCGCGATCGGCTGTCCGCACCGCTCACAGATCCCGTAGGTGCCGGCCTCCAGCCGCTGGATTGCCGCCTCGACCTCTGCCAAGTGACGCTGGACCTGCAGCACGAGCGCTGCAACCTGCGACCTCTCGAACGCGATCGTCGCACCTTCAGGATCGTGCTCGTCGTCGGCGTTGCTGTCACGCGACGCCGCCACCACCTCATTGAAGTCACCGGTCAGACCCGCGAGGCGCCGGAGCGCCTGTTGTCGTTCCGCCTCAAGCAGCTCGGGAGCCGGGTCCATCCGTCAATGCTGACACCGCTTGCCGTCACTCGTCCGTCGTGTGTCCCTGCATGGCCGTGATGAGGACGGTCCCGGCAGGTCGTCGAACAGCTTGCGAAGGGCAGTCATCCGATGTCAGTGCGGTTGAGCTTGCGCAGACCCCAGGTGCCGAAGAGCACCGCGTAGCCGATCAGGACCAGGGCGCCGACCCATGATGCCGGGCTCTGGTCGAAGGGCTTCGTCGCGGAGATCATCACGGTGGATGCAACCGAGGGCACGATCGTCTGGACCGAGAGGATCCAGTTCTGCTTGATCACGTAGGTGTTCAGCAGATCGAAGATCGCCGACGCTGCACCTGCGCCGACGAGATAGACCACGGTGGCGCTGATGGTGGCGACGAGCTGGTTGCGGAGCAGTGCGCCGAACCCGACGCCGACCACCGCCCAGAGAAGGTACGCCACGAGGTTCAGGATCAGGGAGCGCAACACGATCCCGTGGCTCAGTTGTGCGCCGTGGCCCTCGAAGTGAAGGAACACTGCGCCGGCGACGACACAGATGACCGAGGAGATCACCCATGCCGCTGCGCCGAGGATCACAGCGGCAACGAGCTTGCCCCTGATGACATCGCCGCGACGCGGAGTGGTGAGGAACGTGCTGGTTGCCGTCAGCTGCTGGAACTCACTGGTCACGACAACGATGCCGAGAAGGCAGGCCAGGAGCAGCCCGATCAGCTGGCCCGAGGTGTAGATCGCCGAGGCCTGCGTGACCGCTGAGTGCCCGGCTGTCCAATCGCCCAGCATCCGGGCCTTGAGGTCTGCAGGAACTGCGACTCCGTGGTAATGCCCGTGGGTGCGGAGCGTGACGTAGTCGTTGAAGGGCTTGAGCAGCGAGTGCGCATTGAAGATGTTGACGATCAGGTTGATGACGCTGGTGATCACGCTCGCGGCGAAGAACAGCACCCAGATGTTGGTGGTGCGGAGCTTGAACAGTTCGGTGCGGGTCAGGCGTTTGAGCGTTGCGGTGCTCATCGGATGCCGGCCTTTCCATGAGTGAGCTCGAGGAACGCGTCCTCGAGGTCGGCACGTTCTGCCGAGAGACGATGGATCGCGACGCCCGTCATGAGCGCGATATTTCCGATGGCGTCCTCAGCCTGGCCGGACACAAGCAGTGTGTTCGCGTCGGTCCGCGTCACCACGGCCCCTGCCTGTTCGAGCGCGGTGGCCAGCTTGTCGGGTTCCGGGGTACGTACCTCGACGGGCGCTTGCCCGGCCATCCCTGCAATGACGTCACCAACTGTTCCCTGACGCACCAGGCGACCAGCTGCGACGATCACGACGTCGTCGGCGAGCGCCTGCATCTCGGTGAGCAGGTGACTGGAGACCAGGACTGTGCGGCCTTCCCTGGCCAGACCCTGGAGCAGCTCGCGCATCCACCGGATCCCCTCGGGGTCCAAGCCGTTGGCGGGCTCATCGAGCATGAGGACTCCCGGGTCACCGAGCATGGCAGTGGCGATGCCGAGTCGCTGCCGCATGCCGAGTGAGTAGCCCTTGAACTTGCGATCTGCTGCCGGCATCAGGCCGACCTGGTCGAGTACCTCTTCGGCCCGCTCGAACGGTAGATCGGAGGCCAGGCAGATGGCCCTGAGGTGGTTACGACCCGTCCGGCCCGCGTGGGCGGACGAGGCCTCAAGCACGGCACCGACGACTCTGCTTGGCTCCTCGATGTCGATGTAGTTCCGCCCGCCGATCGTGGCACTGCCTGAAGTGGGGGCGACCAAACCGAGCAGCATCCTCATCGTGGTGGTCTTGCCTGCGCCGTTCGGTCCCAGGAAGCCGGTGACCCGCCCAGGTTCGACAGCGAAGGACAGGTCGTCCACGGCCGTGAGGTCGCCGTATCGCTTGGTCAGACCTTCGACAAGGACCTGGTGCCCAATGCTCATTTCGTCTCCTGGTGTTGATCCGCGCACCATCGTGGATCGACGTACGTCGCTCCGGGGCAAAGGATGCGCTTTGCAACCTGACCGCTGCCTGAACACACGACGGTCCAGTCAGGTTAAGGAAACGAGACGAGTCGCTCGCGGAGGTTCTCCGAGAGCGCCGGGTTCTCGGTCATCGGTGGCGAGCCGTCACCTGCACCTTGAGGTTCTTGGTGTGGTGCAGCCCGTGGGCGTCGACGTACATCACGGTGAAGCCGTGCTTGCCGACGGCCATCCTGGCTGTGGGGACCTTGAGCTCCAGCCGACCCCCGATGTGGACACGGCCGTGGGCGACGACCTTGCCGCGGGCGTTGCGAACCGCGACGGTCGAGCTTGGTTTGCCGCCCTTCAGGGTGAGCACGGCCTGGCGGCCGACAGGGACGACATCGGTGACCTGCACCTTGCTGATGACGGTCGCGGGCACGTGCGGCTCCGTGGACGCCGGCGCGACGGTCGGCGTCTGGGGCGGCGTTTCCACCAGGTCCTGGTGGGGCATCGTCTGGCTGGCGCCAGGGCGCTTCGGCATGGCCAACGTCGAGGCGGCCAGCTGGGCCTCGTAGTTGGCCTCACGGTTCGCGGCGTCGAACTCGGCGTCCGAAGGCGCCGCGAGCGCCTCGTTCTGGAAGGCACTGACGAGGTCGTCGAACGTGTCGCGGCGCCAGGAGCTGATGTTGCTGAAGGTCATCGGCTGCTTGGCGGCCAGCGACCTGGTCGGCGTGCCGAGGTCGAGGCCACCGGCGGCCGTGATGGCCTCGATGAGCTGCAGCGGCGAAGTGTGATCGGAGACCTGGGAGTAGATGTGACCGCCGACGGTCCACGGCGAGATGATGATGCACGGCACGCGGAAGCCCGCGCCGTCCGGCAGACCACCGCCCGGCGTGCCGCGAGGTGAGGGCACGCTGACGTACTCCTCCGGGTGCAGGTCCGGATCCGGGACCGGCGGCGGCACGTGGTCGAAGAAGCCGTCGTTCTCGTCGTAGTTGATGATGAACACCGTCGAGTTCCACAGCTCCTCGTTGGCCGCCAGTGCCTCGAGTTTGGACGCAAGGAAGTACGCGCCGGCGGCCGGCGTGTTGGGTGGGTGCTCGTCCGAGGCGTACGGGCCGTCGGGGAAGAGCCAGGTGACGTCGGCGAGGGTGCCGTTCGCGCAGTCCTCCTCGAAGCCGAGGTACGAGGTCTGCGCCTGCGTCGGAGCCAACGGATTACCGGCACCTCCCGGCGTACCGTCGCCGAAGAGCGTGCCGTTGGTCATCACCCGGTTGTAGAGCTGGTCGTCGACGAGACCCTTGACGGTGAGGTTCTGCCACCAGCTGAAGTAGTTGTAGGAACCGGAGCTGGTGTAGGTCTTCACGGTGTAACCGGCGTTGTAGAGGACCTCGGCGGCCGACTGCCACTGCAGGGCGTTGGGCTTCACCGTCTCCAGGATCGGGCCGCCCTTCGTGCCCTGCGGGTCGTTGGTGCCCGACATCCACACCGCGCGGTTCGGGTATGTCGGCCCCATCACCGAGCAGTGGTAGTTGTCCAGCAGCGTGAACTTCTCCGCCAGCGTCCAGTGGAACGGGATGTCCTGCTGCTTCATGTAGCCCATCGTGTAGGAGCCCTTCAGGTCCCCGTCCGAGGCGATGTGGGTGTGCAGCCAACCGTCCATCGCGCCCTTGTTCCAGGAGGCGTGCTGGTCGCGCCAGTCGTGCGAGAGCGACGGGACCGCCGCCGCACCCGTCGTGCTGGTGTCCATGTGGAACGGCTCCAGGTAGCCCAGCGGGTTCGCGGGGTCGGGCTGCTGGAAGACCGAGTTTCCGTTCGCGAGCGTCATCGCGGTCGGGTCGTCGAATCCGCGAACGCCCGGGAAGGTTCCGAAGTAGTGGTCGAAGGACCGGTTCTCCTGCATCACGTAGACCACGTGCTTGATCTGCGACAGGTCGAAGGAGGCCGGCTCGGCAGCAGCCGCGGCCATCAGACTCTTGGGCAGCAGCCCCGACATTCCGGCCGTGCCCGCGACCGCGGCCGCGCCCATGATCACCGAGCGGCGCGAGGCACGTACGTCGAACAGGTTCTTGCTGGTCTCAGACATGTTTTCTTTCTCTCGCTGGTTGTGTGCGCGGTTCATCGGGCCCTGCTCATCTGTGCTTCACGGCAGCCGTGCGCGTCGACGACCTGGCTACATAGGTGTAGCCGGGCGACGCGCCCGTGACCTTGACGGTCAGCTTCTTGCCCTTGTACTTCCTGCCGATCGTGAAGGTGGCGTGGGTCGCACCGGTGATCCGCTTGCCGTTGGCGAACCACTGGATGTGGAGGTGGCTACCCGTGAGCGTGACTGTGCCGGCCTTCCATGTCCCCGGCTTCGCGGTCAGCCGCCTGCCGACCTTGGCCTGGCCGGCGATCCTGGGCAGCGCGGTCGTCAGCTTGCCCGCGGCCACCGAGTGCATCGCGGATGCCACCGACGCGGTCGTGTAGCCGGCGTACGAGCCGGTCACCCGGATGGAGATCTTCTTGCCGTAGTCGGCAGGAGTCACCGCGTAGGTCGACCCCGTCGCCTTCGAGATCGCCACGCCGTTGCGCAGCCACTGGTAGGTGAAGGAGGTCACCGGGGCGGAGCCGGCCTTCCACGCGCCAGGCTTCGCCGTCACCTTCAGGCCTACCTTGACCGTGCCCGTGATGGTTGGCGTGGCAGGTGTCAGCTTGCCGGGCTGCGGCACCGGGATCGAGACCGCGGCCGAGGTCGCGCTGGCCGAGGCGAAGTCCTCCTTGACCGCAGTCACCGCGACGGACAGCGCGTGGCCGGTGTCACCGGTCGCCACCGTGTACGTCGACGTGGTGGCCCCGTCGATCGCGACGCCGTCCCGCAGCCACTGGTAGGTGTACGAGTCCGGGGTCGGGTTCCAGGTGCCGGGGTTGGCCGTCAGGATGGCCCCCGACGCGAGCGTGCCCGAAACAGTCGGCGCGTCCGTGGAGACGACCGGGCCGTTCGCGAGCGCCGCACAGGCGCTCGCAGCGACGCCGGAACCGGTGACGGCGACCTGGTCGGCGGGCTCGATCGGGCCGGCGGCGTTGCCCGCCTCGGCTGCGTGGACCACCTCGTCGACGACGTTGTTCTTGGTGTCGGCGATGTAGAGGGCGTTCGTCACCGGGTCGACATCCAGCGCGTACGGCGTGTTGAGCGTGGTGGTCGCCGGGAGCGAGCCGTTGCCCACCGGGCTCGCGTTCCCGGAGCCTGCGACGGCTCCGACATTCACGACGGTCGACATCGTGCCGTCCGGGAGCACCTCGCGAATCGCGTTGTTGAACGTGTCGGCAATGAACAGGTCACCGGCACCGTCGACCGCGACGCCCTGCGGGTCGTTGAGCAGGGCCGACGTGGCCGGGCCACCGTCGCCGGAGTACCCGCCGAGGCAGTCGTTGCCTGCGAGGCCGGCGGCGTAGTCGCCCGCCACTGTGGTGATCACACCGGTCGAACCGTCGACACGTCGGACCACGTTGTTGGACGAGTCGGCGATATAGACGTTGTCCTCGGCGTCGACCGCGACACCGGCGGGCTGCGAGAGCCTCGCGCTGGCCGCCGGCGAACCGTCACCGGTGTAGCCGGCCTTGCCGGTGCCCGCGACGACCTTGATCACTCCGTCCGCGGTGACCTCGAGGACGCGGTTGTCCGAAGTGTCGGCGATGAAGACGTTGTCGTCGCTGTCGACGGCGACGTCGTTCGGGTGCCAGAGATTGACCGAGAGCGGCGTGCTGCTCGACGTCACCGTCGCCCCCGCGCCACCGGCGACACCGGTTCCCGCGAAGCGGTGGATCGTCCCGTCACTGGCGATTACGCGGATCACGTTGTCACCGCTGTCCGCGATGAAGACGTTCCCGTGCGAGTCCAGGGCAGTGCCGCCCGGCTGGTACAGCTGGGCCGCCGTCGCCGGACCGTCGTTGCCGAGCTCGCCGTATCCCTCCAGCGAGCCGGCGACGACCGTGTTCGACCCGTTGGCCATCGTGGCGAGCAGGTTGTCACCGGTGTTGGAGACGTAAACCGTGCCGTTGTGCGCCGAGATGCCCTCCGGCCGGTACAGGCCGCCGGCTGGTGGCAGCGGCAGACCGGTGGTCGGGTCGATCACCGGGTCACCGCCGGAGCTCGCGTCGTACGACAGCGTCTTGAGCAGGGGACCTGTGGTGTCGGCGATGCCGACACCGTCGCTGTAGGCGTAGCCCCGGGGTGCGAGCAGCGTGGTGTAGTCGCGGCCGGCGAAGGACAACCCGGAGTCGGTCGACGCGACGGCGAGGTCGTCACCGGGCCCGACCGTGGTGCCCGATGGCAGCCGGTAGCCCGCGCCCGCGCCGTTCCGCTGCAGCACATAGCCCGACAGGTCCACCGTCGCGCTCGCGGTGTTGTGCAGGGTCACCGCGTTGCTGGTGGCGCCAGCGATCTTCACGGCCCGGGTGAAGCCGACCTGCTCGAGGTCGACCGTCGTCGGCGAGCTGAGCTTCGCCGTCAGGGGGTGGTTGATGTCGTCGCCACCGGCGTAGAGCGAGTTGTACCAGACGGCGGCGTCGGGATTGGAGGGGTCGGCCGGCGCCGCGTAGTGCTCGGCATAGTTGCCGTTGGTCGCCGAGCAGACGGAGGTCCCGTTGAGGGTGTTGGCCGCGCACGGTGTGTCGACGTACGCCCGGGAGACCAGCGTGCTGCCGCCCGCGTTCACCGAAAGGTAGTAGCTGTGGTCGCCGCCGGAGTTGGCCATGGAGGTGAAGCCGTAGACCAGCACCACGGGGGTCGACTTGGGAAGCCCGTAGTTCGACAGGAACTGCGACGTGGACTTGACGCCGAAGTACTGGTTCTCGACCCACCAGAAGATCTGGGTGCCGTGGGCCGGGATGACCGGGTCGGTCGTCGGCGAGGTCTGCGTGGTGTCCGACGGGTCGTGAAGCGTCATGGCCGTGCCGCTCTTGGTGAGCGTGAGACCGTAGGCAGCGAAGTCGATCGGGTGATCCGTGGTGTTGGTGACCTCGCTGTACTCGTAGTAGTCCGTCGAGTTGTTGTCGTAGTTGACCTCCGAGACGAGCAGGTCGTTCGGCGAGATCGCCGGTGCGCCTGAGTTCGAGCTGCCCTTGGTCGGGTAGGCCGAGACACCGAAGGTGCCGACGCCGTCCGTGGTCCGTGCCCAGGAGGTGGGCGAGAAGGACGTCCACGCGGTCTGGTCGAGGACCGTTCCGTCGGTCTCGGTGAGGTAGAGCGTGTCGCCGGCCGCGAGATCGAATCCGGCCGCAGCAAGGTCGCCACCGTCGACCGTGACGAAGCCGTCGGCCGCGATGTCCTGGGCCGGCACGCTGTAGGTGTCACCCTCGCTGTCGACGAGCCCCAACGCGGTGTGGGCGAGCGCGTCGCCGGTGTTGTAGAGCTCGACCCAGTCGTTCGCCGCCTTTCCTGTCGCCTCGACCTCGTTGATGGTGAGCCCGGCGAGCGGGTCTCCGGAGGCGGGGCCGCCCAATGGCGGGAGCTGGACGAACGTGAAGTCCCGGGACACGGATGCCTGTGCGTCACCCGCACCGCTGTCGGTGGCGGTGACGTGCACGGCGTAGTGGCCGATCGCGTCGGTCGGGGTGCCGCTGATGACACCCGTGCTCGCGTCGATCGCGACACCGGCCGGCAGTCCCGTGGCGGCGTACGTGTACCCCGGGGTGCCGCCGTGCGCGGTGGCGTGGATCGCGGCGAGGGCCGCGCCCTTGGCGACCGAGACGTCGGCGATCGGGTCCAGTCGCAGGACCTTGCTCAGCGTGAGCGTGAAGGACGTGGTGGCCGTGTCGATCGGTACGCCGTCGGAGACGGTGACCGTGACGGCGTACGCGCCGACCGCATCGGTCGAGGCCGGAGTACCGCTGATGACTCCGCTGGTCGGGTCGATCGACGTCCCGTCCGGCAGGCCGGTGGCCGCGAACGTCAGCGGGCTCCACACCTTGGTGGCCTGCACCTGGATCGGGTCCATCGCGCCGTTGAGCGAGATCTCGGTGTCCTCCACCGGCTTGACGGTCACGTGCTCGCTCGACTGCGAGATCGGGTCGCGCTGGCTCACGACGAAGTCAGAGGCGTTGTCGTTGGTGTCCTGCGGCAGACCGCTTTTGAAGATCCGCTCGTCCCAGTGCGAGGCGTCCAGGACCGGCGCGGAGTGGACGCAGCTGGCAGCGTTGCTGCCGTCGGCGGCGCAGACCGCGGTGCCGGTCCAGCCCTCGGTGCCGTGGGCGTTGTTGGTGCCGTCGTTCTTCGAGAAGCCCATCGCGTCCACCACCGGCGAGGGGTTGATGCTGGAGTCGGCCAGGTTGAAGTTGCTGCCCGTGGGGCTCCAGGCGACGTGGCCGGGGGTGCCGAAGTCGGCGTCGTTCGCGGCGGTGTCGTTGGCGGCCGTCGGGTAGACGCCGGTGGTGTCCACCGAGGCGTCGAGCAGCAGCATCTGCCCACCGGTGGCGTAGCCGCCGATGTTCTTCGCGACCTGCAGCGAGGGGTTGACGAGCGGGTCGGTGGAGTTGAAGTCGATGTCCGGGGTCACACCGGCGGGTGTGTAGGGCAGCGTCGTGCTGCCGTCGTACATCGAGACCATGAAGTGGTGGTGCGGGTAGATGGTCCCGTACAGCTTGTACGGCGCCGTGCACGTCTGCGCGCTCACCGACGAGGAGCACAGGTAGTAGTTCGGGTGCACCGTCGCGGGCGTCGTCGTGGTGTCGATCGTGCCGAGGTCGATCGGGCTGTCGGTGGGGTTGTACAACTCGAACCAGTTCGAGCCGTACACGCCGCTCTGGTCGCCGTTGACCTCGGAGATGACGAGGTGGTCGGAGGTCAGCGAGGCCGGGTGCGCGTTGGTGGCGCCCTTCGTCGCATGCTGGGAGGCGCTGAAGTCGCCGGTGCCGTCCGGGTAGCGCGCCCACGAGGTCGCAGCTCTCGAAGTCCACGAGGTCTCGTCGAGGATGTTGTCGTCGCTCTCGGTGAGGTCCAGGGTGTCGTTGGCGGCCAGGTCGAGCCCGGCTGCGTGCAGGTCGGCACCGTCGACGACGACGTAGGCGCCCGCGGCGATGTCCTGGGTCGGCAGCTCGTATGCGTCGCCGTCACCGTCGACGAGGCTCACCGACGCGCCCGTGACGGCGGCACCGGTGTTGTAGACCTCGACCCAGTCGTCGGCCGGAGTGCCGGTGGTCCTGACCTCGTTGATCTTCAGGCCGGCGAGCGGGTCGTCGTCGG
>JAOPXK010000086.1 GCA_025965195.1 Marmoricola sp.
ATCCGGGTCGACGTACTCCTGGAGAAGGAGCGAACCCCGCGTCAGCCGGAGAAGACCGTTCGCGTCGAGCTGACCGCCCTGTCGAAGGGCCCGATCGTCCGAGCCGAGGCAAGCGCCGAGGACAAGATGGCCGCTCTCGACCTGGCGCTGGACAAGATGGCCGCGCAGATGCGTCGGGCAGCGGATCGCCGCAAGGTGCACCGCGGGCAGCACACGCCCGAGTCGGTCGGCCACGCAATGGCCCGCGTCGCCGGTAGCGGCGAGGAGGACGGCGCCGCAGGCGGAGTGATCGCCGAGCACATGGTCGGCCCGCTGTCGGTGACCGGCGACGGCCCGCTGGTCGTCCGCGAGAAGTCACACGCGGCCACCCCGATGACCCTGGAACAAGCCCTTTACGAGATGGAACTCGTCGGTCACGACTTCTATCTGTTCGTCGACAAGGAGAGTGACAAGCCTGCGGTGGTCTACCGCAGACGTGGCTACGACTACGGCGTGATCTCACTCGACCTCGGCTGAGACTCGCTCCGGTGACCGGTTCGGGCCCTCGACCATGACCTGACCCGGGGTCGTCGATCGCGACACTGACTACCCCGGGGTAGGCCAATTGGGTCATCAAGTCTGCGATGATCGACGGGTGGCAACTCAGGATGGTGCGGCGCCCGGACGTGAGCCGGTGCGCGTGATTGTTGTTGATGACCAGGAGCTGTTCCGGCGCGGGTTGACGATGCTGCTCAGCGTCGAGCCGGACATTGAGGTCGTAGGAGAGGCCGGAGACGGCATCACCGCGACAGAGCTGGCTGTTTCGACGGTTCCAGATGTGATCCTGCTGGACGTGCGAATGCCCAAGCGGTCGGGTCTCGAAGCCTGCGTGAAGATCAAGGAACAGGTGCCGTCGGCGAAGATCATCATGCTCACCGTCAGCGACGAGGAGGGTGACCTCTACGAGTCGGTGAAGAATGGTGCGTCCGGGTATCTCCTCAAGGACTCCTCGATCGACGAGGTCGCTCAGGCGGTCCGCGTGGTGGCCGAGGGCCAGTCGCTGATCAGCCCGTCGATGGCCGTCAAGCTCATCGACGAGTTCAAGGAGATGTCGCGCACGGACCGTGACCAGGTCCCGACGCCGCGACTCACCGACCGCGAGCTCGAGGTGCTGCGGCTGGTGGCGACTGGGCTGAACAACCGCGAGGTTGCCAAGCAGCTGTTCATCAGCGAGAACACCGTCAAGAACCACGTCCGCAACATTCTCGACAAGCTCCAGTTGCATTCGCGGATGGAAGCGGTCATGTACGCCGTACGAGAGAAGCTGCTCGACCTTCCGTGAGCGCGGATCACCTCTCGAAGGCCCAGGCGCGCCGAATTGCCCTCGTTTCACAGGGCTTTCGCGACCCTCGGCACACCACCCCGACGATGCGGACGTTCTCCCGCACGCTGGCCCGTACGGCGGTCCTGCAGGTCGACTCCGTCAACGTGCTGCAGCGCGCGCACTACATGCCGCTGTTCTCCAGGATGGGCAGCTACGACACCGAGCTGTTGCGGCGGGCCAGTTCGAACGCCGCGAGCAGGCCACGCAAGATCGTCGAGTACTGGGCCCACGTGCAGGCGTTCATGCCGGTCGAGCTCTGGCCGGTGATGCAGCACCGGATGGATCACTACCGCGACAAGCGCGGCAAGTGGTCGGTGATGGTGGCGCGGCCCGATCTCGAGGCATCGCTGCTCGAGGAGATCCGCCAGCGTGGCGCCTCGACCGCCCGGGAGCTCGACGAGGGTCACCCGCGCACCAAGGAGCACTGGGGCTGGAACTGGTCCGATGCCCGCAAGGTGCTCGACTACCTGTTCCTGATCGGTGAGCTCTGCATCGCCGGCCGCAACTCGCAGTTCGAGTGCGTCTACGACCTGCCCGAGCGGGTGATCCCGGCCCAGTACCTGAACGCTCCGACCCCCTCGGTCGAGGAGGCCTCGCGCGAGCTGGTCCGGCGGGCGGCGCTGTCCCACGGTGTCGGGACCGAGCAGTGCCTCCGCGACTACTTCCGGATGTCGTCGGCCGGAGCGAAGGCCGCGATCAGCGACCTGGTCGAGGACGGCGAGCTGCTGCCCACGTCGATCGACGGCTGGGGCCGCCCCGCCTATCTCCATCGCGACGCCGCCCGTCCACGTGCCGTGCAGGCGCGGGCGCTGCTCAGCCCGTTCGACCCCTTGGTCTGGGAGCGGAGACGAGCCGAGGAGCTGTTCGGGTTCCACTACCGGATCGAGATCTACGTGCCCGAGCCGCTGCGGCAGTACGGCTACTACGTGCTGCCGTTCCTCCTCGGCGAGCGCATCGTCGGCCGGGTCGACCTGAAGGCGGATCGCAAGGCGGGCGTCCTCCTGGTGAAGGCGGCGTACGCCGAGGAACACGCGCCCGAGGAGACCGCGGTCGAGCTCGCCGAGGAGCTCCGTGACCTGGCCGGCTGGCTGGGGCTCACAGACATCGTGGCGAGTCCGCGCGGCGATCTGGCACCGGCGTTGACCCTGGCGCTCGCGCGCGCGTGAGACGGCCCCGAGATTGACCCTGCGCCGAGGGTGGCCCCGGGCCGGGTGCGAGCGCGGTCTTGCGAACGCGGAACCCTGTTGCTCCGCCGACCGTTACGATGGTCGGCGGGGTTAATACCCCCATCAACCACACCCGCAATCAGGGAGTCAGCGCACGTGTCGCTTGTAGACAAGGTCCTTCGCATAGGCGAGGGCAAGATCCTCCGTCAGCTGGATACGATCGCAAAGTCCGTCAATGCCATCGAGGACGACTTCGTCAAGATGTCGGACGTCGAGCTGCGTGCGATGACCGACGAGTTCAAGGAACGCCTCGAGAAGGGCGAGACCCTCGACGACATCATGCCGGAGGCCTTCGCCACCGTGCGTGAGGCGGCGAAGCGGGTGCTCGGCCAGCGGCACTTCGACGTGCAGGTGATGGGCGGCGCCGCGCTGCACCTCGGCAACATCGCGGAGATGAAGACCGGTGAGGGCAAGACCCTGGTCTCCACGCTGCCGTCGTACCTCAACGCGCTGACGGGCAAGGGCGTCCACGTCGTCACGGTCAACGACTACCTGGCGAAGTACCACGCCGAGTGGATGGGCCGGGTGCACCACTTCCTCGGTCTGACCGTCGGCGTGATCCTGCCGGACATGCGTCCCGACGAGCGTCGGGAGGCCTACCTCTGCGACGTCACCTATGCGACGAACAACGAGCTCGGCTTCGACTACCTGCGCGACAACATGGCCAACTCGCTCGAGGAGTGCGTGCAGCGTGCGCCGCACTACGCCATCGTCGACGAGGTCGACTCGATCCTGATCGATGAGGCCCGGACGCCGCTGATCATCTCCGGCCCCACCCAGGACGAGGTGAAGTGGTACGCCGAGTTCTCCAAGATCGCCGAGCGGCTCACCATCGACGTCGACTACGAGGTGGACGAGAGCAAGCGCACCATCTCGATCCTCGAGCCCGGCATCACCAAGGTCGAGGACACCCTCGGCATCGAGAACCTCTACGAGTCGGCCAACACCCCGCTGATCTCGTTCCTGAACAACTCGATCAAGGCCAAGGAGCTGTTCCGCAACGACAAGGAGTACGTCGTCATCGACGGCGAGGTCCTGATCGTCGACGAGCACACCGGTCGCATCCTGTCGGGTCGCCGCTACAACGACGGCCTGCACCAGGCGATCGAGGCGAAGGAGAGCGTCGAGGTCCAGCAGGAGTACCAGACCCTCGCCACGATCACGCTGCAGAACTACTTCCGGCTCTACGAGAAGCTCGGCGGCATGACCGGTACGGCGATGACCGAGGCCTCCGAGTTCGACAAGATCTACAAGCTCGGCGTCGTCCCGATCCCGACCAACCAGCCGCTCGCGCGCGTCGACCGGGGCGATCTCGTCTACCGGACGGAGGCGGCCAAGTTCCGCGCCGTCGTCGAGGACCTCGTCGAGCGCAACAAGACCGGTCAGCCTGTCCTGGTGGGCACCACCTCGGTCGAGAAGTCCGAGCTCCTCTCCGGGCTGCTCAAGAAGCGTGGAGTCCCGCACACCGTCCTGAACGCCAAGATGCACGAGGACGAGGCCAAGGTCGTTGCGCTCGCCGGACACAAGGGCGCGGTCACGGTCGCGACCAACATGGCCGGACGAGGCACCGACATCATGCTCGGTGGTTCCACCGAGTTCCTTGCCGACCAGGACCTCCGCAAGCGCGGCGTCGACCCGGTCGAGCTGCCCGAGGAGTACAACGCCGAGTGGCCCGCCACCCTGGCCAGGATCACCGAACAGGTCCAGAACGAGCACGACGAGGTCAAGGAGCTCGGTGGCCTCTACGTGCTGGGCACCGAGCGCCACGAGTCCCGCCGGATCGACAACCAGCTCCGTGGTCGTTCCGGCCGCCAGGGTGACCCGGGTGAGTCGCGGTTCTACCTGTCCCTCGAGGACGACCTGATGCGGTTGTTCAAGGGTGAGTGGGTCGAGCGCGTGCTCACCGCGCTCAAGGTTCCCGAGGACGTTCCGATCGAGAACAAGTCCGTCACGAAGTCGATCGCGTCCGCCCAGGGCCAGGTCGAGGGGATGAACTTCGAGTCCCGCAAGAACGTCCTGAAGTACGACGACGTGATGAGTCGTCAGCGTGAGGTCATCTACAGCGAGCGTCGTGACGTCCTCGAAGGCGCCGACCTGCACGAGCAGATCTCCACGATGATCGATGACGCGGTGGCGTCGTACGTGATGGCAGCGACCGAGGACTTCCCCGAGGAATGGGACCTCCCGGCACTGTGGGCGGCCCTCGGCACGCTCTACCCGATCTCGTTGAGCTACCAGGCCCTCGAGACCGAGGCCGGTGGCCGCGACGGCCTCGACCGCGAGACCCTGTTGGCCGACGTACAGGCTGACGCGCAGAAGGCCTACGAGGCCCGCGAGGCCGAGATCGGTTCGGACGTGATGCGTGAGCTCGAGCGTCGGGTGCTGCTCTCGGTGCTCGACCGCAAGTGGCGCGAGCACCTCTACGAGATGGACTACCTCCGCGAGGGCATCGGACTGCGGGCCTACTCGCAGCGCGACCCTCTGGTGGAGTACCAGCGTGAGGGCTTCGACATGTTCAACGCGATGAAGGAGGGCATCCGCGAAGAGACCGTGGGCTTCCTCTTCAACATCGAGGTGGAGGTCGAGGCCGAAGGTGACGAGGCCGCTGGCGACGTCGAGTACGAACCCGGCCACGAAGGCCACGACCACCCGCCGATCCCGCTCATCAAGGCCAAGGGCCTCGTCGCACCCAGGGCTCCGCAGAACCTCACCTACTCCGCGCCCAGCGAGGACGGCGAGGCCGAGGTCGTCGGGGTCACCGTCAGCAACGAGGACGACCCCTATGCCGGGATCAGCCGCAACGCGGACTGCCCCTGCGGCTCCGGCAAGAAGTACAAGAAGTGCCACGGCGCACCGGGTGGTCCGACCGGCACGACCGCTCGCGCCGCAGGCTGACCCGGCCCTGACGTAGGAGGCGGTTGGTCCGAAAGGGTCAGCCGCCTGCTACGAGGCGGCCGAGGCGGTGTCTCGGACCAGGCGTCAGCCGAACTGGAGCGCGGTGCAGCGCCAGCGCCCCTCGACCGTCTCGATGCGCGCCGCAATCGCGCGCGATCGTTGCCCGTGCCGGACGTGCACGCTCAGCTCGGCGGTCGATGAGCTCGGGCAGAACAGGTGCACGCTGCGCACCTGGGCCCGCAGCTGTCGCGTTCGCTGGTCGCCCGGCGTGGTCCGTTGCAGGGCCGACGTCCGGCGCAGCAGGTCGGAGTAGACGGCGTCGGTGGTCCACCGCATCAGCTGGTGCAGGCCGCGGTCGCCACCGATCACCTCGACGACGGCTTGCGCGAACCTGGCGGCGAACGCGTCCAGGTCGCCCTTGCCGCCCGTCACGACCCGCAGCTCCGGGGTCTGCGGAAGCCCCGGCAGCGGGTCGAGGTCGAGCGCCAGGGTGCCCTGCGTGCTGGCCAGCGGGATCGGCTCGGGAGAGAGCGGGACGCTGACCAGCCGGGTCACCTGGGCGATGCCGGAGGGCGGCGACTGGCCCTGGCCGGTGGAGGTGGTGCGGGCGAGGGCGTGCTGGGTCATGAGCGTTCCTCCGAGTCGGACGTCGATGGCAACACAAGCCGTTGCCCTGGCTGGATCAGGTCGGGGTCTGGCCCGATGACGCTGCCGTTGCGGGCCGCGATGCGTCGCCACAGCTGGTCGATCCGGGCGGGGCCTGCCGTGGCAGGCAGGTCCCGTTCGGCGATGCGCCACAGCGAGTCGCCGGGTCGTACGACGACCGTGCGGCGGGTGGGCTCGACGACTGCTCCGACGGTGCGCCCCGGGAGCGGCAGTCCGTCGACCTCGTTGGGGGAGGTCCCCTGCGAGGCGGCGTACGTCGGAGCGGCGGTGCCCGCGACGATCACCGCCCCGCAGACGCCGAGCAGCCAGCCGCGCCACGCGACCGGACAACCGGTGAACCGAAGCGCCCGGCTGTGACCGTGGGTGATCGCCTCGATGGCCGCGGCGATCACCAGCAGGGCCAACCAGCAGCACCCGAGCAGGACGACGGTCGCGGCACCCGAGGTGAGCAGCGTGCTGAAGCCGGGATGTTTCCCGAGACTGACCATGGCGAACCTTTGCGTTTGCGTCTGTTTACCTGTTGTAACGATTATTAGGCTACGATGTCAAACGGTTGTCCACAGATGTTTGGGAGCCCCGCTCGCGTGGAAGAGAGAGTCATGCGTTGGGAAGAGTCGGTACTGGCCTTGTTCGAGGACCTCGAGCAGCAGGCTGAGGGACTGCACCTTGCCGAGCGCGATGCGGAGATCGGTGAGCTCAGCGTCTCGGAGTACGCCCAGGTCTCCCTGGGGTCGCGGATCCATGCCTCGACCAACCAGGTGGTCCGGGTCCGGCTGCTTGGCGGGCGCTCGATCACCGGGCGGCTCGCGCAGAGCGGCCGGGAGTGGCTGCTGCTCGAGGACGCTCCCGGTCACGAGTGGGTGGTCCCGCAGATCTCGGTCGCGACCGTCTCCGGACTCTCCACCAAGTCGCTGAACGAGGATGCCTGGCCGATCCACGTTCGGCTCAGCCTGCGATCGATCCTGCGCCGAATTGCCCAAGCCCGCAGCGAGATCGTGGTGCACCTGACGGATGGCAGCCAGTTCGAGGGACGCCTCGGCCGCGTCGGGAAGGACTTCGTCGAGGTCTACCCGGCGGCGGTCTCGGTCAGAGCGGCGGAGGCGGTCCCGAACATCGCGATTGCCGCGATCCAGGGCCGGTAGCGATGCGTGCGGGGAGGGAGTCAGTCGTCGATCGCGGCGCTTGCGCCCTCGACGTACGGGTGCATGCTGACGAACTTCGCGGTGTCCTTGTAGAGCCGCTGGATGTAGGACTCGAGCTCCGAGACCTCGACGCGCCACTGGCCACGTCCACCGATCTTGATGGCCGGCAAGTCGCCACGGCGGACCAGGGCGTAGACCTGCGCGCTCGACGTCGCGAGAATTTCCGCAACGTCTGCCAACTGCAGAAATCTAGGAGGGTTGCTTGCCATAGCGGAAAGTATCTCATCAGATCTGCTCGTTTGCGAATGCTTGACCACGGTTGCCTGTGGATTGGCACCTTTTAGCCCCAGCCCGCACCACCCCTCTCGGAAGACCACGCTGATGACCACCACGACTGCTGCCTCCCGTACGGCGCCTCCCGCCCTCCGCACCAGGACTCCCGGCTGGCGGGATCCGCGGATCGTGATCGGGGTGGTGATCGTCGCCGCGTCGGTCCTTCTCGGCGCGCGGCTGATGGCCTCGGCCGATGAGACGACCAGCGTCTGGTCGGTACGCCGTGACCTGCCGGCCGGGACGCAGCTCGGTCCGGCCGTGCTCGAACGCCGCCAGATCAGGTTCGCCGAGAGTGCGGATGCCGACCGCTACCTCTCGGGCACCGACGACCTTGCCGTCGGGCTGACCCTGGCCCGGCCGGTCGGCGCCGGCGAGCTGCTGCCGCGGTCGGCGCTGGCGAGCGGCGATGCCACGAAGCTGGTCGAGGTGCCGCTGAGCGTTGCCGTGGACGACGTTCCGACGACCGTCCGCCAGGGCTCGGTCGTCGATGTCTGGGTAGCGCCGAAGACGCCCGGCGCCGATGTCACCGGGCAACGAGCCGTGCTCGTCCTCGACGACGTGGTCGTGGTCTCCGCGCCCAGGGCCGCGGACAGCCTGGCTCCCGAGTCGACCCGCCAGATCATCGTCGGTGTCGACCCGGCAGCGTCGAACACACTCGGCAAGGCCCTCGGCAGCACTGCGGCCGGACACGTCGTGATCACCCGGCAGGGCTGAGCAATGACCGAGCGCGTGTGCGTGCTGGTGGCCGCAGCGGGTGCGGCCTGGGAGACGACGGCCCTTCCTGCGCTGGCGTCTGCCGGTGTCGTCGTCCTCAAACGTTGCGTGGATCTTCACGACCTGATGGCCACGGCGAGCTCCGGGCAGGCCGATGTCGCGCTGGTGGCCGCCGACCTCCCTGGTCTCGATGCCGATGCGGTCATGCACCTGCTGCGCTACGACGTCCGCACGCTGGCGGTTGCTGATGATCCGGCCAGCGCCGAGCGACTGGCCAGGATCGGCGTCGTCGCGACGGTCGCCCCGCGTGCTGACCACACGCTGGTCGAGGCGGTGACCCGCGCAGCCGAAGAGGGCGTGGTTGCGGATCCGGAGTCGGACGAGGAGGCGCTGCCGCCGCTGTCCGACGGCAGCCGCGGACGCATCATCGCGGTCTGGGGACCGGCCGGCGCTCCCGGTCGGACGACGGTCGCGATCGCCCTTGCCACCGAGCGAGCGAAGGCCGGACGGCAGACGATCCTCATCGACGCCGATGCGTACGGCGGAGCGGTGGCCCAGCATCTCGGCGTACTCGACGAGGTCTCGGGCATCCTCGCCGCGGCCCGACTGGTCAACTCCGGCGCTCTCGAGCCCGATGCGTTCGCCGGGTGCCGGCGCAGGGTGGCCGACCGGTTCGACGTCCTCACCGGGCTGCCACGCGCGGACCGCTGGATCGAGATCCGGGCCGGCGTCCTGGACCGGGTGCTCGACCTGGCGGCCGAGGTCGCCGACGTGGTGGTCGACTGCGGGTTCTGTCTCGAGGACGAGTTCGATCCTGGTCGTCCCGGTGGGCGCAACCAGATGACGCTCGACGCGCTCGCGGCGGCCGACGAGGTGGTGGTGGTCGGCACCGCGGATCCGGTCGGCCTGGCCCGGCTGGCGCGGGGCCTGGTCGAGCTCCGGGAGACCGGCCCGGCCTCGGTGCGGGTGGTCGTCAACCGGATGCGCAGCACGCTCGGCTGGAGTGAACGGGACATCTCCGGGATGGTCGAGGGCTACCTCCGGCCACTGGGGATCCACTTCCTCCCCGACGACCGGCCGCTGCTGGACCGCGCGCTGGTCTCGGGGCGCTCGCTGGCCGAGCTCGGTGACTCACCGCTGCGCAAGGCCCTGGCCGGCGTACAAACTGCTGCGTTCGGTGCGCCTGCCTGACGCTTAGGGTGACCACCATGCCCCGGACCTTCGGAAAGTGCGTCACCCTGCTCGTGTCCGTGAGCCTCGGTCTCGCGATGTCGGCCTGTTCCGGCGGGTCCTCCACGGCCGCGGCGGACCCGGAATCGACGGCCGTGCCGACGACCGGGCCGACGACCGGGACACCGACGGCCACTCCGAGCAACACCTTCCCGCCGCAGCAGCCTGCGCCCAGGCCGGCTGCGGGAAGCATCGAGGTGAAGGGTTCGACATACACCTACGACGCGCCGAAGGGGTGGACCGACGGGACCGACCAGTTCAAGACCATCAACCCCAACATCGAGAACGGCTACCTCGACAAGCCGCGCAACAACTACTCCGACAACATCAACGTCATCCGTGCCGACACCGAGCCGAAGATGGCGCCTGCCGAGGCCGAGAAGCAGTTCGCCAAGGAGCTCGACACGCTCGCGAACAACGTCCGTACGCTGCCACGGACGACGCTCGGGGGAGTGCTCGCGCTGCACCAGACCGCCGCGAAGACCTACCAGGCGAAGGGCAGGCCCGGGTCCTACAAGCTGACCTTCGACCAGTACACGACCTACGTCGATGACACCTGGTTCGCGATCACGTTCACCTACCTGGCCGACACTCCGAAGGCGAGGAAGAACGCCGAGATCAACGGGGTGCTGACGTCCTGGCGCTGGGTTGCCCCGAGCAGCTGACCGCCTGCCGCATCAGGTGCCGAACAGCAGGTAGAGCCCGGTCGCGGTGTAGGCGACCATGATGATCAGCATCCCCAGCTGGCCACTGACCTGGTGCTTCTTCGGGAGCAGCTTGATCGCCCGGTCGTGCGCCGCGATCACTCCGACGATGTGACCTGCCACGACGGCAAGCACCTTCAGCGATGCGAGCAGCGACGGGTGGAAGGACAAGAAGTAGCTCACCGACAGGTTCGCCGTACCGAGCAGGATGTCGCCCTGGACCATCGGGTCGCTGAGCAGGATGACCGTCAGAAGGCCCAGCTCGACGAAGTAGCTCAGGTAGTGCGCGGTCATGTAGCCGACGATGATCGGGACGACCGAGTGGCCGAGCAGCAGTGGCAGCTGCGACCTCGGGGTGTCCTCGCCGACACCGGTGGTCATCGCCGCGACGGTGAACGTGCCGGCGATGATCGCGCAGAACGCCACCAGGGCAACGGTGTTGACGAGCAGCGGGTCGATGCCGAGCTTGTCGACGAAGCTCACCCAGCGGATCGAGTCCTTGTAGGAGTCGAACGCCGTCGACCCGAACAGCACCGACACCGTGACGACCAGGCCGGGGCGTGCGACCAGGCCGTCGAGGTTCGCCAGCGGGCTGCGTACGACGAGCCGCCCGTCGGCGCGCCGGCCCCAGGGCGAGAGGTTCGCCAGCAGCGAGGAGTACACCTCGAACGGGTCGGCCCGTTCGAGCCACTCGTCGCCGAAGATGGCAGCGCCGATCAGCATGATCGCGAGATACACCGCCAGCCAGACCCGCAACGGCGCCAGGAAGGCCCCGTCGGGATTGACCAGCTCCTGCCAGACGAACGCGAAGAGGCCGAGGGCGGCGGGCCAGTAGCCGAGCCGTGCCGGGTACTGGCGCAGGCCGACCGACGGGTCACCGCCGGTGGCCTTCGCGATCAGCAGGTTGAGTGTCCGGACCGGGCTGACCGCCCGGACGACCCGGCCGAAGAGCAGCGAGAACGGGACGATCCCGACCCAGACGAGCACGTAGAACGTGCCGAAGACCGGGTTGGTGGTCAGGTCCGGTCCGGCGACCAGCGCCCAGGTGAGATAGCCGAAGAACAGCAACCCGAGCAGGCGGAGCAGCCAGGCGAACCCGGCTGACTCGAGGATGGCCGCCATCGGCGCGGGAAGCGGATGGCCCTGGGTGCTCGCGTCGTACCGCGGGCGGCGCCATGCCAGCGCCAGCACGCAGAAGGAGATCACCAGGGCGGCCATGCCGCCGGCGATCGCGAGAGGAGCTGGAACGGGCAGGTCCTTCGCGCCGCCCAGCCCGTGGGCCCAGATCAACGGACTTCGAGCTGCACGATCAGCTTGTCGAGCGCGTGGTCCTCGACGTCAATGACGCCGGGCTGCGCGAACTTCAGCGTCAGCGCGGAGGCGCCCTTGGGGAACTCGATGTGCTGCTCGGGCGAGGAATGCACGTGCAGCTCGCCGGCCTTGTCGGACTGGATCTCCAGCACGACCGGGGCGTTCTTCGTCACCGGGACCCGGGTGCCGGCCGGGGTCACGGTGTTGCCGGAGATCTGGATCTTCACCACCGTGGCTCCGCTGGTGGACGGGGTCGCGTCGGCGGTGGCGTGGAGCTCGGGCTCGGTCACCGTCTTCGCCTTGCTTCCGCAGCCGGTGAGTGCAAGCAGCGCTGCGACGAGCAGGGTGGTGAGCCGCAGGGTGCGGGTGGACATCGAGCCTCCATCGACTGGACGAGCGCCGTCTGGATTCACGGCTCTGTCACAATCCCATGCAACACCTTGGCAATCGGAGCGATCTCGCCGTTGGGACGCTGTGATGTTCATTGGTTCTGATCCGGGGATCGGCGGCATGGAGAGGGTGGTGGTGTGATGAGTGACCGGCTGCGAGCGCGGGACCTGACCCTGCTCGCCGAGGAGACGCCGCGCACCCCGATGCAGAACGCGACGCTGGAGATCTTCGAGCCGGGCGACTCCGGGTTCGACTACCACGCCCTGGTCGCGCACATCGACGACCGCATCGCCTTCGTCCCGCGCTACCGCCAGCACGTCCGCTTCGTGCCCGGTCGACTGGCCAACCCGGTGTGGCTCGACGACCCGGACTTCGACCTCGCCTATCACGTACGCCGCTCTGCCCTGCCTCGTCCGGGCACGATGGCGCAGCTGCGCGAGCTGACCGCCCGGATCATGTCCCGCCGACTCGATCCCGGTCGCCCGCTCTGGGAGATCTACTTCGTCGAGGGCCTGGAGGACGGCCGGGTGGCCGTGCTGTCCAAGTCGCACCAGATCCTGGTCGACGGCACCTCGACGGTGGATCTCGGCCAGGTGCTGCTCGATGTCGACAGTGGGCCGCGCACGATCGTCCATGACGGCTGGACGCCGCGACCCGAGCCGACAGCGACCATGCTCGTCCTCGGAGCGGTCGCAGAGTCCGCGCGCAATCCCCGGGTGCTGTTCAACGCCGCGCGCAGTCAGGCCCATCTTGCCGCCCGGGTGTCGCTGGCGACCGCCGGCCGGGTCGGTGCGGTTGCCGGCGCGCTGTCGAACCGGCGTACGGCACCGGAGTCGCCGTTCAACGCCGAGCCCTCCGAACAGCGCCGGATCGTCTGTGTACGCACCTCCCTGAAGGACTACCGCAAGGTCCGTCGCGTCCATGGCGGCACCGTCAACGACGTCATCCTGGCCACCATCACCGGCGCGATCCGCGCCTGGCTGATGACTCGCGCGGAGTCGGTTGAGAGCACGCGCCGGCTGCGGGTGCTGGTGCCGATGAGTGTCATCGACGAGGAGATGGAACCGACCTCGCTGGGCTCGCAGGTGATCGGTCACCTGCTGAACCTGCCGATCGGCGAGGTGTCGCCGGTGGTTCGGCTGCACCAGGTTTCCTACGCCCTCCGTGCGCACAGCGAGACTGGTCGCGCAGTCGCCGCCGACCGGATCGCAGGCGTCGCCGGGTTCGCGCCGACGACCTTCCACGCGCTCGGCTCACGAGTGGCCTCCGAGCAGGCCAAGGGCAGCGTCAACCTGGTCATCACGAACGTGCCCGGGCCGCAGTTCCCGATGTTCCTGGCGGGTGCCGAGATGCTGGAGACCTACCCGGTTCCGCCGTTGCAACCGGGTTTCACCGCGGCGATCGGCGTGACGTCGTACGACGGCGGGGTCTACTACGGGATCACCGCGGACCGGGACGCGCTGCCGGACATCGAGGTGCTCGGCCAGTGCATCCGCGAGTCGCTCGACGAGCTCGTCGACAGCGCCAGTGATGCCCGTCCGCGTGCGGCGCGAGGCCGCCGGAAGCCGAGCGCAGAGAAATGAGCACGCCCGTGCGCATCTACGTCCCGGCAACGCTCGCGCGGCTGGCGGGGTACGTCGCCGACGGTGGCATCGGTCCACCGCCCATCGCTGCTCATGCGGTGACCGAGGCGTTGCAGGAGGAGTGGGCAGACGGCTCCGAGGATGAGTGGGAGTACGCCGCGCTGATGGCCGCCGCCGAGGACTCCGCTGCCCTGCTCGGGCCTGAGGACCGGCCGCGACGAGTCGTGCTGGCAGTGGATGTGCCTCGGGTGACTGCGGGAGAGCTCACTGCCGTGACGGTGGACGAGGCGATCGCGCTACGGCTGGTTGCGGCCGTGCACGTCGACACCGAGGACATCGATCCGGCGGCCGGCGATGGGCCCGACCTGGGCTGGTTCGCCACCCAGGAGATCGGAGATCTGCTCGCACTTGGGTGAGCCGCACATTGTCTGACAATGTAGCTGCCATGGACGCCATCACCCATCCACCCGCTCCGATCAACGAGCCGAACCTGAACTACGCTCCCGGCAGCCCCGAACGGGCCACCGTCGAGGCGGAGCTCGCCCACCTCCAGGCCAGGGCCCCCTTCGACCTGACCGCCACGATCGGCGGTAGAAAGAAGATGGGCGGCGGAGCCGAGATCACGGTCGTGCAGCCACACGCGCACGCCTCGGTGCTCGGCGTGCTGAAGAACTCCACCAAGGCAGATGCCAGGGCTGCCGTCGCTGCAGCGGCCGCCGCCGCTCCGGGCTGGCGCGCGCTGCCGTTCGACGAGCGCGCCGCGATCATCCTCAAGGCGGCCGACCTGCTCGCCGGGCCCTGGCGGGCGCGGCTCAACGCGGCCACGATGCTCGGCCAGTCGAAGACCGTCTGGCAGGCGGAGATCGACGCGGCCTGTGAGCTGATCGACTTCTGGCGGTTCAACGTGCACTTCGCGAGGCAGATCCTGGAGGAGCAGCCGATCGCGAACAGCCCGGGCATCTGGAACCGCACCGACCATCGCCCGCTCGAGGGGTTCGTCTACGCGATCACGCCGTTCAACTTCACCGCGATCGCCGGCAACCTGCCGACGGCCCCGGCGCTGATGGGCAACACGGTGATCTGGAAGCCGTCGCCGACCCAGCAGCTCGCCGCTCACTTCACGATGGAACTGCTCGAGGAGGCAGGCCTGCCGCCGGGTGTGATCAACCTGCTCCCGGGTGACGGCATCGATGTCTCCGAGGTGGTGCTCAACCACCCCGACCTGGCAGGCATCCACTTCACCGGGTCGACACCGACCTTCCTGCACCTCTGGGCGGAGGTCGGCGCGAACCTGCCGAAGTACCGCTCCTACCCGCGGATCGTGGGGGAGACCGGAGGCAAGGACTTCATCCTCGCGCACTCGTCGGCCGACATCGACGTGCTCCGGATCGCGATGCTCCGGGGCTCGTTCGAGTACCAGGGACAGAAGTGCTCGGCCGCATCGCGCGCCTACGTGCCGAAGTCACTGTGGAGGAAGCTCAAGCCGCAGCTGGTCGCGGAGACCGAGGGCCTCACGATGGGCAACGTCACCGACCTGTCGAACTTCATGGGCGCGGTGATCGATGATCGTGCGTTTGCCAAGCACAGCAAGGCGATTGCGCGTGCAAAGCGATCCTCGAAGCTCACCGTGATCGCCGGCGGTCAGTGTGACGACGCGGTCGGTTACTTCGTCCGCCCCACGATCGTGGAGTCGACCGACCCGGCCGACGCGATGTTCAAGGACGAGTACTTCGGCCCGATCCTCGCGGTGCACGTCTACGACGACAAGGACTTCGAGAAGGTCGTCGCGCAGCTGGAGTCGTTCGCGCCGTACGCCCTGACGGGTGCGGTCATCGCGCAGGACCGCAACGTGATCAACTGGGCGAGCGAGCAGCTCCGGTTCGCCGCCGGCAACTTCTACGTCAACGACAAGCCGACCGGTGCGGTCGTCGGCCAGCAGCCGTTCGGCGGCGCGCGGGCATCGGGTACGAATGACAAGGCGGGATCTGCGCAGAACCTGATGCGCTGGACCAGCCCCCGCTCGATCAAGGAGACCTTCGTCCCGCCGAAGGACCATCGTTACCCCCACATGGGCTGACCCCGGTTGGTCGCGCTCGGTCGAGACCCGGGGAGAATGACCAGGTGACTCCTGAGCACCTCGGCTCGATGCATCCCTACGAGCATGCGCTCGTGTACCTGCTCGCGTTCGGGCCGTTCGTGGTGCTCGCGCTGGTCATCTGGATCTCGCACCGCCGCGCCGACGAGGACTGAGCGACCGATGACCGCTGAGTCTCAGCGTTCGCCGGCGAGCCACGCGATGCCGACCCGGTTCTCGGCCTTGAACGCCTTGAGCAGCAGGCCGGCGATGAGTTCCTCGAGCTTGCCGCCGACCAGCGGGATGCTCACCTTGACGGAGAGCCGCACGGTCTCGACAACGCCGTCGACGCTCTCGGTGAGGCGTGCGGTGCCCGTCATCTGGCCGGGCTTGCCTGGGATGGTGACGTGGATGTCGGCGTGGCTGGGGTCCGTCCAGTCCTCGAGCTGGACGATGTTGATCTCGCTGCCGACCAGCTTCTTGGCGATGGGCGGGACCCGGTCCGAGGCGTGGAACTGGTCGAGCCGGACCGACATGCCGTCGCCTTTCGGGGTGATCGTCACCGTCCGGCGTACGACGTGCTGGTAGTCGCACACCCGCTCGCGGAACGCCGGCGTCGAGAGCATCTCGTAGACCTGTTCGAGCGTCGCGCCGTCGTAGCGCAGCTCGTGGTCGATCGACCGCATCAGCGTCCGCCCTTCAACCAGGCGGTGCCGACTGCCTGTTCCTTCTCGAACCCCGCGGCCGTGAGCTCGACCACCAGCTTCTCGAGTCTGCCGCCGATCAGGGGGACACTGGCCAAGACGTCGAGGTCGTAGACCTGCACGGTGCGGCCACCTCGGTCGTCGAGGGCGACCGTTCCCGAGATGGAGGTCGGCTTGCCGGGGGTCTCGATCGTGAGGCTTGCCGAGGTCCCGCCCGTCCAGGTCTCGCGCTGGATCGCATGCGTCGAGTCGCCGGCGATCTTCTTCGCGAAGCCCGGGACCCCCCGGACAGGCTGGATCTGGTCGATCAGCACGGTCGTCGTGTCTCCCTCGACCGAGACCGACGCGTTGCTCGAGACCGCCTCGGTGGCGATGGCGAGCTGGTCGCGGAAGGCCGGGTCGCTCAGCATCGCGAAGACCTCGGCAACGGGCGCGTCGTAGGTGAGTTCATGGCGCAGCTTCATGGGCCACATCATGAAGCATCGGGATGGGTGCGGCTACGGTGACAGGCGTGACCGATGCCCACTTTGGTGAAGAAGGTGGCCTGCTGACCTATGGCAGCTACCTGCGGCTTCCGCAGCTGCTCGACAGCCAGCATCTCGAGTCTGACCCGCCCGCCCACGATGAGCTGCTGTTCATCACGATCCATCAGGTCTATGAGCTGTGGTTCAAGCAGCTGTTGCACGAGGCCGAGGCGACGCGCGACGCGTTGATGACGACGGCAGCGACCAGTGGCGGCCGCGACCTCTGGAAGGCGCGTCACATGCTCACCCGGATGCACGTCATCGAGCGGGTGCTGGTCCAGCAGATCGACGTCCTCGAGACGATGACGCCGCAGGACTTTCTGGAGTTCCGTCAGCGCCTCGCACCGGCAAGTGGGTTCCAGTCGGTGCAGTTCCGCGAGCTGGAGTTCCTGTCGGGAGCCAAGGACGCCGGATACGTCGACCGCTTCCGTGGACTGACCGCGATCGAGACCGAACGGCTCGCGCGCCGGCTCGCCGAGCCGACGTTGTGGGACGGCTTCGTGCACGTCCTCGACCAGGCCGGGCTGGGGACGTCGTCGGACGCGGCGATCACCGCCTCGCTGCGTTCGGTCGCGCACGACCGGTCGTCGTACGCCGACGTGTGGGGCCTCGCCGAAGCACTCCTCCAGCACGACGAGCTCGCGGCCTCGTGGCGCGCGAGGCATGTGGTGATGGTCGAGCGGATGATCGGCGTGAAGACCGGGACAGGCGGATCCAGTGGGGCGCCCTACCTCCGCAGCCGGCTGGAGCTGAAGTACTTCCCGCTGCTCTGGGATCTCCGCTCGGCTCTCTAGGCCGAGACCATGTCTCGGATACCAGACGACGCGACGGCTGGTTCGGGGGGTGGTTGTTGTGACGCGGGGGTGTCGGTCCTAATCTCTGGAGAGGCGACACAACGGCGTGTCGGCGCATGCAACGAAGGTGGTCACCTGTGCCCACGACGCTGGATGAGAGCAAATCGAAGCTTCTCGCCAAGTTGTCCAGTTACGCAGACAGTCAACCCGGGACCCATCCCGAAGGCCTGACGCAACTCCTGAAGTCCTACTACCGGCATGCCGCGCCCGAGGACGTCGTCGAGCGCAGCGAGGCCGACCTGTACGGCGCGGTGCTGCACCAGCTCCTTTCGGCCACGGACCGCCCACAGGGCAAGGCGATCGTGTCGGTCTTCACCCCGACCCGCGAGACCGACGGCTGGTCGGCCGGCGGCCGGACCGTCGTCGAGGTCGTCACCGACGACATGCCATTCCTGGTCGACTCGGTGTCGATGGCGCTCGACCAGGCCCAGCACGACGTCGATCTGGTCGTCCACCCGCAACTCGTCGTCCGTCGCGACGTGGGCGGCCGGCTCCATGAGGTGCTCGACGAGCACTCCGACACCAGCGAGCACGACGTCTCCCGCGAGTCCTGGATGCACCTGGAGATCGACCGGATTCCGGACGACGAGATCGCGAACGTCCAGCAGGTGCTGGAGAAAGTCCTCACCGACGTTCGCGAAGCCGTCGAGGACTGGCAGCGGATGCACGACCAGGTCGACAAGGTCATCGCGGACCTCGAGGTGCACCCGCCGCCGTTGCCGGCCGATGAGGTCGAACAGGGCACGGCGCTGCTGCACTGGCTCGCGGAGGACCACTTCACCTTCCTCGGCTACCGCGAGTACCGCCTCGACACCGATGGAGAGCACGACATCCTCAGGGCAGTCCCCGGCACCGGCTTCGGCATCCTGCGGACCGACCCGACGGCACCCACCGTGCTGCCCGCCAAGGTCGCGGCGCGGTCTCGCGAGAAGAAGCTGCTCGTCCTCGCGAAGGCCAACTCCCGTGCGACCGTGCACCGTCCGGTCTATCTCGACTACGTCGGGGTGAAGACGTTCGGCGACGACGGCGAGGTGACCGGGGAGCGGCGGTTCCTCGGGCTGTTCTCCTCGACGGCCTATACCGAGTCGGTCAACCGGATCCCGCTGCTGCGCCAGAAAGCCCGCAGTGTGCTGGCCGAGGCCGGTTTCGATCCGATGAGCCACGCAGGCAAGGCCTTGATGGACGTCCTGGAGACCTACCCGCGCGACGAGCTCTTCCAGACTCCCGTCGAGGAGCTCGTGCCGATCGCGACCCAGGTGATGCACACCCGGGAGAAGCGTCAGCTGCGGCTGTTCGTCCGGCCCGACATCTACGGCCGGTTCCTGTCCTGCCTGGTCTATCTTCCGCGCGACCGCTACACGACGGCCGTGCGCGAGCGGATTGCCTCGATCCTCAAGGAGCAGCTGCACGGCGAGACCGTCGAGTACGCCGCCCGGGTCGGGGACTCGACCTCGGCGCGACTGCACTTCGTGATCCGTCCCAAGGCCGGTGAGCAGATCGGCACGTACGACGTACAGGACCTCGAGCGTCGCTGTGCCGAGGCTGCCCGGTCGTGGCGCGACGACTTCGCGGCCGCCGTCGTCAAGAAGTACGGCGACCAGGACGGCACCCGCCTCGCCAGGATCTACGGCGACTGCTTTCCCGAGGCCTACAAGGAGGACTACCCGCCGGCTTCGGCTTCGGTGGACCTCGGCCGGCTCGAGGCGATCGAGGGTGACGGCATCGCGCTCTCCCTCGACCAGCCCGATGCCCGGCAGGGCGACCAGGGTGACGCTCGGCTGAAGATCTACCGGGTCGGCGCACCGCTGTCTCTTTCGGAAATCCTGCCTGTTCTCTCCATGATGGGCGTGGAGGTCGTCGACGAGCGCCCCTACGCGCTCGAGGGGCTGCCGCGGCCCTCGCACATCTACGACTTCGGGCTGCGCTACCCGCGCGCGGTGCCGGCCAAGGCACGAGAGCTCTTCCAGGACACGGTCGCCGCGGTCTGGGACGGCAGCAACGAGAGCGACGGGTTCAACGCGCTGGTGCTCGCCGTCGGGCTGACCTGGCGGCAGGCGACGGTGCTGCGTGCCTATGCCAAGCACATGCGTCAGGGCGGCACTCCGTTCGCGCAGGACTACATCGAGGACGCGCTCCGCAACAACGTCGACATCACCAGGTACCTCGTCGCGCTGTTCGAGGCCCGCTTCGACCCCGGGACGCGCGCCCTCCCGGCCGCCAACGACTCCCGGATCGCCCGGTGCGCCGACCTCGAGGGCCGGATCGAGCGTGCGCTCGACGACGTCTCGAGCCTCGACCACGACCGGATCCTGCGCTCCTACCTGACGGCGATCAAGGCGACGCTGCGGACGAACTTCTTCCAGTCCGAGGCTCCGACCGACGAAGGCTCGGACCCGAGACCGCATCCCTACCTGTCGCTCAAGCTCGACCCGTCGCAGATCCCCGATCTGCCCGAGCCCCGGCCGAAGTTCGAGATCTTCGTCTACTCGCCACGCGTCGAGGGAGTACACCTCCGCTTCGGAGCGGTTGCACGTGGCGGGCTGCGCTGGTCGGACCGGCGCGACGACTTCCGCACCGAGGTGCTCGGCCTGGTCAAGGCGCAGATGGTGAAGAACACCGTGATCGTGCCGGTCGGCGCGAAGGGCGGGTTCTTCGCCAAGATGCTGCCCGATCCGGGCGATCGTGACGCGTACATGGCCGAGGGCATCGCCTGCTACAAGACGTTGATCTGTGGACTGCTCGACATCACCGACAACATGGTCGAGGGCGTGGTGGTGCCGCCACGGGACGTCGTGCGCCACGACGGAGACGACGCCTACCTCGTCGTCGCGGCCGACAAGGGCACCGCGACGTTCAGCGACATCGCGAACGGCGTCGCCATCGACTACGGCTTCTGGCTCGGTGACGCCTTCGCCTCGGGTGGCTCGGTCGGCTACGACCACAAGGTGATGGGCATCACGGCCCGAGGTGCCTGGGTCTCCGTACGCCGGCACTTCCGCGAGATGGGCGTCGACACCCAGTTGGAGGACTTCACCTGTGTCGGCATCGGTGACATGTCCGGCGACGTCTTCGGCAACGGGATGCTGTGCTCGCCGCACACCCGGCTGGTTGCGGCCTTCGACCACCGCGACATCTTCCTCGATCCGGACCCCGACGCGGCTCCGTCGTACGCCGAGCGCAAGCGGCTCTTCGACCTGCCGCGCAGTTCGTGGAAGGACTACGACGCCGACCTGATCTCCGAGGGCGGGGGAGTGTTCTCGCGCTCGCTGAAGGCGATCCCGGTCAGCCCCCAGGTCAGGCAGGCGTTGGGGATCGAAGCCGAGAAGCTGACTCCGGCAGAGCTGATGACCGCGATCCTGCGAGCGCCCGTCGACCTGCTCTGGAACGGCGGCATCGGTGTCTACGTCAAGGGTGAGTCGGAGTCGCACGCCGAGGCCGGGGACAAGTCCAACGACGCGATCCGGATCAACGGCAGTGAGCTTCGCGCAAAGTGCGTGGGCGAGGGCGGCAACCTCGGGCTCACCCAGACCGGTCGCATCGAGTACGCCCTCAGGGGCGGCCGGCTGAACACCGACTTCATCGACAACTCTGCCGGCGTGGACACCTCCGACCACGAGGTGAACATCAAGATCCTGCTCGACCGGGTGATGGCCGACGGCGAGCTGACCCAGCAACAGCGCAACGAGCTGCTCGCGTCGATGACCGACGAGGTCGGCGACCAGGTGCTGGTCGACAACTACGAGCAGAACGTGGCGCTCGCCAACGCCAGTGCGCAGGCACCGGCGCTGCTGCACGTGCATGAGGACTGGATCCGGTCGCTCGAGCACGACGGTCTCCTCAACCGCGAGCTCGAGGCGCTGCCGACGCGGCGCGAGGTGGCCAACCGCCTCGAGAACCGGGAGGGCCTGACTGTTCCCGAGTTGTCGGTCCTGATGGCCTACACGAAGATCGTGCTCGCCGACGAGCTGTTGCGCAGCGACCTCGCCGACGACCCGTTCCTGCGCAGCGACCTCTACTCGTACTTCCCGAGCAAGATGCGGCAGGGGTACCGCGCCCAGATGGAGCAGCACCCGCTGCGCCGCGAGATCATCGTCACCCAGATCGTGAACCAGCTCGTCAACGCAGCCGGCATCACCTACTACCACCGCCTCGCGGGGGAGACCTCGGCCTCGGCGGCCGAGCTGACCCGGGCCAACTTCGTCGCCCGCGAGATCTTCGGCGCCGAGATGATGCATCGCGAGCTGGCCGCGTTCGACAACCAGATCGACGCCGCCGTGCAGACCCGGATGCGGATCGAGTGCCGCACGCTGGTCGAGAGGGCGTCGCGCTGGCTGGTCAACAACCGCAGGCATCCGATGGACAGCGAGACCGTGGTCGACCAGTTCGAGATCGTGGTCGAGCAGGTGATGGCCGAGCTGCCGAACCTGCTGACCGGTCGCGAGCACGAGGCGTTCGAGAAGCGCCGGGACGACCTGGTCGCCCACGGTGTGCCGGAGGCTGTCGCGACGAAGGTGGCGGTCTGCCCGCCGGCGTACATGGTGCTCGGGATCGTCGAGACCAGCCGGCGGGACAACCTCGACCCGCTCGAAGTGGCCAGGGTGCACTTCGCGATCGGCGAGCGACTCGGTCTGCCCGCGCTGGTGTCCCGGATCCTTGCGCTTCCTCGGGAGGACCGCTGGCAGACGATGGCCCGGGCGGCTTTGCGTGACGACCTGCACGGCGTCCACGCCCAGCTCACCGCGCTGATCCTCGCCACCACGAAGAGCGAGGACCCGGCACCGGTGCGGGTCGCTGAGTGGGAGGACGCCGACGAGGTGGTCGTCGGACGAGCCGTCGGCACGCTCGAGGAGATCTGCGCCGACGACAATGCCGACCTGGCTCGGGTCTCGGTCGGCCTGCGCGTCGTACGCAGCTTGCTCGCCACCCCGTAAAGCCGTCAGTGGCGACCGATATCGGCCCACTAGGGTTGGCCCATGGATCGTGTCGAACGCCCGCTTGAACGCCGCGCCGCTGCCCGTACGGCGGTGGTGTGGGATGCGGTCGAGCAGTGCCTGGCCGGTACGTCGGACCAGCGGGTCGTCGACATCGGGGGCGGCACCGGCGGTTTCGCCGTCCGGGTCGCCGAGCTCGGCCACCGGGTCACCGTCATCGACCCGAGCCCGGATGCCCTTGCCGCGCTGGCAAGGCGGGCCCAGGAGCAGGGCGTCGCCGACCGGGTGACCGCCCAGCAGGGTGACCTCGCCGACCTGCCCGGACTGGTCGACCCGGGCACGGTCGACCTTGCGCTGTGCCATGGCGTGCTCGGCATCCTGGACGATCCTGCGGCCGGCCTGACCACCATCGGACAAGCGCTCCGGCCCGGTGGTGTCCTCAGCCTGCTGGTCAGCCAACGCCACGCGGCCGTACTCACCCGGGCGATGGCTGGGCACTTCGGCCAGGCCAAGGCACTCCTCGAGGGTGCTCAGCCCGACGGTGGCGAGCGTCGGTTCACTGCCGAGGAGACGGCCGGGCTGCTCACCGCCGCCGGTTTCGCGCCGACCGCCGTGCACGCGATCCGGGTCTTTGCCGACCTGGTGCCGTCGTCCTTGCTCGACCTCGAGCCCGGGGCGTCAGCCGCGCTTCTCGACCTCGAGCGGGCCGTCGCCTCGCGTCCGGAGTACCTCACCCTGGCGGCGCAGATCCACACGCTCGCCACTCACTAGCGTCCTTCGTCAGTCCCAGGCGCCGTAGACGGTCACCGTGAGCTTGGCGTTGTGGGTCAGGTTCCAGAGCTGGCGTGCGTCCTCGATGTAGAAGTTCACACAACCGTGGCTGTGTCCGTCGAACGGGTTGGTCATCAGCTCCGAACCGTGCAGCGCCTGTCCGCCGGAGAAGAACTGCGAGTAGGGCATCCCGCCGCCGTACTGGTGGCTGACGTGGGCGATGTCGCGCCAGTAGACGTTGAAGCTTCCCGTGCGGGTCTGCAAGGTGTACTGGCCGGTCCGCACCAGCCAGGAGTTGTAGAGCGCGCCGTTCTTGAACAAGGACGCCTGGTGCCGCTTCCGGTCGACGCACATGTGCCAGCCCGGGCCGTCGCAGACCTTCGGCGCCACGCCGTACGTCGTGCGCGGGATCAACTTGGCCCACGTCACCGGATTCATGGCGCCCGTCTGGCGGAGCCCCCACCTGGCCTGGAACGCCTTGACGGCCTTCTCGGTGGACGCGCCGAAGACTCCGTCGATCGCGGACTTGTAGAGCCCGGTCCGGGCGAGCCGCAGCTGCACCTCGCGGACGTGCTGGATGTGCTGGGGCCCGTTGTCGCGGGTGCCTGTCTTGATGCCTTCACGGGTGAAGGGCTGGGCGAGGGACCACTTGGCGGCCACTGGGGCAACCGCTGGGCCAACCGCTGGGCCAACCGCTGGGGCGACCGCTGTGACAACCGCTGTGACAACCGCTGGGGCAACCACCTTGGCGGGTGTATCCGGCGTGGCTTCCGCCGGGGTCAGCACCCCCGCCGCACTTCCGAGTAGCAGCGTGAGCGTGCCGATCAGGCCGATGGTCCTGCGCATTGCGTCTCTCCTTGTGTTTCCCAGTGGTCCCGAGTGTTTCCCAGTGGTCCCGAGTGCTCCGAGTGTCCGGGTCTGTGTCTATATGACGCCATCGGACACACTTTCGTTGTATCGAGCCCGAAAATTCTGGACAGCGATTTTTGGTCCCGGGTTCCGACATTCCCTGAGCGTGCCTAGACTGAAAAGACCGAGTCAGAATCTCGCGTTCACCGTGGAGGAAGCCGTGCCGCTCTCGGATGAGGAGTTGCGTCTGCTGGAGCAGATGGAACGCGCCCTTGCCCAGGAGGACCCGAAGTTCGTCTCGGCGCTTCAGGGTCGTTCGTTGCACCACCGCAACCGGCTGCGCACCGCCGCCGCCGGCGTGGTCTTCCTCGTGGGAGTCGTGACCCTGATGGGTGGCGCCATCGCCCAGCTCATCTGGCTCGGAGTGCTCGGCTTCGTGGTCATGCTCACCTCCGCCGTCGTGGGGCTCACCGCCTGGCGAGGACGGAGTGCGCACCAGCAGCCGACCGGCAGCGACGCGCTCTTTGACTTCAACGACAACGGTCACCCGTTCCAGGTGATCCAGGGTGGCCGGGCTGGTCGGCGTACGCGCCGCCCGAAGGCGAAGTCCGGCGAGTCCTTCATGCAGCGCATGGAGCAGCGCTGGCAGCGTCGTCGCGACAACGGCGGTTTCTAGGAGCTCGGCTTCCTCAGACGCGCTCCGCGGCCTGACGTCCGATGGCCGCAGCCGGGGCCGGCGTCCGACGAGCCAGCACCGATCGCGGGAACACCCTCGCCAGGCGCTGGCCGGCTGGGCGCACCGAGCTCGCCAGCAGGGCCGACCAGGACTGCACGGCCGCCAGCACCTGCTGCTGGGTCGCATCATCGGTCCCGAACGGGCGCGCATAGCGAGCCCGCTCCACGAACTCCACGAAGTCATCGAGCTCGGCGAGCTGTTCCGGCGTCGGGTTCACCTGCTCGACGAGCAGCTGCCCGGTCGCCCGAGGTGACTTTGCCGCGGGCCAGGCGATGCCGAGGTCCGTGGCAGTCGCCTGCAGCTCGGCCCATGCGCCTGCCGCGAGCGACGGCGGGTCCTGGCCCGGGGCGAGCCACATCCGGCGCCGGGAGTCGCGGAGCAGCCGGGGCGCGGCCGAGACCAGCAGCACCAGGATGATGAGCGCCAGCAGCGGGATCCAGGTGTGGTTGCCACCGGCACCAGTGGTCGTCGGGGCCGGGACGTTGTCGGTGGGCTTGGGCTTGTTGTTGGCGGTCGCCGGAGCCGTCGGACTCTCGGTCGCCGTGTTCGGGGCCACCACCCGTTCGCGGGTGTACGCCGGTGCGCGACCGCTCTGGACCGAGGGAGTGGGCTCGAAGTGGACCCAGCCGACGCCGGCGAAGTACATCTCCGGCCAGGCGTGCAGCTCGTCGCTGGTGAAGATGTAGTTGTCCGGGCTGTCGTTCACGTCGGGACTCCGGAACCCGACACTGACGCGTGACGGGATCCCGAGGGTGCGGCCCATCACCGCCATCGCCGCAGCGAACTGCTCGCAGTAGCCGACCTTGTCGGTGGTGATGAACCTGGCCAGCTCGGACGTCCCGGATCCGGGACGCTGGGCGGTGGAGTAGGTGAATCCGCCGGTGCTGCGGAACCAGTCCTGCAGCGCGACGACCTTCGCGTACTCCGTGGTCGCGCCGCGGGTCACCTGCAGGGCGACGTCCTTGATCGTCTTGGGCAGGTTCGCCGGCAGCTTCGTCATCGGGTCGACGATCGATGTCGGCGGGCTGAACGCGTCGTTCAACGACGTCGAGGTGATCCGGGGGTTGGCCGCCGCCGTTTGGTAGCTCATGCCCCGGCTGGTCGAGTCGGCGCCCGCATCGACGATGTCGAGGGTGGTGACGTCGTACCTCCAGTCGCCGGTGTCGACCGTGACGTCGCTGGCAGGGTACGGCGTGGGCAGCCAGCGCGTCTCGAAGGTCGAGGCGAGCCGGAGGTCCCAGGTGTGTGGGTCGTCCTTGGTCGAGGAGGTGCTTCCGGGCGCGGCCGGCATCGCGCCATGGACCTGGTTGGACTTGGGAATGTGGCGCGAGGAGGGCCGCCAGTCGGTGCCGGTGAACTCGTCGAGCACGGTCATCCGGAGGTACTCCGGGTCAGGTTGGTCGGTCGTCAGATAGACGAGGGGAGTGTGTGTCTGGGCGGCGAGGTCTCGGCGGAGATCCACCAGCGGGTTGACGATCTGGATGCCGGAGCTGGGGCCGTTGCCGGGCTTGTTGCCGTCGTGCAGCCCGAAGAGGTCGTGTCCCACCGGGATCGCGAGGGGGAGCATCAGCGCTCCGAGGGTCGTCACCATCCCGATCCGGACGGCGGCAGTGCGCACCGAGCCCCCGTTGACCATCTGGTCGAGCGAGTTCCACCGGGTGCCGTTGCCGACGACGGTCCGACCCCACCCGAGCACGCGCCGCGTCTCCTCGGTGCTCAGCAGCATCAGGAAGAGGAAGGCGGTCGCCACGAAGACCACCCACGACAGGCCCTGGACCAGGACGCTGATCGGGATGCTCAGCGTGAGCAGGATCGGCAGTCCCGCGAGGGGCACCCGGCCGAGCCCGCAGGCGAGCAGGTCGATCGCAAGCATGATCCCGATGGAGCAGACCAGCAGGTAGATGTAGGCCTCGTGCCGGTCTGCCGACACGGGTGCGGTGAACTTGTTGACGTCGACGGCGCCCAGATGGACCGCGTGCCAGACATGGCGCACCGAGGTGGGAGTCGGCACCCAGCGATGCCATGAGCTCGCGGCGTAGTAGTGGTGGTTGACGAACAGCGCACACACGACGACCTGGATCAGCGGCACGGCGTACCACGGAACGCGGAGCGCCCTGGCCCACGCGCCGACCGCTGCGAGCAGGAACCCGGCGACCAGGGCAGGCCCGAGGTAGTGCCGGGGGAGATCGATCAGCCCACGCCAGGACAGCAGGGCCACCCAGCCGGTGAACATCGCCAGCATCGACGTGCCCAAGGTGCGCGGAAGACGCGTCGGTGTGCGGGTCATCGGCCGAGTTCCCGCCACGCGCTCGCCAACGGCGTACGCCGGTCCAGGGTGGTCGCCTTCCAGCCGTGCGACTGCAACCAGCTGGTGGCGGCCGGTTCCAGGAACGTCGTCTGTCGAGCGTTCCAGCTGGCGACATCGAGCACCAGGGCGTACGCCGGTCCGCTGGTGCTGTGGATCCGCGAGAAGAAGGCCCGGTCGCGGTCGTCGACCGCGCCGAGCACCGCCAGGAACATCCCGCCGGTGACGGTGTCGTCGACCCAGTCGGTCGCGAGGGTGCTGATGTCGACGGTCGGCAGCACGGCAAGCTGTTCGAGCAGCGGGCGCGAGTCGACCGACCCCGAGCCGTCGTGCCAGCCGCGGGTGAGGTCCTCGCCGGTCGCGCTGACGAGCCGGACCTGGTAGCCGAGTGCCGCGAGGTGCACGGCGATCGAGGCGGCCGCGACCACGGCTGCCTCGACCGACGAACCGGCGCCCTCACCGCGATGGGATGCCTTCCGGTTGTCGATCAACAGCGTGCACCGCGACTGCCACGGTTGCTCCTCGCGTCGCACCATCAGCTCGCCGGTGCGAGCCGTGCTGCGCCAGTGCACCCGACGCAGGTCGTCGCCGAGGCGGTACTCGCGCACCGTCACGTCGGCAGCGCTGCCACTCGAGAACGCCCGTGGCCGGTTGTCACCCGAGCCGGTCCACGCGCCGCGCAGACCGATCTGGGGCAGCTGTTCGACCCTGGGCGTGACGATGAGCGGAGAGGTCTTGGTGAACACCCGGGTCAGCTCGATCAGGCCGAACGGGTCCCCGACCCGGACGTGCAGCGGTCCCACGTCGTACTTGCCGCGCACGTCGGACCGCACGGGGTAGTCGATCTTCCGGTGCCAGCCCGGCGCCATCGAGTCGATCACGAAACGCGGCCGGGAGCCCAGCGCATAAGGGATGTGCTCCTCGATCAGCAGGACGCCGGTCGTCGGACCGACGTTGCTGAGCTCGAGTTTCACCTGAGCGGGCTGGCCGGCTTCGACCTGCCGCGAGCTCAGGGTGCGCACCAGCCCGAGGCGGTTGCCGGAACGCGCGATCCAGCCGGCGGTGATCAGCGGCAGCAACAGGACGAGTACGCCGATCCGCACCAGGTCGCGTTCACCGACGAGGATCCCGCAGATGACCGCGGTGACTCCGCCCGCCAGGAAGCCCCGACCACGCAGCGTCAATGCTTGCAGGGCTTCACGCACGGTTCAGGCTCCGAGCGCCGGTCCGGCTGTGGGCACCGGGACGGAGGCCAGCACGTCCGTCAGGATCTCGACGGAGCCGCGCCCGCTCATCGCTGCCTCGATGGTCGGTAGCAGCCGGTGGGTGAGGACCTGGGGTGCGAGGTCATAGACGTCGTCGGGGATCACGTAGTCGCGGCCGGCCATCGCCGACATCGCCTTCGCAGCGCGGATCAGGTGGAGGGTCGCGCGTGGCGAGGCGCCCAGCCGGAGCTCGGGGGAGCGACGGGTCGCGGTGCTGAGCGCAACGGCGTAGCGCTGCACCGGCACCGAGACGTACACGCTGGCAACGACGCCGATCAGCTTGCTCATCTCGGCGGCGTCCGTGACCGGCTCGAGGTCATCGATCGGGCTGCGGGTGTTGCGCGCCGTCAGCATCGCGATCTCGGCGGCCTCGACCGGGTAGCCCATCGACACCCGGGCCATGAAGCGGTCCCGCTGGGCTTCGGGGAGGGCATAGGTGCCCTCCATCTCGATCGGGTTCTGGGTGGCGATCACCATGAACGGCGCGTCCAGTTCGTACGTCGTTCCGTCGACCGTGACCTGACGTTCCTCCATGCACTCGAGCATCGCGGACTGGGTCTTGGGGGAGGCCCGGTTGATCTCGTCGCCGACCACGATGTTGGCGAAGACCCCGCCGGGCCGGAACTCGAACTCGCGGGTGTCCTGGTTGAACACCGAGACCCCGGTGACGTCGGAGGGAAGCAGGTCCGGGGTGAACTGGATCCGGCGGACCGAGCAGTCGATCGAGCGGGCCAGCGCCTTGCTGAGCATGGTCTTGCCGACGCCCGGCACGTCCTCGATGAGCAGATGGCCCTCGGCCAGCAGCACGCCGATCGCGGCGTTGGCGACCTCGCGCTTGCCCTCGATGACCTTCTCGATGTTGTTGCGGACACGGTCGGTGACCGCCTGCAGCGTGTCCAAATCGGCTGGACTCACGAAACTCTCCCCACTTCTCCCCACAAGGAGCGCATTCCCGACCATCCGACGCGGTGCGCTGGTCCTAGTCAAGCGCATGTCGCCCAAAAATCACCGCTGTAACCACCGCCGGGATCACCGCCGTGACCACCCCCGTTGGTGGGCCCGGTGGCCGAGTCGTCCCGGTTCTCGGGGTCGCCGGAGCGTCTGCGGGGGCCTCGAGGGCAGCAGCTGGGGTGAAAAGCGGCCGGAAAGAGCGGCGTTGTGGCGGAAACGGGGTTGACCGTGGAGGGATGTGGAGTAATGTGGAGCGCAGTGGAGGAAGGCGGCGGAGAGGTGGCGCGGAATGTTCAGCGGCACCTACACCCCGAAGCTCGATGAAAAGGGCCGGCTCTTCCTCCCGGCGAAGTTCCGGGAAGACATGAGGGGGGGGCTTGTGGTCACACGTGGTCAGGAACGCTCCCTCGACGTCCGCACCAAGGCCGACTTCGACGCCTTCGCCGAGAAGTTCAAGAACGCATCGCAGACCGACGCCCGGATGAGGGCCTACGGCCGGATGTTGTTCGCGCTCGCATCGGAGCAGACGCCCGACAAACAGGGCCGCATCACCATCACGCCGGAGCTGCGCAAGTACTCCGGCCTCGAGAAGGACGCCGTCGTCATCGGGGTCTACGACCGGATCGAGATCTGGGAGCCCCAGGCCTGGACGGCGTACTCCGAGGCGCAGGAGCAGGAGTTCTCGGACGTGCAGGAAGAGATCTTCCCGGGGTTCTGACGCAGAACTGGATCAACGGCTCGACCAACTTAAACAGCGGTGATCGCAGGACGAGGCTCGCGTCCGCTCTCTGTCTCGGCCAACTGGCGCACCTTCCCCGGTGCCAGAGGGCCGCTTCGCACGGAGAGCGGGCGGGAACCTGGTCAGGCGATCACCTCGGGCAAAGAAACCGATCAGCACACACGAGATCAGCAGACGTCAGGGGTCGAATCCGATGAGTGGGGCCACAGGCACCGTCACACCCGCACGACGGGTGCGGCACGAGGTGCGCGACGGCATCGCCGTGATGGCGTTCTCGCTGGCGGTCTCCTCCACTCTTGCGATCGTCCTGCTCCTGCTCACCCGGCTCGGCCGGTAGCGGGTCCGTAGCGATGACGAAGCCTGCCCACGTCCCGGTTCTCCTTGACCGGGTCGTTGCTTTGGTGGCCCCGCCCCTCGATCGGCCTGGCTCGGTCCTCCTCGACGCAACCCTCGGTCTCGGAGGTCACGCCGAAGCCGTGCTGACCCGGTGTCCGGAGGCCCATGTCGTCGGTGTCGATCGCGACCTGCACGCGCTCGAGCTCGCGGGCGAACGGCTGGCTCCCTTCGGGGAACGGACCACGCTGGTGCACGCGGTCTACGACGAGATCCCCTCGGTACTCGCCGACCTCGGCATCGAGGCGGTCGACGGGGTCCTCTTCGACCTCGGCGTCTCCTCCATGCAGCTCGACGTGCGCTCGCGCGGTTTTGCCTACGCCGAGGACGCGCCACTCGACATGAGGATGAACGACTCGGAGGGGCCGACCGCGGCCGACGTACTCAACACCTATGCGCCCGGCGACCTGGCCCGCATCCTCAAGACGTACGGCGAGGAGAAGTTCGCCCGCCCGATTGCGAATGCGATCGTCCGGGCCAGGGAGGTCGAGCCGTTCACGAACTCGGCGCGACTCGTCGAGCTGCTCTACTCCACGATTCCGGCGCCCGCCCGGCGCACCGGTGGGCATCCGGCGAAGCGCACGTTCCAGGCGCTCCGCATCGAGGTCAACGACGAGCTCGACGTGCTGCGTCGCGCGATCCCGGCAGCCATCGACTCGATCGGCGTCGGCGGCCGGGTGGTGGTGATGAGCTACCACTCCCTCGAGGACCGGATCACCAAGCAGGCCTTCACGGAGGTCACCCGCTCGAAGGTCCCGGTCGACATGCCGTTCGTGCCCGAGGGCCATGAGCCGGCGCTCAGGCTCGTCACCCGTGGGTCCGAGCAGGCCACCGATGCCGAGATCGCCCAGAACCCCCGCGCGGCCTCGGTCCGGTTGCGCGCGCTCGAACGAATCCGTCCCAGCACTGGAGCAGCAGCATGAGCACCTTGATGAGCCAGGCCCGCAACCGCGTCCCGCGCTTTGCCGAGGCCGCGGTCGAGCGAGCCCGGCTCTCCGTGGTGCCGCGTGGTCCCAGCCGGGCCAAGCGCACTCCGTTCGCAGTGCTGGTCCTGGTGCTGCTCGCCGGTGGTGTGGTCGGGCTGCTGGTGTTCAACACGAACATGCAGCAGAACTCGTTCTACGAGACCTCGCTGCAGACCCGGGCCAACGCCCTGGTGGCCCAGCAGGAGTCGCTCAACATGGACCTCGAAGCGCTGAGGAACCCTCAGCGGCTGGCCAGGGCCGCCAAGGCCGTCGGGATGGTCGCGCCGCCGAACCCGGCCTTCGTCCGGCTCTCGGACGGCAAGATCCTCGGCACGCCGATTCCCGCGACCACGGCCGACGCCGTCCGGATCAACTCGTTCCCGGCTGCCAAGCCGACCGACCTCGCGCCGCCGCCGCGGATCATCAAGGTGGTCGGCACCCCGAGGCTGACGCACGCGCAGAAGGTGGCGCTGCAGAAGGCCCAGCAGGCCGCCGACACGTTGGCCAACACGGCAGGCACCTCCACGAAGGGGACCACTGGCCCGGGTAGGAAGAACACAGGCACTCCGTCGAACACGAGCGGTCAGGGAGCGAACCGTTGAGCCGGGCACAGGCACGATCGCTCCGTGGGTCGTCGGTGATCCGGCTGCGCGCGGCCCTCATCGTGATGACGATGATCCTGTCGCTCTTCGGAGCCCGGCTCTTCCAGCTCCAGGGGGTTGACCCGAACGACTACGCGGCAGCGGCTGCGGCCACTGGACTGGTGACCCTCGACCTGCCGGCCACCCGCGGCCAGATCCTGGATCGCAACGGCACGCCGCTGGCGGAGTCGGTCGACGGGCTGATGATCGTGGCCGACCCGTCCAGGACCAAGGACCATGCCGAGGAGATCGCGAAGATCCTCGCCGACCGGCTGCACCTCGACTACTTCGACGTACTCGCCACCCTGCAGAAGGCCACCACGAAGTCGGGGAACCCGAACCACTTCGCCTACATCGCGCGCCGCATCCCGTCGACGCTCGCCACCAGCGTCGTGGCCGAGATCGACAAGCCCAAGGACGCCCAGGGCCGGCCGTTGTACGCCGGTATCGACACCCGTCGCGACCCGCTGCGCAACTATCCGGCCGGCGACGTCGCGGCCAACCTGCTCGGCTTCATGGGCGCCAACGGCGACCTGAGTGCCGGCGGCGGCGGCCTGGAGCAGAGCTTCAACAAGATGCTCGCCGGCAAGGATGGCACCGAGACCTATGAGGTCGGTGGCAACAACCGGATCCCGCTCGGGGAGAACACCGAGGTCAAGCCGGTCAACGGCCAGAACCTGCATCTCACGATCGACCGGGACGTCCAGTGGTACGCCCAGCGTGCCGTCCGGACCGCTGTACAGCACTCGGGGGCGGACTCCGGCGCCGCGATCGCAATGGACACCCAGACCGGCGAGATCCTCGCCCTGGCCGACTACCCGACGTTCGACGCCAACAACCCGGGTGCGTCGAAGAAGGACGACCTCGGCGCCCGCTCGCTCAGCGACGTCTACGAGCCCGGATCGGTCGAGAAGACGCTGACCACGTCGGCCCTGATCAACCTGGGCCGGGTCAGCCCGAGGACCAAGATCGCGCTTCCAGCCAACCAGATCGGTGGCGCCGGGTTGACGGTCGCCGATCGGGTGATCCACGACTACTTCAACCACCCCAAGATCCACCTGACGCTCGCCGGGGTGATCGCGCTGTCCTCCAACATCGGCACCGCCCTGGCTGCCACGAAGTTCAAGCCGGGTGAGCTGCCCACCTACCTCCACGACTTCGGGCTCGGCCAGCGCAGCAACATCGGCATCCCCGGGGAGACTGCCGGTCTGGTCCCCAGCGGCAACTGGTCCGACCTGACCCGGTCCGAGGTCGCGTTCGGGCAGGGCATCTCGGTGAACGCGTTGCAGATGGTCACCGCGGTCAACGCGATCGCCAACGGCGGACAGCTGGTCACGCCCAGCCTGATCGAGGGACGTGCCACGACGGGTGCTGGAGCCGCAGTCGGCACCGCCATGACCACCCGCCGCCAGGTCATCACTCCCGAGACGGCCCGAAAAGAAACCTCGATGATGGAGATGGTGACCACTCAGGGCGCCGGTACCGCGCCGGAGGCGAAGGTCCCCGGATATCGCACCGCCGGCAAGACCGGCACGGCCCAGGAGGTCGGCGCGACCTGCAAGTGCTACGACGGCAGCCTCGACGTGTCGTTCGCCGGGTTCGCGCCCGCCGACAAGCCGCGCTTCACCGTCTACGTGGTGATCAAGAACCCCCGCTCTGCTGGCGCCGGTGGTGGCGTGACCGCCGGCCCGCCGTTCCGGGAGATTCTCAGCTACCTGCTCCAGAAGTACGCCGTTCCGCCCACCGAGACCCCGCCGGCCGCCCTGCCGATCGAATGGTGAGCGGTAGCGTCAGCATGTGGCCGTTGTGAGTCTGACCCGCCCGGCCTCGCCGGTGCGGACCCCGCTGGACGCGGTCGTCTCACTGCTCGGCGCACGGGTGACCGGAGCCGTCTCCGGAGTCGTGGTGACCGGTCTCTCGCTCAGCACCGAGCGGGTGGCTCCGGGTGACCTGTACGCCGCCCTGCCCGGCGCCCGGGCCCATGGGGCGGCGTACGCCGACGACGCGGTCGCGGCCGGAGCGGTCGCGGTGCTCACCGATGCCGAAGGCGCGGCACTCGCCTCGTCGACCGGTGTGCCGGTGCTGGTCGTCGACCGCCCGCGCATCGTCCTCGGCGATCTGGCCGCTCAGCTGTACGGGAACCCGGCGTCGGACCTGACCCTGCTGGCTGTCACCGGCACCCAGGGCAAGACCACGACCACCCGGTTGCTCGAAGCCGGCCTGGAGCAGGCGGGCATCCGTGCTGCGGTTGTCGGCACGGTCGGGACCCGGATCGCGGGCCGGGACGTCAAGACTGCGCTGACCACCCCGGAGGCGCCCGACCTGCACGCGCTCTTCGCCGTGATGCGCGAGCAGCACGTGGTCGCTTGCGCGATGGAGGTCTCCAGCCACGCACTCGTCCTCGGTCGGGTCGACGGGGTGGTCTTCGACGTTGCGGCGTTCATCAACCTCGGCCGTGACCACCTCGACTTCCACGCCACCGTCGAGGAGTACTTCGCAGCGAAGGCGTCGCTGTTCACTCCCGCGCGGGCGAAGCTCGGCCTGACCAACCTCGATGACGAGCACGGGCGGGCGCTTCTCGGCCTGGCCACCGTGCCGATGCGGACGTTCTCGCCGTCGGGGGAGGATGCCGACTGGCGCGCCGTCGACATCGCGTTGAAGCCCGAGGGATCGACCTTCACCGTGCTGACACCGACGGGCGGGTCGGTCGCCGCCGGGGTGCCGCTGACCGGATCCTTCAACGTCGCGAACGCCCTGTGCGCGATTGCCCTGGCTGGTGAAGCCGGCTTCGACCCTGCCGTGGTGGCACAGGGGATTGCGGCTTCGGACGGCGTGCCGGGCCGTCTCGAGCGCATCGACGGTGGCCAGGACTTCCAAGTCGTCGTCGACTACGCCCACAAGCCCGATGCGGTCGAGGCTGCGCTCGCCGCGCTGCGTCCACTGACGACCGGCCGGCTGATCCTGGTGATCGGCGCCGGCGGCGACCGTGACACCGGCAAGCGACCGGTGATGGGCGAGATCAGCGCCCGGCTCGCCGACGTGCTCATCGTCACCGACGACAACCCGCGCAGCGAGGACCCCTCGGCGATCCGGGCGGCCGTCCTCGCCGGAGCACGCGGTCGATCGAGCGCAGCCGAGATCACTGAGATCGGCGATCGTCGTACCGCGATCCGGCAGGCGATTGCCCTTGCCCGCCGCGGCGATACCGTCCTGATCGCAGGCAAGGGCCACGAGACCGGACAGGAGATCGACGGCGTGATCCATCCGTTCGATGATCGCGACGAGGTGCGCGCCGCACTGGAGGATCGATGATTCCGCTGTCCCTGAAGGAGATCGCGGCCATCGTCGGCGGCGAGGTGCACGGTGACGACGTCGTGGTCACCGGTGCGGCCTTCCTCGACAGCCGCAACCCGGTTCCGGGCGGACTCTTCGTCGCGATCGACGGCGAACACGTCGACGGTCACGCGTACGCCGGGGGCGCGATCGCGGCGGGAGCGGCCGCCGTACTCGGCTCTCGACCGACCGGGGTTCCGACGGTCGTCGTCGCTGATCCTCAACAGGCGCTGGGCAAACTCGCACGAGCGGTGCTCGACCGGCTCGCCGTTCTGGTCGTTGCGCTTACCGGCTCCCAAGGCAAGACCGGCACCAAGGACCTGCTGGCGAGCCTGCTCGCCGACGCAGGAACGACGATCGCGACTGCCGGCAACCTCAACAACGAGCTCGGGGTGCCGCTGACGGTGCTGCGCGCCGATGAGTCGACGGACTACCTCGTGGTGGAGATGGGTGCGCGGGGCATCGGCCATATCGCGTATCTCTGCGAGATCGCGCCGCCCAACGTCGCGATGGCGCTGAACGTCGGCGTCGCGCACATCGGTGAGTTCGGTGGCAAGGCGGAGATCGCGCAGGCGAAGGGCGAGATCGTGGAAGCCCTCGCGAGCGACGGGACCGCCGTACTCAATGCCGACGACCCGCTCGTCGACGCGATGGCGGGCCGTACGCAGGGGCAGGTGCTGCGTTTCGGGTACGCCGGCAGCGCCGACGTCCGGATCGAGAACCTCGTGCTCGACGACCTGGGCCGGGCCACCTTCGACCTCGTGCGCGGGCCGGAACGTGAGTCGGTCTCCCTGCAGGGGCTGGGCCGGCACCAGGCCAGCAACGCCGCCGCCGCGGCCACTGCTGCGATCGCCGTCGGTCTGCCCCTGAGGCGGATTGCCGCGAGCCTCAGCACGGCTCGGTCGGCGTCACGGTGGCGGATGGAGCTGCATGAGCGCGCCGATGGCCTGACCGTGATCAACGACGCCTACAACGCGAATCCCGACTCCATGCGCGCGGCGCTGGAGACGCTGAGTGGCATCGGCAAGCGGAGCGGCCGCCGGACCGTCGCCGTACTCGGGGAGATGGGTGAGCTCGGCGCGGCGAGCCACGAGGCACACCGTGCCCTTGGGACACTGGCGCAGGAGCTGGCCATCGATGCGGTGGTCGTGGTGGGTGCCGGCTCTCGCCCGATCTTCGACGCGCTGGTCCAGGAGCGCGGTGACGACGGATCGGCCGTTGCCGTGGAGACCACCGAGCAGGCCGAGACCTGGTTGCGCGAGAATGTCGCGGGCCCGGACGTGGTGCTGGTCAAGGCCTCCCGGGCAGCCGAGCTGGAAAGAGTTGCCGAGATATTCATCGACGAAGCGAAGGAGGCGAGCACGTGAGAGCGATCCTGCTCGCCGGCGGTCTGTCGCTGATCTTCACGCTCGTCGGGACCCGGTTCGCCATTCAGGTGCTCGCCGCGCGCGGCTATGGCCAGCTGATCCGCGACGACGGGCCGACCTCGCACCACACCAAGCGCGGCACACCCACGATGGGCGGGCTGGTGATCGTGCTCGCCACCGTGCTGAGCTACCTGATCGCCAAGCTGATCACCGGTCGCCAGCCGACGGCGTCGGCCTGGCTGGAGCTCGGTCTCTTCGTCGGGCTCGGAACGGTCGGATTCCTCGACGACTTCATCAAGATCTCCAAGCAGCGCAGCCTCGGCCTGCGGAGCAAGGCGAAGTTCATCGGCCAGACCGTGGCGGCGCTGGCCTTCGCCTGGCTGGCGCTGTCGCCCTGGCTCAAGGACTCCCGCGGCCAGACTCCGGCCGGGCACTCGATCTCGTTCATCCGCGACTCGGCGCACTGGGTGTGGCCGACGGCCCTGCTGATCATCTTCATGATGTTGCTGATCGCCGGCACCAGCAATGCGGTCAACCTCACCGATGGACTCGACGGGCTGGCCACCGGTGCCTGCATGATGGTCTTCGGCGCCTACACCCTGGTGAACATCTGGCAGAACAACCAGTGGTGTGGCCGGTTCCCGAGCCAGACCTGTTATGAGGTGCGCGATCCGCTGGACCTCGCCGTCATCTCCGCAGCCATCACCGGATCCTGTTTCGGTTTCCTGTGGTGGAACGCCTCGCCCGCGAAGATCTTCATGGGTGACACCGGATCGCTCGCCCTCGGTGGCGCGCTGGCCGGCATGGCGATCCTCACCCGCACCGAGTTCCTGCTCGCGCTGCTCGGTGGCCTGTTCGTGATCCAGACCCTGTCGGTGATCCTGCAGGTCGGTTTCTTCAAGGCCACCAAGGGCAAACGACTCTTCCGGATGGCGCCGCTCCATCACCACTTCGAGATGCTCGGGTGGGAGGAGATCACGGTCGTGATCCGGTTCTGGATCATCACCGGCATCTTTGTCGCGGCGGGCCTCGGTGTCTTCTACGCGCAGTGGGTCGCCGGAACATGAGGTCCACCCCAGCCAGGCACCCGCGTCGCTCGCGCCTCGTCAAGGACTCCGGATGAACCTGAACGACCTCGGCCGAGGTGACTCCTGGGAAGGCGTCCGGGCCGTCGTTGCCGGAATGGGCGTGTCCGGCTTCGCCGCCGCCGACAACCTGACGCACATGGGCGCCACCGTCACCGCCCTGGACGACTCCGAAGCGGGGGAGCGTCCCGAGAAGGCCACCCTGCTCGAGATCCTCGGTGCCACCGTCCGACTCGGAGCGGGCTCGACCGCCCTCCTCCCTGACGATGTGGACGTGGTCGTCACCTCACCCGGCTGGTCACCCGGAGCCCCGCTGCTCGCTCAGGCGGTCGCTCGTGGCATTCCGGTCTGGGGTGAGGTCGAGCTCGCCTGGCGCCTGCGCGACCTGAACAATCCGGCGCCCTGGCTGGCGGTCACCGGCACCAACGGGAAGACCACGACCGTGCAGATGCTCGAGGCCATGCTCCGCGCCGGCGGGTTGCGAACGGTGGCTGCCGGCAACGTCGGGCTGCCGATCGTCGAAGCGGTGATGGACCCGACGCCGTACGACGTGATCGCGGTCGAGCTGTCCAGCTTCCAGCTTCACTACACGTCCTCGATGAAGGCCGAGTCGGCCGCCGTACTCAACGTCGCCGAGGACCATCTCGACTGGTACGCCTCCTTCGACCAGTACGTCGCCGACAAGGGCCGGATCTACCGAGGCGTCGAACGTGCCTGTGTCTACAACGTCTCCGACTCGGTGACCGAGCAGCTGGTCCGCGATGCCGACGTCCAGGACGGGGCCAGGGCGATCGGCTTCACGCTCGGTACGCCCGGCGCCGGGATGCTCGGTCTTGTCGGCGACGTACTCGCTGACCGGGCCTTCATCGAGCAGCGGCAGTCGACCGCGGCGGAGATCTGCACACTGGCCGACCTGGCGACGCCGGCTCCGCACTACGTGGCGAACGCGCTCGCCGCAGCGGCCCTCGCGCGGTCCCACGGAGTCTCGACCGCCGCCATTCGCGACGCGCTGATCGCGTTCCGTCCCGACGGTCACCGGATCAGCGAGGTCGCCAGCTTCGGCGGCGTCACCTGGATCGATGACTCCAAGGCCACGAACCCGCACGCCGCGCTGGCCTCGCTGCGGGGCTACGACCCGGTCGTCTGGATCGCCGGTGGCCTCGCGAAGGGTGCCTCGTTCGACGAGCTGGTCCGGGCGGTCAAGGACCGGCTCCGCGGCGTGGTCCTGATCGGTCGTGATGCTGGAGTGATTCGTGAGGCGCTTTCGCGACACGCGCCCGATGTCCCGGTGTTCGAACTTGGCGCCGGAGAGACTGGCTCAACAGACAGGCCCATGGATCGCGTAGTGGCGCAAGCCGCTGCGCTCGCGCGGCCGGGCGACACGGTATTGCTGGCGCCCGGTTGTGCGTCGATGGACATGTTCGCCAACTACGGCGCTCGCGGAGACGCTTTCGCGGAGGCCGTGCTCAGCTGGCGACAGGAGCGCGACCAGGAGGATTCGTGAGCGTCACCACCCAGGCCCGGGCCGGACAGCGGTCCCCGTCCGGGGTGGCGGGTTGGCTGAGCTCCTTCAAGCAGACCCTGGACCGCCCTCTCACGTCGTACTACCTGCTCTTCGGTGCCTCGTCGATGCTGCTCGCCATCGGGCTGATCATGGTGCTGAGCGCGTCGAGCGTCTACTCCTTCACGCAGTACCACAGCAGTTATCACATCTTCCTCAAGCAGCTGACCTGGGTGCTGCTCGCGCTGCCGCTGGCCTATGTCGCGACCCGGGTGCCCCGGATGGCGATCCGAAGGCTCTCCTGGGCGGCAGTCGGGGTGTCCATCGTGCTGCTCGCGCTGACCCAGACCGGCCTGGGCGTCGTGGTCAACGGCAACCGGAACTGGCTCTCGCTCGGCCCGGTCCTGATCCAGCCGTCGGAGATCGCCAAGCTGGCCATCATCATCTGGTCGGCCGATGTCTATGCCCGCAAGGAGAAGCTCCTCGACGACTGGCGGCACACCGTGCTCCCGGTCGTCCCTGTCGTGGGCCTGATCGCGGTGCTGGTGATCGTCGAGCACGACCTCGGCACCGCGCTCGTCCTGTTCGCGATCATGCTCGGCATGCTCTGGGTGGTCGGTGCCCCGGCGCGGCTGTTCGGGATCTCGTTCTCGATCATCGGCGTCTCGGCGTTCTTCCTGGCCACCACCAGTCCCGAGCGGCGCTCCCGGCTGACCAGCTTCACCGACCCGATGAAGCACTTCCAGGACCAGGGCTGGCAGGCCGGCCACGGACTGCTCGGGATGGCCAGCGGTGGCATTTTCGGCAAGGGCCTCTCGGCCAGCCAGCAGAAGTGGGGCAACCTGCCCGAGGCGCACACCGACTTCATCTACGCCGTCCTCGGCGAGGAGCTCGGACTGGTCGGCACGCTGCTGGTGCTGGCGCTGTTCCTGACGATCACCTATGCCGCGGTCCGGCTGGCGATGCAGACCCGCGACCCGTTCGTCCGCTACGTCACTGCCGGCATCACGATCTGGCTGATGGCCCAGATGATGATCAACATCGGAATGGTGCTGGCGCTGCTGCCCGTGATCGGCATCCCGCTACCGCTCGTGTCGTACGGCGGATCAGGGTTGCTGCCCTCGGTGATCGGGCTCGGCCTGATGATCGGGTTCGCCCGCTCCGAGCCCGAGGCCGCCGATGCGCTGCGCGACAAGCGTCGTGGCAGGAAGTCCGTCCGCCCGGGCATCAACGCGGGCGCCCGCCCGAGGCGAGGGCAGTGACAGTCGTCGGCGAGAGGCCCGTAGTCCGAGGCACACGATGAAGCGAGTACTGCTCGCCGGTGGCGGGTCGGCCGGCCACACGTCGCCCCTGCTGGCAACGGCGGATGCGTTGAAGCGCCGCTACCCCGACATCGAGATCGTCGCGATGGGCACGCCACGCGGACTCGAGAACCGGGTGATCCCCGCCGCCGGCTACCCGCTGGAGCACGTGCCGCCGGTGCCGTTGCCCCGCAAGCCGAGTGTGGACCTGTTCCGGGTGCCGGGCCGGGTCCGCGCCGCACGCAGGGCAGCTCTCGAGATCGTCGACCGGATCCAGCCCGACGTCGTGGTCGGTTTCGGCGGCTACGTCTCGGTTCCGGCGTACCTCGCGGCGCGGAAGCGGAAGCTCCCTCTCGTCGTACACGAAGGAAACGCGTTGCCCGGCATCGCCAACAGGCTGGGCGCGCGCTTCACCCGCTACGTGGCCACCAGCTTCCCGGACACCCGACTGCGCAACGGCCGCTATCTCGGGCTGCCGATCCGGCGGATGATCTCGACGCTCGACCGGCCGGCGCTGCGAGACCGGGCGCGCGCCGAGTTCGGCCTCGACCCGCACCTGCCTACGCTGCTCGTGACGGGTGGTTCACAAGGAGCGTGGATGCTCAATGAGTCGGTCTCCAAGGCGGCCCCGGCCTTCCTCGCGGCCGGAGTCCAGGTGCTGCACATCACCGGACCCAAGGGGTCGGCGTCGGTGACGCGCGAGCCGGGCGAACCGCCGTACGTGATCCTGCCGTACGTCGACCGGATGGATCTGGCCTACGCGGCCGCGGACGCGGTGCTGTGCCGGTCGGGCAGCAACACGGTGACGGAGGTGTCCGGGGTCGGACTGCCCGCGATCTACGTGCCGTTGCCGATCGGCAACGGCGAGCAGGCGCTCAACGCCCGTCCCGTCATCGACGCCGGGGGAGGGCTGCTCGTCGACGACGCGGCGCTGACCCCGGAGTGGGTCGGCTCGGTCGTTCCGGACCTGCTCAACGACGCGCCCCGGCTGGCAGCGATGTCGGCCGCGGCGTCAAACCTCATCCCGCTCGACGCCGACGAGAAGGTCGCCGACCTCATCGTCGAAGCCTTCGAGAAGGGAGCCGCGCGGTGAAGGTCCCAGTTCCCGACCAGCTCCTCGCTGCCGACCAGCTGGGCCGGGTGCACTTCGTCGGTATCGGTGGCGCCGGCCTGTCCGGCATCGCGCGGATCATGCTCGCCCGCGGTGTCACGGTCTCGGGCAGCGACGCGAAGGAGTCCCGCGTCATCGAGTCATTGAGGGCGCTCGGCGCGACCTGCTACGTCGGTCATGACGCTGCGCACGTCCACGGCGTCGACACGGTGGTGATCTCGACCGCCGTCCGCGCCAACAACCCGGAGGTCGTCGAGGCGACCCGGCTGGGCCTTCGGTTGCTGCCGCGGTCGGCCGCACTCGAGTCGGTGATGCAGGGTCGGCGCGTTGTCGCGGTCGCCGGCACGCACGGCAAGACCACGACGACCTCGCTGCTCACGGTTGCCCTTCAGCACTGCGGGGCAGACCCGTCGTTCGCGATCGGCGGTGAGCTGAACGAGACCGGCTCCAACGCCCACGACGGCAGCGGCGACCTGTTCGTTGCGGAGGCCGACGAGTCCGACGGCGCGTTCCTCGTCTACTCGCCGTACGCCGCACTCGTCACCAACGTCGAGGCCGACCACCTCGACAACTACGGCACCGAAGAGGCCTACAAGGCTGCCTTCGACATCTTCCTCGACCGGATCGACCGCGCCGGATTCCTGGTCGTCTGCGTCGACGATCCCGGAGCCGCCGCTCTCGCCCGGACCGCCCGCGGCCGCGGGCTGACGGTTGTCGGTGTGGGGGAGTCGGACGCGGCCGACGTGCGTGCCGAGAACGTGAGCTTCCTGGGCACCAACTCGACGTTCACGGTCGTGGACCGTGGTCGCCGGCTCGGCGAGGTCACGTTGCGCATCCCGGGCCGCCACTATGTGCTGGATGCCCTTGCTGCGTTGACGTGTGGCCTCAGGCTCGGCTACAACTTCGCCGACCTCGCCCGCGGGCTCGCCGCCTTCAGCGGCACCCGCCGGCGGATGGAGTTCAAGGGTGAGGTGCGCGGTGTCCGCGTCTACGACAGCTACGCGCATCACCCGAACGAGATCGCCGGCGACCTGCAGGCCGCTCGGTCGCTGGCCGGCGACGGCAGGGTGGTGGTCGCGTTCCAGCCGCACATGGTGTCGCGCACCCGGATCTTCGGCCACGACATGGGTGTCGCCCTGGGCGCGGCCGACGAGGTCGTCGTGATGGACATCTACGTGGCGCGTGAGGACCCGGAGCCCGGGGTGACCGGCGCTCTGGTGGCCGACGCTGTGCCACTCCCGGCCGACCATGTCGTCTTCGAGCCGTCCTGGTCGTCGACGGCCGGGCATCTGGTGTCGCGTGCGCGTGCTGGTGACGTCGTACTCACTCTCGGAGCGGGCGACGTGACGCTGCTCGGCCCGGCGGTCCTGCAGCTGCTCAGCGACGACGCAGACAGCGCAGCAGGTGAGTCCGTTGACGATGCGTGATCGTTGGCGGCAAAAGCGTGCGATGGCCGAGACCGAGGACACGGTTCGCCTTGCCCGCAAGGACTTCACCCGGCGTCGCTGGTCCCAGCGGCTCCGTCGAGGCAGGCCGGCGCTGCTCCTGCTGCTCGCCCTGGTGGTGGTCGGCGCCGGCGTCTGGCTGGTGTACTTCTCACCGGCCATCACCGCCCGGCAGGTGGATGTGACCGGCGCGACCAACGTGCGCCAGTCGAAGGTCAGAACGGTTGCCGAGGTCCCCATCGGTACGCCGCTCGCGCGGATCAGTCTCAGCGCGATCCAGTCGCGGGTCGAGACGATCCCGGTGGTCAAGTCGGCCGAGGTCTCGCGCTCGTGGCCGCACGGCATCAGCATCCGGATCACCGAGCGCACCCCGCTCGCCGTGATCGACCAGGGTCATGGCCTGCAGGCACTCGACGGCGCCGGGGTGCTGTTCGGCTCCTACGCCCGCCGGCCCGCCGGTCTTCCCCTGGTCCACTCCGCGGCCGGCACCAAGGTCGATGCGCTCTCCGAGGTGGCCAAGGTGGTCTCCTCGTTGCCGCCGAACATCTCGCGCAAGGTGGACTACGTCGAGGTCGCCACCGTCGACCAGATCGAGCTGGCGATGAAGGACGGCAAGACCGTCACCTGGGGGAGCTCGCAGGACTCCGGCGAGAAGGCCGAGGTGCTCGCCGTACTCCTCAAGCAGCACGCCACGAAGATCGACGTCAGCGCTCCCGGTCGCCCGACGACCAGCTGACTCGCCTTGGGTGGAGTTTTCACAGGGTATGAACCCATCACTCCTCTTCGCACACGTCGCTACATGTGCGAAGAGGAGGTTTGACCTCACACCCTGAGAAAACGCGACCATCACCCGCGGACGGAACAAAACAAGAATCTCTCCGCGTGTCGCGCCGCTGATGCGCTGAGTCGGGGCTCGCCTCGCCTACCTTGATTGAACTACCTCAGGTTGACATAACATTAACCCTCCAGTTCAGGGTTAGAGTTCTGAAAGGCCAGAGGGTGGACTTTTCCGCATGATCCAGCCGTTCTGCAGCCGGGCAGGGCGACACGCAACCAGAGCGAGAGGCACCCGCCGTGGCAGCACCACAGAACTACCTGGCCGTGATCAAGGTCGTAGGTATCGGTGGAGGTGGAGTCAACGCCGTCAACCGGATGATCGAGGTCGGGCTGAGGGGCGTCGAGTTCATTGCCATCAACACCGATGCGCAAGCTCTGCTGATGAGCGACGCCGATGTGAAGCTCGACATCGGTCGTGAGCTCACTCGTGGCCTGGGCGCCGGAGCGTTTCCCGCAGTGGGCGCCAAGGCAGCCGAGGACCACGCCGACGAGATCGAAGAGGTCATCAAGGGCGCCGACATGGTCTTCGTGACCGCCGGCGAGGGTGGCGGCACGGGCACGGGCGGCGCGCCGGTCGTGGCCAAGATCTCCCGCTCGCTCGGCGCGCTGACCATCGGTGTCGTGACCCGGCCGTTCTCCTTCGAGGGCCGCCGTCGTGCCAACTCCGCGGAAGAGGGCATCGCCAACCTCCGCGAAGAGGTCGACACGCTGATCGTGATCCCCAACGACAAGCTGCTCTCGATCTCCGACCGCAGCGTGAGCATGCTCGACGCCTTCAAGCAGGCCGACCAGGTCCTCCTGCAAGGTGTCTCTGGCATCACCGACCTGATCACCACGCCGGGCCTGATCAACCTGGACTTCGCCGACGTCAAGGCGGTCATGTCCAACGCCGGGTCCGCGCTGATGGGCATCGGCTCGGCCCGCGGCGAGAACCGCGCGGTCGAGGCCGCCGAGCTCGCCGTCTCCAGTCCGCTGCTCGAGGAGTCGATCGACGGCGCCCAGGGCGTGCTGCTCTCGATCGCCGGCGGCTCCGACCTGGGACTGTTCGAGATCAACGAAGCCGCGGCGATGGTTGCCGAGGCCGTCCACCCCGAGGCCAACATCATCTTCGGCGCCACCATCGACGACGCGCTCGGCGACGAGGTCCGCGTGACAGTCATCGCGGCCGGGTTCGAAGGTGGCCGCCCGAAGCGTCGCGACGAGGGCACCGCCCTTCGCCGCAATCCGGCTCCCCAGTCGCAGGAGGAGACCAAGGCTGCCGCCCAGGCGGTCAGTCAGCAGCGCCAGCCCGACCAGTCCGCGGGAGCTCCACGCCGCGAGCCAGTGCCCGTCGGTGCGGCTCCGAGCGGTCCGGCCAACACCGCACCCCGGACCCAGCAGGCGACCGCTCCGGCTCCAGCGCGTCCGCAGCGTCAGGTCGACTTCGATGACGACCTGGACGTGCCGGACTTCCTGAAGTAATCCGCCACGGGTGTACTCGCATCGCTCCACTCACGGCCCCGTCGACCTGGCCTTCACGGACAGGTACGGCGGGGTCAGTGGCGTTCCCTTCGACTCACTGAACCTGGCGCTCGAGGGTGATGACGACGCGGACCGCTGCGCCGAAAACCTCCGGATCGTCATCGACGACTTCGCACCCGGCGCGATGCCGGTCAACCTGCATCAGGTGCACGGCTCCAGAGTGGTCCTGGTGGAGGACTGGCGCAGCTCGAGCCCACCCAGCGCAGACGGCCTGGTGGCCCGGGACCAGCCGGACATTGTCCTGGTCGTCCGAGCGGCCGACTGCGTACCGGTGCTGTTCGCCGACCCGGGTGCCCGGGTGATCGGGGTGGCCCACTCCGGTCGCCCCGGACTCGCGGCTGGCATCGTCCCCGCCACAGTCGAGCGGATGCGCGCGGTCGGCGCCAGCGAGATCACTGCCTGGATCGGACCGCACGTGTGCGGTGCCTGCTACGAGGTGCCCGAGAAGATGCAGGCCGAGGTGGGCGCGATCGAGCCGGCTGCGGTCGCCACGACGAGCTGGGGGACTCCGTCGCTCGACATCGGCGCCGGCGTGCGCGCACAGCTCGAACGAGACGGCGTCAGGGTTGTCGACGTGTCCAGGTGCACCCGCGAGTCGGCGGATCTGTATTCGTATCGCCGCGACGGCCGCAGCTCCGGTCGGCTGGCCGGCTTGATCAGGCTCAACACGTGACCAGGCTGGACGAGATCGAGGCCAATCTGGCTGCCGTGCTCGCGCGGATCGCAGCTGCCTGCGCGTCGGCGGGTCGGGCGCCCGACGAGGTGTCCCTGGTCGTGGTGACGAAGTTCTTCCCGGCCTCCGACGTACGCCTGCTCGCGGGCCTGGGCATCACCGACGTGGGGGAGAACCGTCATCAGGAGGCCGAGGCAAAGGCCGCCGAGTGCTCCGACCTCGGCCTGCGCTGGCATTTCATCGGGTCGCTGCAGAGCAACAAGGCTGCGGCTGTCGCGTCCTACGCCGACGTGGTGGAGTCCATCGACCGGGCCAAGCTCCTCACCGGTCTGTCCAGCGGCGCCCAACAGCGTGACCGGCTCCTCGACTGCCTCATCCAGGTCAGTCTCGACCCGGCCGACACCCACGGCAGAGCCGGAGCCGCGACTGCCGACGTAGCCGCCCTGGCGGCGCAGATCCGAGCCACCGAGGGACTCCGGCTGCGGGGTGTGATGGCCGTTGCACCACTCGGGGAGCCGCCCGGGCCAGCCTTCGAACGGCTTTCGGTCGTGGCCGATTCGGTCCGCGCGATCGACCCGTCGGCGACCGTGATCTCGGCCGGTATGAGCGGCGACCTCGAAGAGGCGATAAAAGCCGGTGCGACACACGTGCGTGTCGGGTCCGCGGTCCTCGGTCAGCGGCCTGTGATCAAGTAATGTCCAAGTGACGGAAGTGAAACGCTCCACCCGGGGCGAATCGAGCGTAGAGGAAGAGATTTCATGAGCGGCGCGATGCGGAAAATGGGCGTCTACCTCGGTCTGCTCGAGGACGTCGATGGTGAGTACGCCGACGGCGACCTGGCATACGACGAGCCTGCTCGTCGTACCGATGTCGAGCCTGCGGCCCGTCCTGTCTCCAACCTCAACGAGCGCCGCCGTCCGGCGAGTACGCCGGCCCAGCATCCTGCCGGAGCGATTGCCCCGATGTCCCGCATCACCACGCTGCATCCGCGCACCTACAACGAGGCACGGGTGATCGGCGAGAACTTCCGCGACGGCGTCCCGGTCATCATGAACCTGTCCGAGATGGCTGACGGCGATGCCAAGCGCCTCGTCGACTTCGCGGCCGGACTGGTGTTCTCGGTGCACGGTTCGATCGAGCGAGTCACCAACAAGGTGTTCCTTCTCTCGCCGCCCAACGTCTCCGTGGCGGCTGAGGACAAGCAGCGCATCGCGGAGAGTGGCTTCTTCAATCAGAGTTGATCCGTGAAAACAACCGGCGAGACCATCGGTCTGGTCATCGACATCTTCCTGCTGTTCATGCTGGTCCGGTTCGTCGTTGATTGCATCCAGCTCTTTGCCCGTTCCTGGCATCCGCGTGGACCGGTGCTGATGATCCTGGAGGTTGTCTTCTCGGTGACCGACCCGCCGATCAATGCGATGCGGCGGGTGATTCCTCCGCTTCGCCTCGGTGGGGCGGCGATCGATATGGGATTCATCTCCGTCATCCTGATTTGCTATGTGCTTCAGTACGTCAATGGTGCGATTTTCTACTGACCGGCACGACCCGTGCGGTCCCGGGGGGCTCGTGGACGGGCTATCCTTCGAGGCGCACATCTTTGTAACCACTATCTGGATTGGGTGAGGTCATGCCGCTGACGCCTGAGGACGTGAGCAACAAGCGTTTTACTCCGGTGCGGCTCCGTGAGGGCTACGACATGGGTGAGGTCGACCAGTTCCTCGACGAGGTCGAGTCCGAACTGGCCAGCCTGATCAAGGAGAACGACGACCTCCGCAGCAAGCTCAGCGCTGCCCAGAGGGGTGTCAGTTCCGCGCCCGCCGTACCCGCACCGGCTCCCATCGAGGAGAAGGCTCCCGAGCCGCCGAAGGTCGAGGCTCCGGCGCCTCCGCCTGTCGCCGCTCCCGCCCCCGTTCCCGAGGTGGTCAGGGTCCACACGGTGGCCGACGCGTCCAGCGCCGCCGCCCGACTGCTCGAGATCGCCACGCGTAACGCCGACGAGCTCGTCGACGGCGCCAAGGAAGAGGCCGACAAGATCATCGGCGCGGCTCGCACCAAGGCGGAGCGGCTCGAGGCCGAGAGCAAGGTCAAGGCCGACCGTCTCGAGTCCGACGCCCGCACCCGCTCGCAGATGCTCGACTCCGAGACCGAGGCTCGCCGCAAGGACGTGTTCGGCGACATGGACAAGGAGAAGCTCAAGCTCGACGGCGAGATCGAGAACCTTCGCGCGTTCGAGCGGGAGTACCGCAGCCGCCTGAAGAGCTACTTCAGCCAGCAGCTCGAAGCTCTCGACGGCAACGGCGAAGGCGGCACCCTCGCGGGCGCCACCTCCGAGCACTCCCCGAAGCGGTTGAAGTCGATCCTCGGTGACGAGGACCAGACAAAGCCCTGATCAGCTGATCAACGCAGAAGGGCGGCCATCCCACTCGGGATGACCGCCCTTCTCCGTTGAGTTGGGCCCAAATCACAGTTCACTTGGGCCTCCGCTACATCAGGTCCGTAACCGAGGCCCAACTCGAGGGTGACGGAGGCCCAACTCAACAGCAACGGAGGCCCAACTCAACCGTCAGACGCGGAAGAGGGTGAAGGCGAAGCCGAGGTTGTTGTCGGTGTTGGTGAGGGTGTCGACGGACTCGGACTCGGCCATCGTGGAGGCGAGGACCTCTCCGGCGATCAGGTCGCGGTGCTCGGTGAATGCCTCGGCCACCTCACCGGATGCGTGCCAGGTAAGGGCAATCCGGTCGGAGACCTCGAAGCCACTGGTCTTCCGGGCCTCCTGGATCATCCGGATCACCTCACGGGCCAGGCCCGCCCGCTTGAGCTCGGGGGTCAGCTCGAGGTCGAGGGCAACGGTCTCGCCCTGCTCGTTGACCACGGACCAGCCTTCGCGAGGTCGCTCGGCGATGATCACCTCGTCGGGCAGCACCTCGACCTCGGCACCGTCGACCGTGACGATGGCCCTGCTGTCCGCCTTGAGGGAAGCGGCGAGAGCACCGGCATCGGCTGCTGCGATGGCAGCGGCCACCTTCGGGGTCTCCTTGCCGAACCGCTTGCCCAGGGCGCGGAAGTTGCCCTTTGCGGAGTGGTCGACCAGGTCCGCGCCGGCGGCCGACAGCGGCTCGATCGCGCCGATGTTCAGCTCCTCGGCGATCTCGGCCCGGAGCTCGGGCGTGAGCCGGTCGTACGCGGCTGTCCCGATCAATGCACGTCCCAGCGGCTGACGGGTGCGGACCTTGGCCTCGGCCCGCGAAGCCCGCCCGAGCTCGACGATCCGGCGCGCCAGAGCCACTGACGAAGAAAGCTCCTCGTCGACCGCGGCAGCGTCAGGGGTCGGCCAGGTCGAGAGGTGCACGGACTCGGGCGCGTCAGCCGTCACCGGTCGTACGACGTCCTGCCACACCCGCTCGGTGATGAACGGGGTCAGCGGAGCGAGCAGCTGGGTCACCGTGGACAAGGTGTCGTGCAGGGTGCGCAGCGCCGACGGGTCGCCGTCCCAGAAACGACGACGGGACCGACGCACATACCAGTTGGAGAGGTCGTCGACGAACTGCCCGAGGAGGCTGCCGATCCGCTGGGTGTCGAAGCGTTCGTACGCCGCCGTGACCTCGACGACAAGTCGGGCTGTCTCGGCGTGCAGCCACCGGTCGAGGACCGGTCGCTCGGCAACGGGAGGAGCCGCGACAGCTGGTGACCAGTCCGCCGTACGCGCATAGAGCACGTGGAAGGCGACGGTGTTCCAGTAGGTCAGCAGCACCTTGCGGACGGTCTCCTGGATGCTCGCGTGGCCCACCCGACGGGCTGCCCAGGGCGAGCCGGAGCACGCCATGAACCAGCGGACCGCATCGGCGCCGTGTTCGTCCATCAGGGAGATCGGCTCGAGGATGTTGCCGAGGTGCTTGGACATCTTCCGGCCGTCCTCGGCCAGGATGTGGCCCAGGCAGACGACGTTCTTGTACGACGACTCGTCGAAGACCAGCGTCCCGATCGCCATCAGCGTGTAGAACCAGCCGCGGGTCTGGTCGATCGCCTCGCAGATGAAGTCGGCCGGGTACGCCGTTGCGAACTTCTCCGCCGAGCCCTCGGCGTGCGGGTAGCCCCACTGCGCGAACGGCATCGAGCCGGAGTCGAACCACGCGTCGATGACCTCCGGCACGCGGGTAGCCACGGACGAGCACGCCGTTGGACCAACCAGATGTGGGCAGCTGAACGTGATGTCGTCGACGAAGGGACGGTGCGGGTCGAGGGCGAGCTGGTCGGAGCCGGTCAGCTCGCCGAGCTCGGCCAGCGACCCGACACAGACCTGGTGCCCCTCCTCGCAACGCCAGATCGGCAGCGGCGTCCCCCAGTAGCGGCTGCGGGAGAGCGCCCAGTCGATGTTGTTGTGCAGCCAGTCGCCGTAGCGCCCCTCCTTGATCGTCTCGGGGAACCAGTTGGTCTTCTCGTTCTCCCGGAGCAGCGCGTCCTTGATCTGCGTGGTGCGGATGTACCAGGACGGCTGGGCGTAGTACATCAGCGCCGTGTGGCAGCGCCAGCAGTGCGGATAGCTGTGCTCGTAGGCCAGATGCCGGAACAACCGGCCGCGGGCGTCGAGGTCCTTCACCAGGTCGGCGTCGGCGTGCTTGAAGAACTGTCCGCCCACGAGCGGCAGGTCGTCCTCGAAGTGGCCGTCCTTCCGTACGGGTACGACGACCGGCAGGCCATAGGCCTTGCAGACCGCCATGTCCTCCTCGCCGAACGCGGGGGACTGGTGCACTAGTCCGGTGCCGTCCTCGATCGTGACGTACTCGGCCAGCACCACGAAGTGGGCAGGCGAGGTGAACTCCACCAGCTCGAACGGCCGCTGATAGGTCCATCGCTCCATCTCGCGACCGATGAAGCGCTCGCTGACCGTCCAGCCCTCACCGAGGACCGACTCCCACAGCGGCTCGGCAACCACGACGGTCTCGTTGCCGTCCGTCGCGACGACGTAGGTGACGTCGGGGTGCACTGCGACCGCCGTGTTCGACACGAGCGTCCAGGGCGTCGTCGTCCAGACGAGGAGGCTGGCCCTGCCGGCAAGGGGTCCCGAGGTCAGCGGGAAGCGCACGTAGACCGAGGGATCGGTCACCGTCTCATAGCCCTGCGCGACCTCGTGGTCGGAGAGACCGGTGCCACAGCGCGGGCAGTACGGCGCAACGCGGTAGTCCTCGACGAGCAGTCCTTTCTGATGGATCTGCTTCAGCGCCCACCAGACCGACTCGACGTAGGACGCGTCCATCGTCCGGTAGGGGTGCTCGGTGTCGACCCAGTAGCCCATCCGCCGGGTCATCGCCTCGAACTCGCCAACGTTGCGCAGCACCGACTCGCGGCACTTCGCGTTGAACTCCGCGATGCCGAAGGCTTCGATGTCCGGCTTGCCGGAGAAGCCGAGCTCCTTCTCGACGGCGAGCTCGACGGGCAGCCCGTGGCAGTCCCAGCCGCCCTTGCGTTCGACGTACCTGCCCCGCATGGTGTGGAAGCGCGGGAAGACGTCCTTGAAGACCCGTGCCTCGACGTGGTGGGTCCCCGGCATGCCGTTGGCGGTCGGTGGACCCTCGTAGAACGTCCACGGCTCACCATCGCGGGTGCGCTCGGTGGACTTGGCGAAGGTCTGGTTCTCCGCCCAGAAGGTGAGCACGTCGCGCTCGAGGGCAGGCAGGTCGACCTGCGGCGGGACGGGGCGGTACTCGTTCACGTCTGATCCTTCGTTTTCGAACTCAACCGGTGGCTGAGCGTGTCGAAACCGAGGGACGAGAGCCGGAACTCCCGCGGTACCACCCTCCTTGGCCGGCGATGACGCTGTCGGCCCACTTCATCGGGTCTGTTGCTGCCGGTTCTAGTCCGCCCATGGCCGATCTGCCTGGACGTTTCTTCCGGCGACTCCGGGTTGATTGCCCATCGCTGCCCTGCAACCCCTCAAGTCTGCCAGAGGCGAGAGTCTTCTCACGAACTGGTTTCGCCCTCGGTCGCCCCAAGGCGCCGCCGTTGACCCCGAATACCCACTGGCAGGCTTCAATCGGCGGGCTTCGCCTCGGTCCGGCGAGTTGAAGGCCCGGCGTGTTGCACATATCCTCGCGGCCACACGTATGACGCAGGTCATACTCCCTCCTTCTGGAATTGGGGCCGTGAACCATGGCTACTCCGAGCAGGAAATCTCTCGCGAGCAGGGCAGGCGCCGCCGCGCGGCGGGTCGTCGTCCGGAAGTCGACCGCAGCGGGGCCGGCGAAGGCCGCCCCCAAGACGGCAGCTGCCAAGAAGGCCACTGCCAAGACGGCAGCCGCGACCAAGGCGCCGGCCAAGAAAGCCGCCGTGAAGGCCGCTGCCAAGAAGGCCCCGGCGAAGAAGGCTCCGGCCAAGGTCGTCGCCAAGAAGGCAGCCGTGACGAAGGCGCCAGCCAAGAAGACCCCGGTGAAGACACCAGTGAAGGCCGCAGTGAAGAAGGCTCCCACCAAGACAGCGGTCAAGAAGACTGCCGCGAAGAAGGCAGCTCCGGCCAAGGCCGCGGTCAAGAAGGCTCCCGCGAAGAAGGCAGCGCCTACGAAGCCGGCAGCCAAGACGACCGCGAAGACCACTGCGAAGACCACTGGTACGGCGAAGTCGACCACCTCCCGGGCATCCGCGACCGCCAAGAAGGCTTCCCCGGCGAAGGCCGGCACCGCCAAGCCGAGCAGTACGGCGAAGAAGGCCACCCCGACCGCGAAGCGCCCGGCCACCGCGGCCACCTCGGCGGCTCGGCAGGCGGCTGCCCCCGCCAAACAGGCTGCTGCGGCCGTCCAGAAGGCCGTCCCGGGGGCCCGGAAGGGCTCGCCGGGCGCGCTGGTGGTCCTCCCGTCCGAGACGCCGTGGACCAAGGATGAGCTCGGCGAGGTCCGCACCCACCTGCGAGGCGACATCAAGCGGCTCGAGATCGACCTCAACATCGCCGAGCGCGACCTGTCGACCCTGATGCGCGACGCCGGTGAAGGCGCGGGCAACGACCAGGCCGACGTCGGCTCGGCGACTTTCGAGCGTGACCAGGAGATGACGATCGCCAACAATGCGCGCGACATGCTCACCCAGTCGGTGCATGCTCTCGAGCGGATTGCCGATGGTTCGTTCGGCGTGTGTGAGAGCTGTGGCTTGCCCATTGGCAAGAACAGATTGATGGCTTTCCCACGTGCGACAATGTGCATGTCATGCAAGCAGCGCGAGGAGCGTCGCTGAGCCCCAGCGGCCCGGCCGACCCAGGAGCCAACTCGGCTGAAGCGACCCCGCATCCCTCGCGGCTGGCCCTTTTGGTGACGGTTGCGGTGCTCGCCTGGCTCGTTGACCTCGGCGCCAAGATCCTCGCTGTCCAGAAGCTGACCGACCACCCTCCCGTACGCGTGGTCGGTGACCTGTTCCAGCTCGAGCTGGCCCGCAACCCGGGAGCAGCGTTCAGCACCGGTACGTCGTACACGTTGTTGCTCTCGCTGGTCGCGATCGCCGCCGTCGTCGTCATCCTCTGGCTCGCCCCGCGGGTCCGGAGCACGCTGTGGGCGATCGCGCTCGGGGTACTGCTCGCCGGAGTGTGTGGCAACCTGACCGACCGGATCTTCCGTGAGCCGGGGCCCCTGCGCGGTCATGTCGTCGACTTCATGGCGCTGCCGCACTGGCCGATCTTCAACGTGGCGGATGTCTGCATCAACATCGCGGCCGTGCTGATCCTGATCCAGGCGGCCCGCGGCGTCCGACTCAACGGGACGGTCCCGACAAGCTCGACCACCGAGGGCAGCTCGACCACCGGGGACAGCTCGACCACCGGGGCATCCGACGACCAGTCTGACTTCCCGACGTGAGTGAAGCGGCTGAGCAGCGCACCGTACTGGTGCCTGAGGGGATGGCCGGCGAACGGGTGGACACGGCGCTGGCCAAGATGTTCGGCATCTCCCGCACCAGCGCCGCCGACCTCGTCAGCAGCGGCAACGTGCTGGTCGACGGCGCCTCGGCCATCAAGTCCGACCGGCTGATCCCGGGCTCGACGCTCGACGTGAGCATTCCGTCGATGGTGGACCCGCTCGAGGTCGTTGCCGAGGTCGTCGAGGGCATCAAGATCATCCATGACGACGACGCGATCGTGGTGGTGGACAAGCCCGTCGGGGTCGCCGTACACCCGTCGATGGGATGGACCGGCCCGACCGTCGTCGGACACCTCCGTGGTGCCGGGTTCCAGATCGCCACCAGTGGTGCCTCGGAGCGCCAGGGGATCGTGCAGCGCCTCGACGTCGGCACCAGCGGCGTGATGGTGATCTGCAAGAGCGAGCGCGCCTATTCGGTCCTGAAGAACGCGTTCCGGCACCGGGAGGTCGAGAAGACCTACCACGCGCTCGTGCAGGGTCATCCCGATCCGTCCCAGGGCACGATCGACGCACCGATCGGCCGGCACACGAGGTCGGACTGGAAGTTTGCGGTCCGCGAGGACGGCAAGCACAGCGTCACGCACTACGAGACGCTCGAGGCGCACCGCTTCGCGAGCCTGCTCGAGGTGCATCTCGAGACCGGCCGGACCCACCAGATCCGGGTGCACATGGCGGCGCTCAAGCACCCCTGTGTCGGCGACCTCACCTACGGCGCCGATCCGACATTGGCCAAGCGGGTCGGGCTGGAGCGCCAATGGCTGCACGCCGTGAAGCTCGGCTTCGTGCACCCCGAGTCAGGGGAGTACGTCGAGTACGAGTCTTCCTACCCGGAGGACCTCGCCGCCGCCCTGGAGACGATCCGCGATGCTCACTGAGCTGGTCCTTCGCCCTGCCACAGCCGAGGACATGCCCGAGCTTGCCGAGGTCTACATCGCAACCCGGCGCGCAGCCGTGCCGGCGATGCCCCCGTCGATTCATGACGACGAGTCGGTGCGCCAGCACATGGCCACCATGCCGAGCCGCCGGGAGGTCTGGGTCGCCGAGGACGAGCAGCTGGTCGGCTTTGCGGCGCTCGATGATGTCTGGCTCGACTCGCTGTACGTCGGACCGCAGCATCAGGGCTCCGGAGTGGGGTCCGCCCTCCTCGACCTGGCGAAGTCGCTGAGGCCCGACGGCTTCGCGCTCTGGGTGTTCGCGAGCAATGCGCCGGCCCGGGCGTTCTACCGGCGGCACGGCCTGATCGAGCTCGAGCACACCGACGGTTCGGCCAACGAGGAGCGCTCTCCCGACGTACGACTCGCCTGGCCGGGGCAGCAGCCGCTGAGCTTCCTGCGCAGCCAGATCGACCACGTCGACGACGACCTGGCGCTGCTGCTCGCCAGACGGCTCGCCCTCACCGCCGCCGTGCAGGGCTACAAGGACCGGCCCGGCCTCGAAGGCCGCGATCCGAGGCGCGAACAGGTCATCGTCGAGCGAATGGCGAAGCACGCGCCGGGCCTCGGCGCGAGCCGGATCCAGCGGGTGATGGACGCAGTGATCACCGAAAGTCTGAATGCCTGGGAGGCACGCCGAGATGATGTCGGATCCGGCTGAGATGCTGAACTAGGCTGGCACCTCTTCCCCCAGATGAGGGCCAGCGGCGGTCGTCTTCTGAGCATTGTTCGGCGGCCGCAGCACATTGGATCTCAAGCTCTTGGGAAGGGTTGATCGCGCCTCATGGCAGCTGGTTCAGGCGGTTCCACGGATGGATTCGTCCACCTGCACAACCACACCGAGTACTCCATGCTCGACGGTGCTGCGCGGCTGACGGAGATGTTCGAACGCACTGCCGAGCTGGGCATGGAATCCATCGCGATGACCGACCACGGCAACGTGTTCGGGGCCTACGACTTCTATGCGAAGGCCAAGGCCGCGGGAGTCAAGCCGATCATCGGCCTCGAGGCGTACATGACGCCCAACACGCCGCGTGGCGAGCGCAAGCGGGTCCGCTGGAACGACGGTGGCAGTGACGACGTGTCGGGGTCGGGCGCCTACACCCACATGACGTTGCTGGCCGAGACGACGGCCGGGATGCACAACCTGTTCCGGTTCTCCTCGCGCTCCTCGATCGAGGGCTTCTACTACAAGCCACGTGGCGACCGCGAGCTGCTCGCGGAGTACGCCACCGGCCTGATCGGCACCACTGGGTGTCCGTCGGGCGAGGTGCAGACCTGGCTGCGCATCGGTGACTACGAGAAGGCCCGCCAGTCGGCGGGCGATTTCCAGGACATCCTCGGCAGGGACAACTACTTCCTCGAGCTGATGGACCACGGTCTCTCCATCGAGAACCGGGTCCGCGCGGGCCTGCTCAAGCTCTCCAAGGACCTCGGCATCCCGCCGATCGCGACCAACGACTCGCACTACGTCAACCGCGAGGATGCCGGGTCCCACGAGCACCTGCTCTGCATCAACTCCGGCAGCACCATGCAGATCCCCAAGGGCGATGGCCCCGGCAAGCGGTTCGCCCTCGACGGCGACGGCTACTACATCAAGTCGCCAGCCGAGATGCGGGCGCTCTGGGTCGACAAGTACGACCTCCGCGAGGCCTGCGACAACACGCTGCTGATCGCCGAGCGCTGCAACGTCGAGTTCGACGAGAACGCCAACTACATGCCGGTCTTCGCCGTGCCCGAGGGCGACGACGAGAACTCCTGGTTCGTCAAGGAGGTCGAGAAGGGGCTCCGCTACCGCTACCCCGACGGTATCCCGGAGGATGTGCGCAAGCGGGCCGACTTCGAGGTCGGCGTGATCATCCAGATGGGCTTCCCGAGCTACTTCCTGGTGGTTGCCGACTTCATCAACTGGGCCAAGGACAACGGCATCCGGGTGGGTCCGGGCCGTGGGTCGGGTGCCGGCTCGATGTGCGCGTACGCGATGCGGATCACCGACCTCGACCCGCTCAGGCACGGCCTGATCTTCGAGCGGTTCCTGAACCCCGACCGGGTCTCGATGCCCGACTTCGACATCGACTTCGACGAGCGCCGGCGCAGCGAGGTGATCCGCTACGTCTCCGACAAGTACGGCGACGACCGGGTCTCGATGATCGTCACCTACGGCACCATCAAGGCCAAGCAGGCCGTCAAGGACTCCTCACGGATCCTGGGCTTCCCGTTCGCGATGGGTGACAGGGTCACCAAGGCGATGCCCGCGGCCGTGATGGGCAAGGACATCCCGCTCAAGGAGCTCTTCAACGGCGAGAACAAGAGGTACGGCGAGGCCGGCGAGTTCCGCTCGCTCTACGACAACGACAACGACGTCAAGACGGTCGTCGACACCGCGATCGGCATCGAGGGACTCAAACGCCAGTGGGGCGTGCACGCAGCCGGCGTGATCATGTCGAGCCACCCGCTGCTCGACGTCATCCCGATCATGAAGCGCGAGTCCGACGGCGCGATCATCACCCAGTTCGACTACCCCACCTGCGAGAAGCTCGGCCTGGTCAAGATGGACTTCCTCGGGTTGCGCAACCTGACGATCCTCGACGACGCGCTGCAGAACCTCGAGATGAACGGTCGCGGCAAGCTCGTCCTCGAAGAGCTCGCCCTCGATGACCCCGCGGCGTACGCCCTGCTCTCCCGCGGCGACAGCCTGGGCGTCTTCCAGCTCGACGGTGGCCCGATGCGGTCCCTGCTGCGGCTGATGAAGCCGGACAACTTCGAGGACATCTCCGCGCTCATCGCGCTCTACCGTCCCGGACCGATGGGCGCCGACTCCCACACCAACTACGCCCTGCGCAAGAACGCCAAGCAGGAGATCACCCCGATCCACCCGGAGCTCGAGGAGCCGCTCGCCGAGATCCTGTCGACCAGCTACGGCCTGATCATCTATCAGGAGCAGGTGATGGCGATCGCGCAGAAGGTCGCGGGATTCTCCCTCGGCCAGGCGGACATCCTCCGGCGTGCGATGGGCAAGAAGAAGAAGGAGGAGCTGGACAAGCAGTTCGCCGGCTTCTCCTCCGGGATGCAGGCCAACGGCTACTCGATGGCTGCCGTGACGAAGCTCTGGGACATCCTGCTGCCGTTCTCCGACTACGCGTTCAACAAGGCGCACTCCGCGGCCTACGGCCTGGTGTCCTACTGGACGGCGTACCTCAAGGCGCACTACCCGGCCGAGTACATGGCCGCGGTCCTGACGTCGGTGAAGGACGACAAGGACAAGATGGCGATCTACCTCAACGAGTGCCGCCGGATGAAGATCCAGGTGCTGCCGCCGGACGTCAATGAGTCCTCGGCGAACTTCACGCCAGTCGGCGACGACATCCGGTTCGGCCTCACCGCGATCCGCAACGTCGGCCGCAACGTGGTCGACCAGCTGATCGAGGCACGCCGTGAGAAGAGCCGGTTCGAGGACTTCGCGGACTTCATGGACAAGGTGCCGCCGCAGGTCTGCAACAAGCGGGTGCTCGAGTCGCTGGTGAAGGCGGGCGCGTTCGACTCCCTGAAGCACCGCAGGCGTGCGCTCGTCGCGATCCACGAGGCGGCCGTCGACCAGTACATCGACATCAAGCGCAACGAGGCCATCGGCCAGGACTCCCTGTTCGGGGGGCTCGACGACGAGGCCGGCGGCTTCGGCGTCAACATCGACATCCCCGACATCCCCGAGTGGGACAAGCAGACCCTGCTCGCACACGAGCGCGACATGCTCGGCCTCTACGTGTCCGACCATCCGCTCGCCGGCCTCGAGCACGTGCTGGCCAATACGGCCGACTGCAGCATCGGCCAGCTGCTGGCCGACGAGGAGCGAGCCGACGGCACGACCGTGACGATCTCCGGGCTGATCACCGGCGTACAACGCAAGATCACCAAGCGTGGAGACGCATGGGCGATGGTCACCGTCGAGGACCTCGAGGGTGCGATCGAGGTGTTGCTCTTCCCGAGCGCTTACCAGCTCGCCAGTACGTTGTTGCTCGAGGACACCATCGTGGTGGTCAAGGGCAGGTTGTCCCGGCAGAAGGAACAACCCGAGCTGCACGGCCTCGAGATCACCGCTCCCGACCTCACCGAGGGCACCGGCGGGCCCGTGACGATCTCGATGCCACTCACCCGCTGCACCGGACCTGTCGTCGACCAGCTCAAGGAGGTGCTTGCCACGCATCCCGGGATGACCGAGGTGAGGCTTCGCCTGCGTGCGCGCGAGGCCACCACGCTGATGCGCCTCGACGACCGGCTGAGGGTGACGGCGTCGCCGGCGCTCTTCGCCGACCTCAAACAACTGTTGGGACCTGGATGTCTGACGTGACCACGCCGGCCGTGAAGGCCGGGCCGGATGTTCGCGCCGTGCTGGTCGATGCCGGCATCGTCCTCGGGACGTTTGCGCTGTTGGGCGTCATCGGGGCCTTCATCTGGCACCAGGTGACCCCGCTGGCGACGTACACCGCCACCAAGGACAACGCGCTGATGGACCAGCTCCAGCTGGCCAAGCAGGTCTCCACCGACGGCTGGTTCTTCATGATCGCGCTCGGCGGCGGACTGCTCGCCGGTGCCGGACTGATGTGGTGGCGTGGACGCGACCCGGTCGTCACGGTGGTGCTCATCGCACTGGGGTCGGCCCTCGCCGCGTTCCTGATGGTTCGTGTCGGTCTGGATCTCGGTCCGGGTGACCTCAAGGCCGCGTTCGCGAAGGCCGCCGTCGGCGAGAAGGTGCCGATCCGGCTGGCTCCCCACGGCGGAGACGTGCGCCTGAACCTGCTCGGCGTGCACCTTTCGGCGCCGATCGTGTCCTTCATGTGGCCGATCGGTGCGGTGCTCGGGACCCTCGGAGTGCTCTTCTTGACCCCGCCGAGGGCAACCCAGCAAACTCCTGACAGGCAGCCTGCGGCCACGTTTGGATAGCGGCATGCTCATCCACCAACCAGCCGGGGGACGCCATGTCTGACCTCACACCGCCCGATGGGCCAGAGGACACCGCGATCCTGACGACGCCCGAGCCGCTGCAGCCGCCTGCCGCACCGAAGAGCAGGCGCACCGCGATCATTGCGGCGGTCTCGGTGGGTGTCGCAGCGGTGCTCGGTGGTGGCGCCCTGGTTGCCTACAAGTTCATCGCCAGTGGTCCGCAGCCGTCGGAGGCGCTACCGGCCTCCGTGCTCGGCGTGCTGAGCATCGACCTGGACCCGGGTGCGAAGCAGAAGATCGAAGCGATCAAGACGCTGCACAAGTTCCCCGGGCTGAAGAAGTCGCTGAATCTCGGGTCGACCGACGACCTCCGCCGGTACGTCTTCAAGGAGGCGACCAAGGACGGCACCTGCAAGAACCTCACCTACGACGCCGACATCTCGCCGTGGATCGGGAACCGGGCGGCCGTCGCCGCAGCCGAGCTGGGGGACCACAAGGTTGCCCCGGTCTTCGCGCTGGAAGTCTCCGACGTGGGCAAGGCCGAGACCGGCGTCAAGAAGATCATCAAGTGCGGTGGTGATGGCGACATCGGCTACGCGTTCAACGACAAGTACCTGATCATCAGTGACAGCACCGCGCATGCGAAGGAGATCGTCGCGGACGCGAAGAAGGCGCCGCTCTCCGACGATGCGAAGTACCAGAAGTGGTCCGACGCCGCTGGCGACGCGGGCATCGTGAACTTCTACGTCTCGTCGAAGGCAGCGACGTATGTCGCGAACGAGGTCGGTGACCTCGCTGGAAGCCTCAGCGGCCTCAACGATCTCAGTGGCCTCGAGACCGGATCGTCCGACTCGGGTGGCCTTCCGTCCGGCTTCCCTACGGACTTCCCGGAGAACAACCTGCCCACCCCGTCGGACAACGCGGCGGCCTTCCACTCCGGCGGCGGCGCTTCGGCTCCCAGGGCGGCGGACCCGACCGATCCGAGTGGCGCGATCAAGGATGCGCTGAAGAACTTCCAGGGACTGGCCGGCTCGATCCGGTTCGCCGGCGGCGGCATGGAGCTCGAGATCGTGTCCGGCGGCATCCAGAACGTTGCCGGCAGCGGCAAGGTGACCGACGAGGTGGAGAGCCTTCCGGCGGACACCGCACTCGCCTTGGGCGTCGCGTACCCGGGCGACGTCGCGAAGCGGATCATCGACAGCGTGAGGAGCCAGTTCGGCGCCGCTGCCGACGACCAGATCGCGCAGGCCGAGAGCATGTTCGGGATCAAGCTGCCCGATGACCTCCAGACCCTGCTGGGCAAGGCGATCACACTCTCGCTCGGTGGCGACGCCCCGGCGAGCCTTGATGACGTCAAGGGGCCCGCGGACCTGCCGGCCGGCATCAAGATCACCGGTGACGCCGACAAGATCAAGGCGATCATCACCAGGCTCGAGGACCACTCGGGCCTCTCTCTGAACGACATCGGCGTGGTCGTCGAGTCGAGCGGCGACAAGGTCGCGCTGGTCCTGCAGTCCGCCTACGCCAAGAGGCTGCTCGCCGACGGCAAGCTCGGCGACACGGCCAGCTTCAAGAAGGTCGTCGAGAACGCCGACAAGGCGTCGGCGGTCCTGTACCTCAACTTCGACTCCGACTGGACCAGGACGATCGCCCAGGCAGCGGGCGACGCCGCCGACACCTTCGGCATCGACGGGCCGGGCTCGGTCGACTCGGTCGAGGCGAACCTGAAGCCGTTGCAGGCACTGGGCTTCACCACCTGGAGCGAGGGCAGCGAGTCCCACGTGCTGTTGAAGGTGACCACCGACTGAGCTTCGCCGGTCAGCTCCGGCCGATCGGGCCCATGGTTGCGTCCAGCAGCCTGGCCAGGTCGGCCGGAGCAATTCCGAGATCGACGCCGCGCTTGCCCGCGGAGACGTAGATCGTGTCGAACAGCTCGGCGGTCTCGTCGATGACGCTCGGCAGTCGCCTCTTCTGGCCGATCGGGGAGATGCCGCCAACGACGTACCCGGTGGCCCGCTCGGCGGCCGCGGGATCGGCCATCACCGCCTTCTTGCCGCCGATCGCGTGCGCGAGCGCCTTGAGGTCGAGCTGCCCGCTGACGGGCACCACGGCGACCACCAGCCGGCCATCGACGTCGGCCAGCAAAGTCTTGAAGACGGTGTCGGGATCGAGGCCGAGCGCATCTGCCGCCTCGAGGCCGTACGACGACGCGGCTGGATCGTGCGCGTAGGCATGGACGGTGAAGCTGATCCCGGCAGTGGTCAGCGCAACCGTCGCGGGGGTGCCGACGTGGTCCTTCGGTTTCGACATCTCCGGTGCGCCTAGTTGGGGGACCAGCGGGTACGCGCGACCTCGGTGGCGGGTAGCGAAGGGATCGCCCGCATCGCCCGCATCTCCTCCAGCAGCGCCCGGCGGAGCATGCCGAGCCGTTCCTGGGTGTCCTCGGCCTCGAGCAGAGCCTGCCGCTCGCGAAGGGTGAGCAGGCAGGTCGCGGACAGCGAGTAGGACAGGTACGCCGGATCGCTCGGCATCACTCCGGAGAGCACGGGTCCGCCGCGGAGCTCGGAGAGCTGCTCGCGGTAGACCTCGAACGTCGCGAGCGTCCGGATGGCCTCATCCACGGCTCCCGGCTCGTCGACGTCCTCGAGCAGCTCCACCTCGGCGGTGAAGTACTCCCCACTGGTGTCCAGGTCGTTCATCCGAAGTCGCTGGCGACCGGTGATCTCGATGTCGAACGTGCCGTCGTCGTACCGCTCGACGGTGGTGAGCTGGACGAGGGTGCCGATCCGGTGCGCCGACTGCATCCCGTGGTCGCCGACCTCGTAGCCCTCGCGGATCGCAACCACCCCGAAGATGCGGTCGGCAGGCTCCGGCTGGGCCATCAGGTCGCGCACCAGCACCCGGTAGCGGTCCTCGAAGATGTGCAGAGGCGTGACCACACCGGGGAACAACACAGCGTTGAGCGGGAACACCGGCACCGTCGTCACGTGGCCAATCTATGACGGCCGCTCACAGCCGTTCGCACCCGCGCTCGTCCCGTCGCCTGAAATGTGGCCGGGGAGGGGCCGTTCGCCGCCCTAGACTTGAGGACATGATCTCGACAAGCTCGATCCAGCGGATTCGCCGGATCGACCTCAGGGGTGCCGCCGCGGCCTCTGACTACCGCACCCTCGTCCCGCGCGCCGACTTCGACGTCGAGGCCGCGGTCCATGTGGTGCGCCCGATCTGTGACGACGTACGCGACCGCGGCGTCGAGGCGATCTCGTCGTACTCGCTGAAGTTCGACGGCGTCACGCAGACCGACATCGCCGTACCCGCCGCCGCCATCTCGGACGCCCTGACCCAGCTCGATCCCGCCGTTCGAGCCGGGCTGGAGGAGTCGATCCGCAGGCTCCGCGTGACGTGCGAGGCCGAGCTCGAGTCCGACACCGTGACCGATCTCGGTCCGGGTGCCCGGGTGACGGCGCGGATGGTGCCGGTCGACCGCGTCGGCCTCTACGTGCCCGGTGGCCTGGCTCCGCTGGTCTCCACGGTGGTGATGAACGTGGTACCCGCCCAGGTGGCCGGCGTCGGCTCGATCGCGCTCTCCAGCTCACCCCAGAAGGAGTTCGGCGGTCTGCCGCACCCGACGATCCTGGCGGCGTGCGCGCTGCTCGGCATCGACGAGGTGTACGCCGTCGGTGGCGCGCAGGCGATCGCGATGTTCGCCTACGGTGCCGGAGCCTGCCGTCGGGTCGACCTCGTCACGGGTCCTGGCAACATCTACGTCGTCGCGGCCAAGCGGTTGCTCAAGGGCGTGATCGGCATCGACTCGGAGGCCGGTCCGACCGAGATCGCGATCCTGGCTGATGACACCGCTGACGCGGCGTACGTCGCAGCCGACCTGATCAGCCAGGCCGAGCACGACCCGCTGGCCGGCTCCGTCCTGGTCACCGACTCCCTTCGACTGGCTGACGACGTCGAGGCCGAGCTCGACAAGCAGGTCTCGGCAACCCGTCACGTCGAGCGCATCCGCCAGGCGCTCACCGGCAAGCAGTCCGGCATCGTGCTCGTCGACGACATCGACCAGGGCCTCGACGTGGTGAACGCCTACGCGGCCGAACACCTCGAGATCCAGACCGCCGATGCCGCTGCCGTCGCCGCGCGCGTCCGCAACGCCGGCGCGGTCTTCGTCGGACCGTTCTCGCCGGTCTCCCTCGGCGACTACTGCGCCGGCTCCAACCACGTGCTGCCGACCGCCGGTTGCGCCTGTCACTCGTCCGGGCTGTCCGTTCGCGCCTTCGTGCGCGCGGTGCACGTCGTCGAGTACTCCCGCGACGCCCTCGAGGAGGTCGCCGGTCACGTGGTCACGCTTGCCGAGGCCGAGAACCTGCCCGGGCACGGCGCGGCGATCACGGTCCGGTTTCCCTCGACCGGACCCACGACGAGCGAGGGGTCATGAGCTGGCCCCCGATTCGCGAGGAGCTGCAGGGGATTGAGCCGTACGGCGCACCGCAGCTCGACGTGCCCGTCTGCCTGAACGTCAACGAGAACCCCTACCCGCCCTCCGCGGCCGTGATCGCTGACGTCGCGACCGCGGTTGCCGAGGCGACCGCGACGCTGAACCGCTACCCGGACCGGGAGTTCACCGAGCTCCGCAAGGGCCTGGCGGACTATCTGGGCCACGGGGTCACGGCCGACCAGATCTGGGCTGCCAACGGCTCCAACGAGGTGATGCTGCAGATCCTGCAGGCCTTCGGTGGTCCGGGTCGTACGGCGGTCTCGTTCGCGCCGACGTACTCGATGTATCCCGAGTACGCCCGCGACGCGATGACCAACTGGGTTGCCGGCCGGCGCCACGAGGACTTCAGCTTCGACCTCGACAACGCCCGCTCGCTGATCGCGGAGCACCAGCCGACCGTCGTACTGCTGCCGTCGCCGAACAACCCGACCGGCACCGCGCTGCCGCACGCCGCGATCAGCGCGTTGTGCGAGGCCGCCCCCGGTGTGGTCGTGATCGACGAGGCGTACGGCGAGTTCCGTCGCAACGGCACACCGAGTGCCCTCGAGCTGCTGCCGGCGTACCGGAACCTGATCGTGAGCCGCACGATGAGCAAGGCCTTCGCGCTCGCCGGCGCCCGGCTGGGCTACCTCGCCGCTGCCCCGGAGCTGTGCGATGCGTTGCGAGTCGTCCGGCTGCCGTATCACCTCTCTGCGGTCACCCAGGCCGTTGCATCGGCTGCCCTGCGGCATGCCGACGAGCTGCTTGGCAAGGTCGACGAGATCCGCGCCGAGCGCGACCGCACGGTCGACTGGCTCCGAGCTCGGGGATTTGAGGTCGCGGAGTCGGACGCGAACTTCGTATTGTTCGGACGGTTCCCGGACCGGCATGCGATCTGGCAGGGCTTGCTCGATCGTGGCGTGCTGATCAGGGAGACCGGACCGGACGGATGGCTTCGGGTGTCGATCGGCACCGCCACGGAGATGGTGGCGTTCCAGGACGCCTTACTGAGTGTTACAGCGGAGGTAACGAGATGAGCCACCAGCCGAGCAGGACGGCGCGTATCGAGCGGGCGACCAAGGAGTCGAAGGTGCTCGTCGAGCTGAACCTCGACGGTTCCGGTCGCACCGACGTCTCGACCGGTGTGGGGTTCTACGACCACATGCTGACGGCGTTCGGCCGGCACTCGCTGATCGACCTCACCGTCCAGACCGAGGGCGACACCCACATCGATGCGCACCACACCGTCGAGGACACCGCGATCGTGCTCGGTGACGCACTGCGCGAGGCGCTCGGTGACAAGGCCGGCATCCGTCGCTTCGGCGACTCGCTGGTTCCGCTCGACGAGACGTTGGTGCAGTGCGCGGTCGATGTGTCCGGCCGACCGTACTGCGTGCACGTCGGTGAGCCCGACGGCCAGGAGCAGGTGCTGATCGGCGATGCCTACCTCGGCTCGCTGACCCGTCACGTCTTTGAGACGATCGCTCACCACGCCCAGATCGCCTTGCACGTAAGGGTTCTCTCCGGCCGCGACCCGCACCACATCGTCGAGGCACAGTTCAAGGCAGTCGCTCGCGCGCTGCGTGATGCCGTGGCGCTCGATCCTCGTGAGACGGGTGTGCCGTCGACCAAGGGCAGTCTGTGACTCCGCTGATCGGGCTTGTCGAGACCACTCCTGCCGCATGACCGAGGTTGTGGTCCTGGACTACGGCTCTGGCAACGTCCGTTCGGTCGTCCGTGCACTCGAGCGCGCCGGTGCATCGGTCACCCTGACTGCGGACCGTGAGGCGGCGATGTCGGCCGACGGTCTGGTCGTGCCGGGCGTGGGTGCGTTCGCAGCGTGCATGGCCGGACTGCGGGCCGTCCGCGGCCACGAGATCATCGGTCGCAGGCTCGCTGGCGGGCAGCCGGTGCTCGGTATCTGTGTCGGCATGCAGATCCTCTTCGAGACCGGCGTCGAGCACGGCGTCACGACCGAGGGCTGCGGCGAGTGGCCCGGCGTCGTCGAGCGCATCCAGGCTCCCGTCGTACCCCACATGGGCTGGAACACCGTCGAGGCGCCCGCCGACACCAAGCTCTTCGCTGGCGCCGAGGCCGACCGCTTCTACTTCGTGCACTCCTACGCCGTGCGCGACTGGACCCTCGTCACGAACGACCGGACTGCCGCACCACTGGTGACCTGGGCCGAGCACGGCGGCGACCGATTCGTCGCGGCCGTCGAGAACGGCCCGCTCTGGGCGACCCAGTTCCACCCGGAGAAATCCGGGGACGCCGGTGCCCGGCTGCTCAGCAACTGGGTCGGGTCGCTGGGATGAGGTCGAGCCGGGCATGAGCAAGGAACGCGCGGTCAGGCGCGCCGAGCGCGAGCGTGAGTCGGCGCTCCGGGCCGCGGCGAGGGCAGCCGAGCAGGAGCGCCGGGAACGTCGTACGGCGCGGAAGCGGTCGCTGACCAGGAAGCTGCCAAGGTTCGGCATCGGCCAGCAGACCGGCATCATCGCCCGACGTCGCCGCGCCCGGATGACTGCAGTCTTCTGCATCCTGCTGATGCTCCAGGTGCTCGTCTGGGTGGTCCGCGACGACTGGGCTGCGAGGCTGACCGCGCTGATGTTGTCGCTGCTCGTGTTCCCGCTGATGGTTCTGTTCATTGTCTGAATCCCCGCACCCTGAAATCCCCTTTAGACTGAATCCCCTTTAGAACATGGAGAAACTCGTGACCCACCTCGAACTGCTTCCAGCGGTCGACATCGCCGACGGGCAGGCCGTCCAGCTGGTGCAGGGCGTTGCCGGCTCGGAGAAGAAGTTCGGTGACCCCGTCGAGGCGGCACTTCGCTGGCAGCAGGCCGGCGCCGAGTGGCTGCACCTGGTCGATCTCGATGCTGCCTTCGGCAGGGGGGAGAACCGGGAGCTCCTTGCCAGGATCGTCGGCACCCTCGACATCAAGGTCGAGATGAGCGGAGGCATCCGGGACGACGACTCACTCGACGCCGCCCTCGCGACCGGGTGTCGGAGGGTGAACATGGGCACTGCCGCGCTGGAGCACCCGGAGTGGTGTGCGTCTGCGATCGCCCGGCACGGGGACCGGATCGCGGTCGGCCTCGACGTACGTGGCCAGACCCTGGCCGCGCGTGGCTGGACCCGCGAGGGCGGTGACCTCTACGAGGTGCTCGCGCGCCTCGACCGGGAGGGCTGCGCCCGCTACGTCGTCACCGACGTCAACAAGGACGGCATGCTTCAGGGCCCGAACATCGAGCTGTTGGCGAGTGTCGCAGCGGCGACGGACCGTCCCGTTGTCGCTTCCGGCGGCATCACCGAGCTGGCAGACCTGGCTGCGCTGATGGAGCTGGTGCCCAGTGGTGTCGAGGGCGCGATCATCGGGACGGCGCTCTACGAAGGTCGCTTCACCCTCGAGCACGCACTTGCCCTGACCTGGCCCGAACGGTTCCCGCAGTGAGCCTCGCCGTACGCGTGATCCCGTGCCTGGACGTCGACGCCGGCCGCGTGGTCAAGGGCATCAACTTCAAGGAGCTGCGCGACGCCGGTGACCCGGTCGAGCTCGCCAAGGCCTACGACGCGGAGGGCGCCGACGAGCTCACCTTCCTCGACATCTCGGCCTCGCACGAGGGCCGCGCCACCACGATGGAGATCGTCTCGCGCACGGCGGAGCAGGTGTTCATCCCGTTGACCGTCGGCGGGGGAGTCTCCTCGGTCGAGGACGTCGATCGCCTGTTGCGCGCCGGAGCCGACAAGGTGGCGATGAACACCGCCGCGATCAACCGCCCCGAGCTGATCGCAGAGGTCGCGGACCGCTTCGGCAACCAGGTCCTGGTCCTCTCCGTCGATGCCCGACGCGCTGCCGGCACCGCCTCCGGGTTCGAGGTGACCACCCACGGCGGCCGGAGGTCCGCTGGCCTCGATGCGGTCGAGTGGGCCGTCAAGGCGGCCGAGCTCGGCGCCGGCGAGATCCTGCTCAATGCGATGGACGCCGACGGCACCCAGGACGGTTTCGATCTCGAGCTGATCCGGTTGGTCCGCGCAGCGGTGACCATCCCGGTGATCGCAAGCGGCGGGGCCGGTGCGACCGAACACTTCCCGCCGGCCGTCGACGCCGGAGCAGACGCAGTACTCGCCGCCACGGTGTTCCACTTCGGAACCTTGCGCATCAGCGACGTCAAGAACGAGCTGAACCGAACCGGCCACCCCGTTCGCCTTTAAGACGCTGACCCGTCCCTTGCGCACGCCCCAGTCACGCTGACCCGTCCCTTGCGCACGGCTGGTCACGCTGACCCGGCTCTTGGGCACGCGGCCAATTTGGGCCAGATGCCAAGTCGAGCCGGTTCAGTGGTGGGTCGGTGCACGTGCGCGCCGGGTCAGCGCATCGAGGCTGAACGTGCGCGCCGGGTCAGCGTAGAAAAGGTGCGTGTACGCGCCGGGTCAGCGGTCAGGAGGGGACCCAGCAGTAGCCGTAGCGCTGGCCGTCCGTCCATTGCTGGCGAGTGGGCCACTCGAAGCTCCAGGTGATCTTCAAGGATCCGCCCGAGGCGTTGGAGGCGTCGTCCTTGCAGTGCGCGTTGGCGTCGGAGGTGACGGACGTCGCGAGGTACTTGCCCTTTGCAGGAAGGTCGACGGTGTCGATCGCCTTCCAGGAGTGGCGTTCCGAGCAGATGGCGCGGACGAAGTCCGGCTTGTCCGGCGAGGTGTTTCCGCAGGTGCCGAAGCGAGCGAGGCCGTCGGGCCTGGACAGGGCGCCCTTGACGTCGCGGGGCAGGGTGGCCAGTTCCTCCTTGCCGCGCAGAGCGACCAGGTCGCAGCGATACCAGTTCGCGCCGAGATCGGACTGGGCCACCGTCGGGCTGAACCAGACGATCTCGAACCGGCTGAGCCGCTGGGTGTTCTGGTCGCCACCGACGTAGGCACCCAGTTGTCGGGGGCAGTCAGCAGCGATCTCGTCCTGAACCTTGCGGGAGTCGACGGTGAGCAGATGGCCGTCGACGATCGGGTCGAGCTCACCCACGTGGATCGTGACGGACGTGTGTTTGCCGTTACAGGGCACGGGTGTGGAGTCGTCGGTCGGTTGCGCTGCCGACGTGAAGGCCAGGTTGTGGCACGAGCCGACCTCAGGTGCGGGGGGTGGAGCCGCGGTGGCTGTGGGCGTCGAGGATGGTGTGGCGCTCGGCGCAGTCGTGTCGTCAGCGCTGGTCTTGTAGACAGCGGAGGCGACGACCGTGGCCGCGATCACGAGAGCAAGCGCTGTCGTCGTACGCCGTCCTGCCGTCATGCGCTGGTCTTCGCCCAGCAGACCGACCGCCGGTTGCCGGCGTCCCATTCGGCCTGGTGGAAATAGGTGTAGCCGAAGTCGAAGGCCGGTGGATAGTTCATCCAGGCCTCGACCGACGCCGAGCAGAAGTCACGGGTCCGGACCTCGACGAGCCGGTCTCCGGGGTAGCTGTCCTCCGGACCGCCGAGCTTGATCGTGGTGACTGCGCGCCAGTCGTGTTTCTCGGTGCAGGCGACCTTGACCGAGTGCAGCACCGCCTGTCCTTGGGCGCAGGTCAGCCACTTCTCCGGCGGGCGGGCGCTGAAGAGGCCCCTGCCGGTGGCTGGCAGGTCGGCGAACTTCGTTGCTCCGCTCGGGCCGCCGACGAGGTCGCAGCGGTACCAGCGCGCGCCCTTCTTCCAGCCCTCGGCCGATGCGCGGAACCAGGCCCAGCTGAGCTGGACCCGCAACGCCTGGCTCTCATCGACACCGATGAACTTCTCGAAGGCCTTCTCGCACGTCGGATAGATCCACTTGCCGTGCCGGTTGTCGTCGTACGCCGATCCGGTGCTCGTCGGCAGCGTTCCGATGGCAAACGTCTGGGCCGTGTGTGGTGCGGTGCAGGCCACGATGTCGGAGGTGTTGCTGGCCTTGTCGATGTCAGCGGGGGTGACCACCCGGCAGGCACCGAGCTTGGGCGGCGTGAGCTTGTCGGCCTCGGTGTCCTTGTGGAACGGGCCGGAGCAGGCACTCGTCAGGAGCAGGCCGGTGACCAGGAATCCTGAGAGCAGGCCGGAAGCGTTGCGCGGCATCGGACTCCCTCCAGGTCAGGTGATGAGCAACGCCGCGATGGTACCGCCGAGCTCGTAAGCGTCTTCGCGGTCGGTTTCCCCGACATCGCCCAACACTTCGAGGACGCCATAACCCTGTTTCCAGTTCAGCGCGCCCGTCATCGACAGGACCGAACGGACAGCGCCGGTCGTGTCGTGGCGCCCGTGCACGTAGAGACCGAACGGGCGTCCAGCCGTCCCGCATTGAGGACCGGAGGTTGAGCCTGTCGAATCCCCGCTGCCGTCCGGAGCGAGTGCTCCGCCGATCTGTAGGAACGTCGAGTCGAAGACGTGCTTCATCGCTCCCGACATGTAGCCGAAGTTGGCGGTGGTGCCGAGCACGTACCCGTCCGCGGCGAGCAGGTCATCGGCCGTGGCTTCACCCCGGGCAAACGCCAGCGCCTCAAGGTCAACCACGTCGACGCCTTCGATCGCATCGTCGCGCGCACCCGCAATCACGGCATCCGTCAGTTGCTGCAGCCCGGCGGTCGGGGAGTGGTGGACGACGAGGAGCCGAGGCATGCGACTCACCCTATGCGCGCGGCTCTTCGCGGGGTGGGTCCCTGATCCGGCGCCGCGGCAGCCGTGTGCGAACCGGCAGAGGACGCCGCCTAGGCTGACCGCATGATCGGCTACGAAGTGGCCACGCACTACCTCGCCAGCGCTTCGAGCGACGGGCCACCCGGCCTGCTGCCGGCCCGCGAGCAGATGGCCCTGTCGCTCGGCTGGCACATCATCCTCGCCTGCTTCGGAGTCGCCTTCCCGACGATGATCTACGTCGTCCACCGCCGAGGACTGGTGAGGGACGACCCGGTTGCCCTCGGACTCGCCCGGCGATGGGCGAAGGTCTCGGCCGTCCTGTTTGCGATCGGGGCAGTGTCGGGGACGGTGCTCAGCTTCGAGATGGGCCTCCTGTGGCCCGGCCTGATGGGGCGGTACGGCGACGTGCTCGGCCTGCCGTTCGCCTTCGAGGGGTTGTCCTTCTTCGTCGAGGCGATCTTCCTCGGCATCTATCTCTACGGCTGGGACCGGATGCCACCCCGTCGGCATCTCGCGACGTTGCTTCCGATGGGCACCGCGGGCGTGGTCGGGACATTCTGCGTGGTCTCGGTCAATGCCTGGATGAACAACCCGACCGGGTTCCGTCTCGTCGGCGGCAAGGTCACCGACGTGAACCCGTGGCGAGCGATGTTCAACGACGGCGTCTGGCTGCAGTTCGCACACATGTGGGTCGGTGCGTTCATGCTCGTCGGCTTCGTGGTGTCCGGGGTGTATGCGGCGGGCATGCTCAAGGGCCGTGTCGATGCCCATCACAAGCTCGGCTTCATGGTGCCCTTCGTCTTCGCCACGGTCGCGGCGGTGGCACAACCGCTGATCGGACACGTCCTCGGGCTCCGCGTCGGTGACACCCAGCCGTCGAAGCTGGCAGCGTTCGAGCTGGCCACCACCACAGAGAATCCGGCACCGTTGAGGCTGGGCGGCCTGCTGATCAACGGGCACGTGCGGTGGGCGCTGGACATCCCTCGGATCGGGTCGCTGATCGCCCGGAACTCCTTCCACAAGGCCGTGCAGGGCATGGACACCATCCCGGTCCGGGACCGGCCGCCGATGAACATCACCCACCTCGCCTTCCAGTCGATGGTCGGCATCGGCACCCTGCTGGCGGTTGCCGTGGTTGTCTTCTGGGTCGCCCGCTGGCGTGGTCGCGACCTGCTGCCCAACAAGTGGTTCCTCAGGTTCGCTGTCGTTGCCGGGCCGATGGCGATCGTCGCGCTCGAATGCGGCTGGGTGGCGACCGAGGTGGGTCGACAGCCGTGGACCGTGTGGCACGTCCTGCGGACCACCGACGCTGCAAGCACCAGCTCGGGCCTGTGGTGGAGCTATGCCGGTGCGTTCGTGGTCTACATCGGGATGACGATCGGTGCGTTCGTCGTACTCCGCTCGATGGCCAGGCGCTGGCGTGCGGGCGAGATGGACCTGCCCACGCCGTACGGGCCGGGCGCCGCGCGGGTGGACGAGCCTGCGGAGCCAGGGCGATGAGCCTCGCGTACGTCGTCGCGGCCGCGATGTTCGCCGGCATCGTGATCTACACACTCTTCGGTGGTGCGGACTTCGGGTCCGGGTTCTTCGACCTCACCGCCGGAACCACGGCGACCGGTGGCGAGCTGCGCGTCCTGATCGACCACAGCATCGGCCCGGTGTGGGAGGCCAACCACGTCTGGCTGATCTACATCCTGGTGATCTGGTGGACGGCCTTCCCGGCGGCGTTCGCAGCAACGACCACAACCCTCTTCGTGCCGCTCGCCCTTGCGCTGTTGGGCATTGTCCTGCGCGGCGCGAGCTTCGCCTTCCGCAAGTACTCCGCCACCGTCGCGCAGGCACGCCTCTTCGGGGTTGTCTTCGCCAGCTCCTCGCTGATCACGCCGTTCTTCCTGGGCGCCGTGGCCGGCGCCGTCGCGTCGGGTCGCGTGCCTGCCAAGGGCTACGGCGATCCATGGTCGTCCTGGCTGCACCCGACGTCAGTCTTCGGCGGCCTGATCGCGGTCGGCACCTGCGCCTTCCTGGCTGGGGCCTTCCTCACCGCTGACGCAGCGCGCTCGCAACACCTGCGCCTGAGCGAGCAGCTCCGGGTGCGCACTCTTGTGGTCGGAGCGCTGACGGGTGCGCTGGTCCTTGTCGCCCTGGTGCCGATCCGCCACGACGCCCGCAGCCTGAGTGACGGGCTGCTCGGTCGCGCGGCGCCGCTCGTCGTGGTCTCCGCGATCGCCGGTGCGGCCACCCTGCTGATGCTCTACCGCCGTCGGTACGGCGTTGCCCGGATCGGCGCCGTCGTGGCGGTGGCGGCCGTGGTCATCGGGTGGGGCATGGCCCAGTCGCCATGGCTGCTGATGAACCAGGTCCGCATCGATGACGCGGCGGGCGCGCCTGCCACGCTTGCGGCGCTGCTGGTCGTGGTCGGGGTCGCCGTCGTGGTCGTCGTACCGGCCCTGGGCTACCTCTTCTGGCTCACCCAGTCGGAGCGTTGGACCCGGCCCTGAGCGCCCGCAGGCGAATCGGATAGTCTGGTCGCATCATGACGCGCCAGCTCCTCCTTCGCTGCCGCAGCGAGGTCTGACTCAGCCGGACCCCCTCGCTGCGGAGTCTGTACGTCGCGCCGGCGGCCCCAGCCCAAGCCAGCGAGGAAGATCATGACTTTCCAATCCGAAGGATTCATCAACACCCAGCGTGCCAGCGGCATGCCGATCGGTCGCTACAAAGCGTTCCCGCCGATCGACCTGCCCGATCGCACCTGGCCGAGCAAGACCGTCACCCACGCGCCGCGGTGGCTCTCCACCGACCTGCGTGACGGCAACCAGGCCCTGATCGACCCGATGTCGCCGGAGCGCAAGCACCGGATGTTCGACCTGCTCGTGTCGATGGGCTACAAGGAGATCGAGGTCGGTTTCCCGAGCGCGAGCGAGACCGACTTCGCCTTCGTCCGCCAGCTCATCGAACGCGACAAGGTCCCGGACGACGTCACGATCTCGGTGCTGACCCAGGCCCGCGAGGACCTGATCGAGCGGACCGTGCAGTCCCTGATCGGCGTACCCAAGGCCAACATCCACCTCTACAACGCGATTGCTCCGCTGTTCCGCCGCGTGGTGTTCCACGCGAGCAAGGACGAGATCAAGGACATCGCGGTCCGCGGCACCGAGATGGTGATGAAGCACGCCGAGAGCTATCTCGACAAGACCGTGATCGGCTATGAGTACTCGCCAGAGATCTTCACCAGCACCGAGCTGCCGTTCTCGCTGGAGGTCTGCGAAGCGGTCTCCGACATCTGGCAGCCTGCCGATGGTCGCGAGATCATCCTGAACCTGCCGGCGACGGTCGAGTCCTCCACGCCCAACGTGTACGCCGACCAGATCGAATGGTTCTCCCGGCAGCTCACCCGTCGCGAGAACACCGTGATCTCACTGCACCCCCACAACGACAGGGGTACGGCGGTCGCTGCAACCGAGCTGGCGATGATGGCCGGCGCCGACCGGGTCGAGGGCTGCCTGTTCGGTCACGGTGAGCGGACGGGCAATGTCTGCCTGGTGACGCTCGGCATGAACCTGTTCAGCCAGGGCGTCGAGCCGCAGATCAACTTCAGCGACATCGACGAGATCCGCCGCACGGTCGAGTACTGCACCCAGCTGCCGGTCCACCCACGCCACCCCTACGCCGGTGACCTCGTCTACACCGCTTTCTCCGGCTCGCACCAGGACGCGATCAAGAAGGGCCTGGAGGCGCTCGAGGAGGAGGCGAAGGCGGCCGGTCACCCGGTCGGCGAGCACCCCTGGGAGGCGCCGTACCTGCCGATCGACCCGAAGGACGTCGGCCGGACCTACGAAGCCGTGATCCGGGTGAACAGCCAGTCCGGCAAGGGCGGCGTCGCCTACATCATGAAGTCCGAGCACAAGCTGGACCTGCCACGTCGGCTGCAGATCGAGTTCAGCCGTGCGGTGCAGCAGCAGACCGACGGCGAGGGTGGCGAGATGTCCTCCGATGCGATCTGGAATGCCTTCCAGGCCGAGTACCTCAACCGCGACACCCCGCTCGAGCTCAACACCGTGCACACGTCCTCGGCGGCGGGTGAGAAGGACCAGCTCGCCGTGCGGGTCTACCTCGACGGTGAGCTGAAGTCCCTGACCGGTGAGGGCAATGGCCCGCTCTCGGCCTTCGTCAACGCGATCGAGGGAATCGGGTTCGACGTCCGGGTGCTCGACTATGCCGAGCACGCCCTCTCCTCGGGCGGCGACGCGATCGCGGCGGCGTACGTCGAGTGCCTGGTCACGAGCTCCGACGGCGACGCCGAGGTCTTCTGGGGAGTCGGCCTGGACGCGAACATCGTGACCGCCTCGCTGAAGGCAGTGATCTCGGCCGTCAACCGGGCCTGATCTCGACAAGCTCGATCACCGGAACGACTATCGGGCAGGCAGAACCATCCGCTCGACGACGTGAGACGAACGTTCACGTAGCGGCGTGGTCTCGCCGGTCCCTACGAATCCGAACCTCTCGTAGGACCGGCGGGCCACGTCGTTCCCGGCTGCCACCTCGAGATGCACCCGGTGGCCGGTCGGCTCCGCGATCTTGATCAGCTCCTCGAGGATCAACCCGTTGAGCCCCCGGCCACGAGCAGCGGGCTCAACCCAGATGGCCACGATGTGCAGCCAGCCGGGCAGGTCTTCGTAGCACGAGCCCATGCCGACCGGCTCGTCGTCCTCGAACCCCAGCACCGACAGGCCTTCCGCGAGCCAGTCGGTGAAGTGCGTCTCGGGAAGGCACTGCTCGCGGGCCAGGGTCGATCCGAAAGCGGTCGGTGCATCCGCGAGCGCGCGCAGCCGGATGTCGCGCCAAGCAGGGGCGTCTTCCACGAGAGCACGGCGTACGGACAACATGCTCCGAGTCTGGCGGGGACGCCGAGTGCGGGCGAGTGGTTTTCGTCGCACTTCCCGCGTCCCGGACCCGCGCGGATCTAGGGTCATCACATGACGTTGGTTTCCGAGCGGATCGGTCGCTTCTTCCATGAGGACTACCGCATCGAGTACACCGAGTACGGCGCGGGCGAGAACTGGGTGATCCTGCTGCACGGCCAGCTGATGCCGCGCCGGATGCACCAGCCTCTGGCTCGCAAGCTTGCGGGCAACGGCGCCCATGTGCTCACCGTCGACCTGCTCGGACACGGCCGCTCGGACCGTCCCGTGGACCCGCTGGTCTACTCGATGACGGCGTTCGGCGAGCAGGTGGTCGCGCTGATGGACGAGTTCGACATCGACCAGGCCGTCATCGGAGGTACCTCGCTCGGAGCGAACGTCTCCCTCGAAGTGGCCGACAACGCCCCCGAGCGGGTCCGGGGGCTGATCCTCGAGATGCCGGTGCTCGACAACGGGCTCGAGGCCGGCATGCTCGCGTTCGGCCCGCTGATGTTCATCGCCCGGTTCGCGCCGTTCAGCATCAACCTGCTCCGGCGTACGACGAAGGCGGTGCCGCGAGGCGTCGTCCCGTTCTGGGCCGGGATCGTCCTCGACACGCTCAACCAGCGCCCGGCCGCGCTCCGGGCCGCCGTCCACGGAATCTTCTTCGGCCGGATCGCACCGTCATCCAAGCGCCGCCAGCAGATCGGCGTACCCGCGCTGGTGATCGGGCACCCGCGTGACCCGATCCACCAGTTCGCCGACGCCGAGATGCTTGCCGAGGAGCTGCCGGCCTCGACCTTCGTCAAGGCCAAGGGCATCCTCGAGTGGCGTTACCGGCCGCTACGGCTCGATGACATCGCGATCGGCTTCGTCGACGAGTGCTACCGGGCGCCGGCGAAGGGCCGGCGCCTCCAGGGCACCTGATCCGGCGGGTCGAGCGCCTCAGCCCGGGCGGCGGGGGAGAATGGACCCATGCCCCTCTACAGCGACGAAGCGATCGTGCTGCGCACGCGCAAGCTCGCAGAGGCAGACCGGATCATCACCCTGCTGACCCGTGAGCACGGTGTGGTGCGTGCCGTCGCCAAGGGCGTACGCCGGACCTCGTCACGTTTCGGGTCCCGGCTCGAGCCCTTCACCCATGTCGACCTGCAGCTCTCCGGCGGCACCGTTGGGCGCAATCTCGACCTGGTCACCCAGGCGGTGACGCTGGCGCCGTTCGGGTCGCGGATCAGCAACGACTACGACCGTTACACCGCGGCGTCGGTGATGCTCGAGACGGCCGAGCGGCTCGTCGTCGAGGAGCGCGAGCCGTCGGTGCAGCAGTATCTCCTCCTCGTCGGGGCACTCCGCGCGATGACCGGGGGAGAGCGTCGTCCGTCCGACGTCCTCGACTCGTTCCTGCTGCGTTCGCTCGCGGTCGCCGGCTATGCCCCGTCGTTCGACGGCTGCGCACGATGTGGGCTCGAGGGGCCGCACAAGGCGTTCAACCCGGCAGCCGGAGGCATGTTGTGCGCGACGTGCCGGGTGCCCGGGTCGGCGCATCCGGCTGCGCAGACGATCGTGCTGCTCGGGGCGCTGCTCGCGGGCGACTGGGAGGTCGTCGACGCGGCCGACGTACGGCATCGACGGGAGGCGCGCGGGCTGGTCTCGGCGTACCTCTCCTGGCATCTCGAACGCGGACTGCGGTCGCTGCCCCATGTCTCCTATGCCGCCGAATGAGCGCAGCCGGGTGAGCATCGCTATCCTCTCGACCACCGCTGGTCGAGCTGCCGCACCGGCTGGTCGAGCTCGGTCGAGACCCCGCAGGAGGTAGGTCGTGCGTCGTGTGAGCAAGCTCCGGGGCGGCACGTCCGTACGCCGGCCCACGCCGCACCCTTCCGGAGCACTGCCACCGAAGATCCCGGCCGACCTCGTGCCCAAACACGTCGCGATCATCATGGACGGCAACGGTCGCTGGGCGGGGCAACGTGGGCTCCCGCGCACTGCTGGACACGAACGCGGTGAGCACTCGCTCTTCGACGTCGTCGAGGGAGCGATCGAGATCGGTGTGAAGGCCATCTCGGCGTACGCCTTCTCGACGGAGAACTGGTCGCGCTCGCCCGACGAGGTGAAGTTCCTGATGGGCTTCAACCGTGACGTGATCCGGCGTCGGCGCGACGAGATGAACGAGCTCGGTGTGCGGGTCCGCTGGGCCGGCCGCTCACCGCGGTTGTGGCGATCGGTGATCAAGGAGCTCCAGGTTGCCGAGGAGCTGACCAAGGACAACGACGTACTCACCCTGACGATGTGCGTCAACTACGGCGGCCGGGCCGAGCTCGCCGACGCCGCCAAGGGGATTGCCCGCGATGTCGCCCTCGGCAAGGTCAACGCGGAGCGGGTCGACGAGAAGATGTTCGAGAAGTACCTCTACCTGCCCGACCTGGCCTCGGCCGACATGATCTGGCGCACCTCCGGCGAGCAGCGGCTGAGCAACTTCATGCTCTGGCAGGCGGCGTACTCCGAAATGATCTTCACCGACGTGCTCTGGCCCGATGTCGACCGCCGCGAGCTCTGGAAGGCGATCGAGACCTACGCGAGTCGGGATCGCCGGTACGGCTCCGCCTGAGGTGAGTTTTCACAGGGTATGAACCCAAACCGGTACGTCGCACACGTCGCGACATGTGCGAAGAGGAGGTTTGACCTCACACCCTGTGAAAACGGTCCCCCGCCCCGCTGACAAATGTCACGGTCGGTTCGTGACGCTCGGGCGAGGACTCGGTCGGGCGGTTGGGACAGGATCAGGTCATGACCTCAATGCACACCGACACACATGAAGGACCCGGCACGGGGGTGCGGGGCGTTCCTGCGGTGAGTTTGCGTGGCGTGACCAAGGACTTCGGGCACGTGCACGCCGTACGCGGGATCGACCTGGACATCCAACAGGGCGAGATCGTCGCCTTCCTCGGTCCCAACGGGGCCGGCAAGACCACCACCATCGACATGGTCCTCGGGCTGTCGACTCCGACCACCGGGGAGATCGAGGTGATGGGCCAGAAGCCGCGTACGGCGATCGCCCACGGCCTGGTCTCGGCGGTGATGCAGACCGGCGGCCTGCTCAAGGACCTCACGGTCAAGGAGACCGTTGCCTACATGGCGAGCTTGTTTGCCACCACGGCGGACGTCGACGACGTGCTGGCGCGGGCCGGCATCGCCTCGCTGGCGGACCGCAAGGTCGGCAAGTGCTCGGGCGGCGAGCAGCAGCGGCTCCGGTTCGCCCTGGCCCTGCTGCCCGACCCGGCGCTGTTGCTCCTCGACGAGCCGACAACCGGCATGGACGTCGAGGGCCGCCGCGCCTTCTGGAACGCGATCCGTGAGGACGCCGGGAAGGGCCGCACGGTGCTCTTCGCGACGCACTACCTCGAGGAAGCCGACCAGTACGCCGACCGGATCGTGCTCGTCAGCAAGGGCAGGATCGTCGCCGACGGCACCGGTTCGGAGGTGAAGGCGCTCGCCTCCGGACGCACCGTCCGGGCGACCATCACCAACCCCGACACTGACCGGCTCGCCGGCCTTGGCGGCGTCGACTCCGTCGAGATTCGCGGCGACTCGATCTACGTGCACGCGAAGGACAGCGATGCCGTTGCGAGGTATCTCCTCAACGAGACCGACGCGCGGGACATCGAGATCACCTCACGCGGCCTCGAGGATGCGTTCCTCAGCCTGACCGGCGACAACGACCACTCCGAAGGAGACGACCAGTGACGACCGCAACGATCGACCCGACCACCCGGCGCGTGCCGCCGCTGGGCGGGTTCAACGCGACCATGCTCGGCATCGAGCTGAGGCGCATGCTGCGCAACCGGCGCACGATGGCGTTCACCCTGATCATGCCGGTGGTGCTCTACCTGATCATCGGGACCAACAGCAGCTATGTGACCGAGAAGAGCGGGCACGGCAACGTCTCGGCGTACATCCTGATCAGCATGGCGGCGTACGGCGCCGTCCTGGCTGCCACCAGCGGTGGTGCGATGGTGGCGACCGAGCGGGCTCTGGGCTGGTCGCGACAGCTGCGGCTGACACCTCTCTCGCCGATCGCCTACATCGCAACGAAGGCCTGCATCGCGATGGCCCTCGGCCTGACCTCGGTCGTCGCGGTCAACGTCGCCGGAGTGGTGACCAACAAAGCAGAGATGCCCACGCAGGACTGGATCTTCGCGGCCCTGATCGCCTGGCTCGGCTCGGTGGTGTTCGGTGCCTTCGGACTGTTCATGGGCTACCTGCTCCCGAGTGAGAATGTGATGCAGATCCTCGGCCCGATGATGGCCGGGCTGGCGGCAATCGGTGGACTCTGGTTCCCGATCGACTCGAGCTCGGTGCTGGGTCACATCTCGGCCGCGACGCCGATCTACGGTCTGGCCAACCTGGCTCGCTGGCCCCTGGAAGGTGGTACCCCGCACCTGATCTGGGTGGTCAACCTCGTTGTCTGGCTGGCGATCTTCGTGACCGGCGCGGCCTGGCGGATGAGCAAGGACACCGCTCGCGTCTGATGACGCGACGGATAGCGTGAGCACCATGACCGAACCCACGAACCTCCCGCGGCCCCTCGGCCGCTGGGGGCCGTGGTTCGCCGCCGTCTGGCTGTTCTTCCTGCTCGACCCGCTCTCGGTCGCGTGGGACATTCGAGACACCGCGAAGGGTGTCGTCGGGCTTGGCTCGACCATTGCGTTTGCCGTGCTCTACATGGCGATCTGGATCCAGCTTCGTCGCGATCGGGCCAATCTGATCACCCGGCCCACCGTGGCCGGAGCGCTGGCCTATTTCATCCCCCTGCTCGGCATCGCCGTGATCATGACGATCTGCATCGGCCAGTCGGGAACGGCTGCGGCGGTCTACTGCGCCGTGGCCGCGATCATGCTCTTCAGGTTCACGATCGGCATCTCGGTCGTTGCCGGCATCGCGGGTCTGGTGATCGTGCTCGGTGCTGCCGTGCCCCACTGGGCGAACCTGCTTGGTACGGCGTTCGGAGTGTGCGCCGCCTCGGTGGCGGTCTTCGGCATCCAGACGATGATGGTGCGCAACATCCAGCTCATCACGGCACACGAGGAGAACGCCGGCCTTGCGGTCGAGAACGAGCGGACCCGTTTCGCTCGTGATCTGCACGACATCCTCGGCCACTCGCTCACCGTCATCACCGTGAAGGCAGAGCTCGCGCAGCGCCTGCTCGATGTCGACATCGAACGCACCCGGGCCGAGCTCGCCGATCTCGAACGGCTCTCTCGCGACGCGCTGGCCGACGTACGCCGGGCCGTCGAGGGGTACCGCGAGCTGACCCTTCCGGGTGAGCTCGCCCGCGCACGTACGGCGCTGCAGGCGGCCGAGATCCGGGCAGAGATCCCGAACTCCACCGACGACGTACCAAGTCAGCTGCGCGAGCTGTTCGCCTGGGTGGTCCGTGAGGGCATCACCAATGTGCTGCGCCACAGTGGCGCTCGCGCGTGCTCGATCGTGCTGACCGCCAACGCTGTCGAAGTGCGCGACGACGGCACCGGACCTTGCGGCACCGCCCCGGGGAGCGGGCTGGTCGGCCTGCAGGAGCGTGCGTCCGCCGCTGGTGGGACGGTCGTCACGCGCGCTCTCAACCCGGGCTACTCGCTGCGCGTGGTCGTTCCATGACCACTTCGGCGCCGATCCGGCTGCTGCTGGCCGACGACCAGGCCCTCGTCCGCGGCGCGCTGTCGGCGTTGCTCGGCCTGGAGGCCGATCTCGAGGTGGTCTGCGAGGTGGCCTCCGGGGACGCCGTACTCGAGGCGGTCCGGCTGCATCGTCCCGACGTAGCCCTGCTCGATGTGGAGATGCCAGGTCTCGACGGGATTGCCGCGACTGCCCTTGTCCGCAAGGAGTTTCCCGACGTACGAGTGCTGATCGTGACCACCTTCGGCCGGCCAGGCTTTCTTCGCCGGGCGATGCAGGCCGGAGCCTCCGGGTTCGTGGTCAAGGACACTCCGGCCGCCCAGCTCGCTGACGCCGTACGTCGGGTCCATGCCGGCCTTCGCGTCGTCGATGCGACCCTCGCGACCGACAGCCTGATCGCCGGTGAATCGCCGTTGACTGCCCGCGAGACCGAGGTCCTGCAGGCCGCGCGCGATGGTTCGTCGGTCGCCGCGATCGCCCAGAAGCTGTTCCTCTCCGAGGGCACGGTCCGCAACCATCTGTCCGCCGCGATCGGCAAGACCCAGGCCGCCAACCGTGCCGAGGCGGTCCTCACCGCAGAGGGCAATGGCTGGCTCTAGCACGCAGGTCGGTCCGTGGCAGTAGCCTCAGCGACGATGAGCTGGGATGACTTGTACGACGAGCACGCCCGGGCCCGCATGGTCGACGAGCCGGCAAAGCGGGTGCCGGCGCCGGAGCGTACGCCGTTCGAACGTGACCGTGCCCGCGTGGTGCACTCGGCGTCGCTGCGTAGGCTGGCGGCGAAGACCCAGGTCGTCGGACCGGCGTCGGACGACTTCGTCCGCAACCGGCTGACCCACAGTCTCGAGGTCGCGCAGGTCGCACGCGATGTCGCACACGTCCTCGGCTGTCATCCGGATCTCGCCGAGACGGCTGCGCTCGCGCACGACATGGGCCACCCGCCGTTCGGCCACAACGGCGAACGCGCGCTCGACGAGCTCGCCGCGAGCTGCGGTGGCTTCGAGGGCAACGCCCAGACACTGCGGATCCTGACTCGCCTCGAGGCCAAGTCGGCGGATGCCGCTGGCCGGTCGATCGGGCTCAACCTGACGCGGGCGACGCTTGATGCCTGCACGAAGTATCCGTGGCCGCGTGCGGTCGAGACCGGCCCGAAGTTCGGGGTCTACGTCGATGACCTGCCGGTCTTCGGCTGGCTCCGCGACGGCATTTCCGGTCCGCGCCGTTGTGTCGAGGCGCAGGTGATGGACTTCGCCGACGACGTCGCCTACTCCGTCCATGACCTGGAGGACGGTGTGGTGGCCGGCCGGATCGACCTGGTCCAGCTGGACGCCCCGGCGGCGCGGCGCGAGGTCTGGGAGACGGTGCGCGACTGGTACCTGCCCTCGGCCTCGGACGAGGCCCTGGACGACGCTTTCGCGCGGCTGCGTGAGGTCGGGACCTGGCCCTCCGCGCCGTACGACGGCAGCAGGCGCGCGCTGGCCTCCTTGAAGAACCTGACCTCCGACGTGATCGGTGTCTTCTGCGGAAGTGTCCAGCACGCCACCCGAAAGGCGTACGGCGACCAGCCCCTCGTGCGACACCTGGCAGACCTGGTCGTTCCCGAGGTGACCGTCCTCGAGGTGGGCGTGCTCAAGGGGATCGCGGCGCACTACGTGATGCGCACCGACGATCGGATCACCCTGATGGACAGACAGCGCACCCTGATGGCGGAGCTGTTCGAGGAGCTCACGAAGCGTCCGTCGGCGCTCGATCGGCAGTTCCGCGACGACCTGGACGACGCCACCGACGATGCCGCGCGCACCCGAGTCGTGATCGACCAGCTGGCTTCCCTCACCGATGCCTCGGCGGTCGGGTGGCACGACCGGTTGGTGCGTCAGCGGCCCCGCTGAACCAAGCACCTGCGCTCGACCACCGAGGTAGAGCCGCGCTCGACCGCCGGGCCGGGGCTTGCACCGCTTAGGCTCGAAACATGACCGATCCACTCGTCTATCTGCCCTTCGAGCCAGCCCGGCTGGGCGAGGTTCCCGACGGCCTGTCCTATGAGGTGTTCAAGGCGACGCCCGGGGAGGCGCTGCCGGAGTCGGTCAGGGACGTGGAGTTCTACGTCCCGGCGTACCGCTTCGACGGCTATGACTCCGAGGTCATCGCAGAGATGCCCAGCATCAAGGTCGTCCAGACGATGACGGCCGGCGTCGAGCACGTGCGTCCGTACGTGCCCGAGGGCGTGCGCCTCTGCAACGGCCGTGGCATCCACGATGCGTCGACCGCCGAGATGACCCTGACGCTGATCCTTGCGAGCCTGCGTGGCATCCCGCAGTTCGTCCGGGCGCAGGACAACGCAACCTGGGCGCCCACCGGACGGCCGGCGCTGGCCGACAAGCGGGTGCTGATTGTCGGCTACGGCCAGATCGGTGCCGCGATCGAGGCGAGGTTGCTGCCGTTCGAGGTCGAAGTGGTGCGGGTGGCGAGGCGGGCGAAAGAAGGCATTCATCCGATCGACCAGCTCCCCGACCTGCTGCCGTACGCCGATGTCGTGGTCCTGATCGTTCCGGGCACGGCCGCGACCACGGGCATGGTCGACGCCACGTTCCTCAGCCGGATGAAGGACGGCGCGCTGTTGGTGAACATGGCGCGCGGACCGGTGGTTCGGACGGATGCGCTCGTCGAAGCCCTGCACACCGGGCGGATCCACGCCGCGATCGACGTCGTTGATCCCGAGCCGCTGCCCAGCGACCACCCGCTCTGGCAGGCGCCGAACCTGCTGATTGCGCCCCATGTCGGCGGCGCCACCAGTGCGATGTGGCCGAGGGCCTACCGGCTGATCCGCGAGCAGCTCAAGCGGTACGCCGCTGGCGAGCCGCTGGTCAACGTGATGACCGGTGACTACTGACGAGCGCCCGAGGCAGCTCACCAGCCGCAATGTCCGAGCCAAGGAGCAGGAGCAGGAGCAGGAGCAGGAGCAGGCTAGGAGATGGTCGGCGATACCCGTCAGACCTCCGTCGTAGACTCGCGCCGTGGCTGGCCGGATCAAGGACGAGGACATCGCCGAAGTGCGCGAAAAGGCGCGCATCGACGACGTGGTGTCCTCCTATGTCACGCTGAAGTCGGCCGGCGGTGGCTCGTTGAAGGGCCTCTGTCCCTTCCACGACGAGAAGTCGCCGTCCTTCAACGTCACACCGAGCCGACAGATGTACTACTGCTTCGGCTGCGGCAACGGTGGCGACGTCATCAAGTTCGTGATGGAGATGGACGGGACCAGCTTCACCGAGACCGTCGAGCGTCTCGCGGAGAAGTTCGGCGTCCAGCTCCGCTACGAAGAGGGTGGTCCAGCCAGGCCGAGCGGCGGCCCGGCCCGGCCCAGGCTGATCGAGGCGCACAAGGTCACCGCCGACTGGTACGCCGAGCTGCTGGCGACTCCCGAAGCCATGACGGCGAGGCAGTTCCTCGACACCCGCGGGTTCGACAAGGACGCGGCGGCCACCTTCGGCGTCGGGTTCTCGCCACGCGGGGGAGAAGACCTTCACAAATACCTGCAGCAGAAGGGCTTCAGTGACGCCGAGCTGGTCACCGCCGGCCTCATCGGTGAAGGTGGGCGCGGGTTCTACGACAGGTTCCGTGGCCGGCTGATGTGGCCGATCCGGGACACCAGCGGCGACGTGATCGGTTTCGGGGCTCGCCGGATCTTCGACGACGACCGCATCGAGGCCAAGTACCTCAACACCTCCGAGACGCCGATCTACAAGAAGAGCCAGGTGCTCTACGGCATCGATCTCGCCCGCCGCGAGATTGCCCGGGCCTCGCAGGCGGTGGTCGTCGAGGGCTACACCGATGTGATGGCCTGCCACCTCGCCGGGGTGAAGACCGCGGTCGCGACCTGCGGGACGTCGTTCGGCGACGACCACAGCCGGGTGATTCGCCGGCTGCTCCAGGACCATGACGAGTTTCGCGGCGAGGTGATCTTCACCTTCGACGGCGACTCGGCCGGCCAGAAGGCGGCGCTGCGAGCCTTCGAGGGCGACCAGAACTTCGCCGGCCAGACCTATGTGGCCGTGGAGCCGACCGGGATGGACCCCTGCGACCTCCGGCTCGACCAGGGAGATGCTGCGGTGCGCGAGCTCGTCGCCAGACGGGTCCCGCTCTATCGCTTCGTGCTCGGCAACGTCGTGTCGCGCTATGACCTCGACCGCGCCGACGGCCGGATCGACGCGATGCGTGAGGCCGCCAAGCTGGTGACCAGCATCCGTGACCGGTCGAAGGTCGATGCGTTCGCCCGCGAGCTCTCCGGGATGCTCGGCATCGACCCGATCGACGTACAGAACGAGGTCCGCCGGGCCGCCAGCCGGGCCACCACGACCGTGTCGGCGCACGTGCGGCCGAGCACCGACCTTCCGGATCCCAACGACCAGCGGCTCTTCCTCGAGCGCGAGACGCTCAAGCTCGTCGTACAACATCCCGGGCTGGTGGGCGCCGCGGCCGACGACGTCGATGGCGACGACTTCACCCACCCCGCCTACCGCGCGGTCTGGGACTGCGTCACGAACGCCGGCGGTGTCGGCAAGGCGGACAACCAGTGGAGCTCGCTGCTGAGCAAGCAGACCGAGGACGCCCGGGTGCACTCGCTGATCAGCGCCCTCGCGGTGGAGCCGGTGCGGGCGCCCAAGGAACCCAACGCCGGTTATGTCTCGGCGCATGTGAACCGGCTCCAGGAGCTGACCGCGATGCGGCGAATCGCTGACCTGAAGTCGCGGCTGCAGCGGACCAACCCGGTTGAGGAAGCGACCGAGTACAACCGGATGTTCGGTGACCTCGTCGCGCTCGAGCAGCACCGTCGCAACCTCCGCGAGATGGCGGTGCCGGAAGCGTGAGACGCCTTCGTCCCCGACAGCCGTCGGCCCCCGTTGCCGTGATCGAACTGGCCGGACTGTCCCGGCGCGAGAAGCCACTGGCCGTCGCGCAGGCGGAGGACGGCACCTGGCTGGTCGGTACGTCGGTCGCACTGGTCCTGGTCAACTCCCCGTCGGTCGAGCCCCTCGGGACCCCGCGCAGGATTCCCTGGGAACAGGTCGAGGCCGCCGACTGGGACAAGGACTCCTCGCGCATCCGGGTGGCCGAAGTCGGGACGTACGGCGAGGCGCGGCCGGCGTACAGCTTCGAAGTGGGTGAACCCGGCCCGCTCCTGGAGCTGATGCGTGAGCGGGTGACGGCCAGCGTCGTGCTCCAGCGCTGGGTCCCGGTTGCCGGCAAACGTGGCGTCCGGGTGATCGCCCGGCGCCCGCCCGGTGGCGGCATGATCAGCTGGATGCACGAGTACGACCCCGGCGTCGACCCGTCCGATCCAGCCGTGGCCGCGCTCGCGGACGAGGCTTTGCGCGTCGCACGGTCCGACGTCGGCCAGGACTGACGAAGGCTGATTTAGCAACCGCGCACCAGGCTTGCTAATCTTTGCCAGCGCGATCCCCTGTAGCTCAATTGGCAGAGCATTCGACTGTTAATCGGAGGGTTGTTGGTTCGAGTCCAACCGGGGGAGCCCAACACGTTGGCCCTGATCCGTCACGGATCAGGGCCAACGTCATGTCCGGACGGCGCGAGATGGCCGGCGATGGGCCAGCTGGTGGGCTACTTGTGGCGGAAGTGCACGAAGACCCGGCCGAAGTTGTTGGAGTCCTTCTCGACGCGGTGATACAGCGCCTTGATGTCCTTGCGGTCGAGGAACCGGAGGACCTGCTTCTTGAGCTGGCCGGAGCCCTTCCCGGGGATGATCTCGACGAGTGGCGCCTTCTTCTCGATCGCCTCGTCGATGACGGACAGCAGCGCGCGCTCGATCTCGTCACCGCGGTTGTAGATGTCATGCAGGTCGAGCTTGAGCTTCACCCGGCCTCAGCTGCCCCAGCCCATCGGGAAGACCTCGAACGGCGCGGCGAACGCCACGCCCGCGCGCTGGCCGGTCGCCCGCGAGATCCCCTCGAGGAACTCACCGGCGTCGAAGTTCTCCCAGCCGAGTCCTTCGATGTAGGCGGCGTGGGCCTCCAGTGACGCCACTCCTGCGGCGAACGTCTCCGTCGTGTCGACCGCATGGGTCGAGAGCGGAGATGCGCACGCCCAGACGGCCTGGACGTCTCCCCACGGCTCCAGCTCGTCGGTCAGCTGCTCGGGGAAGACCCAGCGGTTGCCGGCGTCACGGACCGCATCGAGTACGGCGCGCCCGACGGCGATGTGGTCCGCCTGGTTGAGGTTCCGCCCCCCGAAGGTGTCCCTGAAATTGCCGGTGATCACGATGTCGGGTCGATGCCGGCGAATCTCCCGGGCCAGTGCGCGACGTAGCGGTACGCCGTACTCCAAAACGCCGTCGGGCAGACCGAGGAAATCCACCGTTTCGACGCCGACGATGTGGGCCGACGCGATCTGTTCGGCCTCACGGACGATCCGGCACTGGTCGGGATGGAGCCCGTCGATGCCGGCTTCGCCGCTGGTGACCATCGTGTAGCCGATCCACTTGCCCTGACCCGTCCAGCGGGCGATGGCCGCGGCCGCACCGAACTCCATGTCATCGGGGTGAGCGACGATGCACAACGCGCGCTGCCAGCTCTCGTCGAGCGGATCGAGTTTCTCCATGCTCATCTCCATGCTCCGGAGCCTACGACTGCTCTCGGGCCCGGGCACCGCCTCGAACTCGACCTCTGGGCACGCCGCCCGGACCCAAGTGGGCGGTTTCACATGCTCACAAATAGGGTGCAGCGACGATCACCACTACGCTTGCTCGGTGACCGAGACACCAGAAACAACGCTCAGCTTCGACGACCTCGGTCTCGACCCCAGGGTCCTCAAGGTCCTGAAGGATGTCGGCTACGAGACGCCGTCCCCGATCCAGGCCGAGACCATCCCCCTTCTCCTGCAGGGCAAGCACGTCGTGGGCCTCGCCCAGACCGGCACCGGCAAGACCGCTGCCTTCGCCCTGCCGATCCTCTCCCAGATCGACCTCTCCGCCACGACGCCGCAGGCGCTGGTGCTCGCACCGACGCGTGAGCTCGCGTTGCAGGTGTCCGAGGCGTTCGAGCGTTACGCCGCCCACATCAAGGGCATCCGCGTCCTTCCGGTGTACGGCGGCCAGGGGTACGGCGTACAGCTGTCCGCACTGCGCCGGGGAGTGCACATCGTGGTCGGTACGCCGGGCCGCATCATGGACCACCTCGAGAAGGGCACCCTCGACCTCTCGGACCTCCAGTTCGTCGTACTCGACGAGGCCGACGAGATGCTCAACATGGGCTTCGCCGAGGACGTCGAGCAGATCCTGTCCGGCACCCCCGAGGGCAAGCAGGTCGCGCTGTTCTCCGCGACGATGCCCTCGCAGATCCGCCGGATGACCAAGAAGCACGCGCCGGGCGCCGTCGAGATCACCGTCAAGTCGAAGACGACGACCGCCGCGAACGTCACCCAGAGCTACATCAAGGTCTCCCACCCGCAGAAGCTCGATGCACTCACGCGCATCCTCGAGGTCGAGAACTTCGACGGCATGATCATCTTCGTCCGCACCAAGCAGGCGACCGAAGAGCTCGCAGAACGCTTGCGGGCAAGGGGATTCTCCGCCCAGGCCATCAATGGTGATGTTGCGCAGGTGCAGCGTGAGCGGACGATTGACCAACTGCGCAAGGGCAAACTCGACATCCTGGTCGCGACCGACGTCGCCGCTCGTGGCCTCGACGTGAAGCGCATCAGCCACGTGATCAACCACGACATCCCGACGGACACCGAGTCCTACGTGCACCGCATCGGCCGCACCGGCCGGGCCGGAGGCAGCGGCACGGCGATCTCGTTCATCACGCCTCGGGAGAGCTACCTGCTCAAGTCGATCGAGCGGGCGACGCGCCAGGCGCTCTCGCCGATGCAGATGCCGTCGGTCGAGGACGTCAACGCCAACCGCGTCGCCAAGTTCACCGACTCGATCACTGCCGCGCTCGAGGACTCCCAGCTGGCGATGTTCCGCGAGCTGGTGCAGAACTACGAGCAGGAGCACGACATCCCGGCGGCCGACATCGCTGCTGCGATCGCCGTACTCGCGCAGGATGGCGAGCCGCTCTTCCTCGATGCCATGCCCGAGCCGAAGGGCAGTTACGAGGGCACCGGTGACAAGCGCTCCGGGTCGAGTTCCTCCTCGGATCGTGGTCCGCGCCGCGGCAACAGCAAGCCGATGGCGATGTACAAGATCGCCGTCGGGCGGCGGCACAATGTCGAGCCGCGCCAGATCGTCGGTGCGCTTGCCAACGAGGGCGGTCTGTCCCGCGACGACTTCGGGCGGATCGACATCAAGGTGCAGTTCTCGCTCGTCGAGCTGCCCGCGTCGATGTCGCCCGAGACGCTCGATGCGCTCAAGTCCACCCGCATCTCCGGCGTACTCATCGACCTCCAGCCCGACAAGATGAGCCGCGGCGCCTCCGCCTCCGGCCGCTCCGCCGGCCGGTCGAGCGAGGGGTCCACCTGGTCGAGCGCGGCCGAGACCAAGAAGCCGCATCGCAAGGGCGGCTTCGACAGCGACACGCCGTTCAAGAAGCCACGCCACAAGAGCTGACCTTGCGTGTTCGAGCCCGGCTCCCCGGCTGGTCGATCCCGGTCGCGACCCCGCCGGTAGGCTGCCTCACCGGGTACGTCGGTCCTGCCGGCGTACTTCCGGGGAGGTAGCTCAGTCGGTTAGAGCAGAGGACTCATAATCCTTGGGTCGTGGGTTCGAGCCCCACCCTCCCTACCAAGGCAGATGTATTACTCCGCCTGATTGGTGACAGTCGGGCTTCGGTTGATGGGTGACTCACCTTCGGGTGATGGGTTACACCTACTTCGGTTGATTGGTAACACTCCCGGATATGCGGGAGATGAGTGTGGC
>JAOPXK010000098.1 GCA_025965195.1 Marmoricola sp.
ATGGGCCCGGATGGGTACGTCGCAAGGGTCGGTCTGGTTGAGCATCAGCCCGCCGAGTTCGAGCGCGCGCCCCTCGAACCGGTGGCCCGGCGCGATCGCCGTACTGATCGGGTCGGTGGCCTTCTACGACGCCGGAGTGGCGGGCTGCTCCATCATGGCCAGAAGCGTAGTCCGACTGCTCCGCACTGGGCTTTCCCTATGATGAGGGCGTGATCTTCAAGCGCGTCGGTGACGGCCGCCCTTACCCCGCTCTCGAGCTGGGGTCCCGGGACTGGGCCGCGCTGCCGCCACGGCCGGTGCGGCTCGACGAGCTGATCACCACCAAGGCCACCCTGCATCTCGCCGCGCTGCTCGACGATGACTCGAGCATGATGGGCGATCTCTTCGCCCATGTCGTCCAATGGCGCGGCGAGCTCTATCTCGAGGACGGACTTCACCGCGCCCTGCGCGCCGCACTGCAGCAACGTCTGGTGCTGCACGCGCGCGTCCACGTGGCCGGGAGCTGACGTGATCGGGAGGCGGCTGACGACCGCCGGCACCCTCGCCGCGCTGTGTGTCGTCCTGGTGGTGATGACGATCTGGGGAGTCAAGTCGGCTACGGCTCCGCTGCCGTCGCTGAACACCTCGAGCGAGCCGACCTGTTCGGCCAACGAGGTCGACGTACAGAAGTACGTGTACCGCAAGGACATCACTGTCAGCGTCTACAACGCCGGCGGGCGTCAGGGCCTGGCCGGCGACACGATGGCACGCTTCGAGTCACGCAGCTTCCAGGCCGGCGAGGTGGGCAATGCCCCGACCGGCACCAAGGTCGCCCGAGCCGAGGTGCGCACCACCAAGCAGGACGATCCCGCCGCTCAGCTGGTGGCCGAGAACCTCGGCACGAACGTCCCGATCGTGGTGTCCGAGGACGAGATGGGTCCGGGGATCGACGTCTTCGTCGGCAAGACGTTCCGGCATCTGAAGACCGACGGGCCGAGCCGCCTCAAGCTCGCGGCTCCGGTCACGCACTGCGTCCCGGTCACCTAGGCGGCTTCTCTCCCAGCCACTGGGCGAGGCGGCCGCCGAGCGAGACCGCTCGCAACCGCCGCTCGGTCTCCTCGCGGGCCTTGCGCGGCGTCACCACCAGGACGTCGTCACCGTGCTTGAGGACCGTACGTCGTTCCGGGGTCATGGCTCGGCCCTCCCTGACGATGAGTGCCACCGACGCGCCGGTCGGCAGCCGCAGCTCGCCCACCTCGACGCCGTGCAACCGTGACTTCGGCGAGATCGTGACCTGCAACAGGTCGGCGGCAATCCGTTCGAGCGGAGCCGCCTCGACGTCGAGGTCGCGGGGCTCGGAGCGCCGCGCCACCTTCAACATTTTCGCGACCAGCGGCAGAGTCGGACCGGTCAGCATCGTGTAGACCACGACCATCACGAAGACGATGTCGAAGAGCCGGGTCGCGCCGTGGACACCCTCGGAGAGCGGGATCGTGGCCAGCACGATCGGCACCGCGCCGCGAAGGCCGGCCCAGCTGATGAACGCGAGCTCACGGACCGGCATCGGCTGCACCACCGAGCTGACCAGCACCGAGATCGGGCGCGCAACCAGGGTCAGCACCAGTCCGGCCGCGATCGCCAGTCCGACGTGCTGCCAGCTGATCCGGCTCGGGCTGACCAGCAGCCCGAGCATCACGAACAGCCCGATCTGGGCGAGCCAGGCGAACCCTTCGGAGAACGACCGGGTCGCCGCCCGGTGCGGGAGCTCGGAGTTGCCGAGGATCAGCGCTGCGACGTACACCGCGGCGAAGCCGGATCCATGAATGGTGGCCGTGCCGGCGTACGCGAAGACGGTCATCGCCAACACGGCCAATGGATAGAGACCGGACGACGGCAGGGCCACGTGTCGCAACAGCCAGGCGCCACCGAAGCCGACGGCGAGACCGCACACGACGCCGAGCACGAGCTCACCGGCGACCGTCCCGACCAGGGCCACGGCACTGTGCGAGCCTCCCGCGCTGACCAGCGTGACGAGGACGACCGTCGGCGCGTCGTTGAGACCGGACTCGGCCTCGAGCGACCCGGTGAGCCGGCGCGGAAGGGGCACCCGTCGCAGGACCGAGAACACCGCAGCCGCATCGGTCGGGGAGGTCACCGCACCCAGGAGTACGGCGAGCCGCCAGTCCATCCCGAACAGGTAGTGCGCGGCGACCGCGACGATCGCGACGCTGACTGCTACCCCGATCGTGGCAAGGGACAGGCCCATCCGCATGACCGGTCGGATCTCCGGCCAGTGGGTGGTCAGCCCGCCTTCGGCCAGGATCACGATCAGCGCAGCGAAGCCGAGCGCATGGGCCAGGGACGCGTCCTCGAAATGAACGCCGAGACCGGACTCGCCCAGGCCGACACCCATCAACAGATAGACCAGGAGGCTCGGGAACCCGACTCCGACGCTCAGCCGGACGGCGAGAATTGCCAACAGGAGCACGCCTGTACCGACCAGCAGGATGTGATCGAGCTGATGGACGTCGAGTGTCATGGCGGCACCTCGGCGATTGGCGGACGGTTGGTCAGTCTACGGCCCTCGGCCGCGCCGGCATCGACCCACGAAGAACGAGAACGCGTTACAGTTTTGTGGTGAGCATCCGTGTTGTGCAGTGGGCCACTGGAAGCGTGGGCAAGGCAGCGATCGAGGCGATCCTGCTCCATCCGGAGCTCGAGCTGGTGGGCTGTTGGGTGCACTCCGAGGCGAAACAGGGTCAGGACGTCGGCGAGCTCGTCGGCGTCGACCCGATCGGGGTGCTCGCCACCACCAGCCAGCAGGAGATCCTGGACCTCGACGCCGACTGCGTCGTGTACGCGCCACTGATCCCGAACCACAACGAGGTGGCCGCGCTGCTTCGGTCGGGCAAGAACGTCGTGACGCCGGTCGGCTGGTTCTACCCGACCGACAAGGACGCGGCACCGGTCGCCGCGGCCGCGCTCGAGGGTGGCACCACGCTGCACGGCACCGGGATCAACCCCGGCGGGATCACCGAGCTGCATCCACTGATGTTCTCGGCCCTCTCCTCAGCGGTGACCTTCGTGCGGGGCGAGGAGTTCTCCGACATCCGCACCTACAACGCGCCGGATGTGGTCCGGCACATCATGTGTTTCGGCGGCACCGCGGACGAGGCCCGGAACGGACCGATGCTCGGGCTGCTCTCCGGCGGGTTCCTGCAGTCCCTGCACATGTGCCTCGACGTGCTGGGCTTCTCCGACCAGGCCGAGGTCCGCAGCACCCAGGAGGTCGCGGTGGCGACGGCTCCCATCGACACCCCGATCGGCACGATCCTGCCGGGCCAGGTCGCCGGCCAGCGCTTCATCTGGGAGGCCTTCGTCGGCGAGGCGTGCGTCGTACGCATCGCGGTCAACTGGCTGATGGGCGAGGAGCATCTCGAACCGGCCTGGAGCTTCGGCCCCGAGGGCGAGCGGTTCGAGGTCGAGGTGAAGGGCGACCCCGACACGTTCGTGACGATCAAGGGCTGGCAACCCACAACGGTCGCCGAGGGGCTGGTCCGGAACCCCGGCATCGTCGCGACCGCGGTGCACTGCGTCAACTCGATCCCGTACGTCGTCGCCGCCGGACCGGGCATCAAGACCTATCTCGACCTGCCGCTGATCGCCGGCCGCGCCCACCCGGATCTGGCCTAGGAGCTCACCGCCATGACTGAACCGGCCGCTCTCGAGACGTTGCTGCGCGCGGAGGACAATCGCCGCGTCCGGGTCCTCACCCTGGCGCGCCCCGATGCGCTGAACGCTTCAACGAGGCGCTCTACGACGGCCTCACCAACGCGCTCCACGAAGCGGCCGCCGACCCTGCGGTCGCCGTCGTGGTCCTCACCGGCGAGGGTCGCGCCTTCAGTGCGGGCACGGATCTGACCGAGATGGCGGAGCGCACGATGAACCCCGACTTCGTGCCGGGCGAGCACGGGTTCATCGGCCTGATCGATGCCCTGACGGACTTCCCGAAGCCGCTGTTGGTGGCGGTGAACGGACTCGGGCTGGGCATCGGGCTGACGATCCTCGGGTACGCCGATCTCGCGTTCATGTCGACCGAGGCGCGCCTGAAGTGCCCGTTCACCAGCCTCGGCGTGGCACCCGAAGCCGCGTCGAGCTTCCTGCTCCCCCGACTCATCGGCCAGCAGAACGCCGCGTGGGTGCTGCTCTCCTCGGAGTGGATCAACGCGCAGGAAGCGCATGCGATGGGCCTGGTGTGGAAGCTCTGCTCGCCGGAGACGCTGCTGAGCACGGCGATGGAACACGCCCTTCTGCTGGCCGCCAAGCCGGTCTCGAGCCTGGTTGCGGTGAAGGCGGCGATGACGGCCCCGCTGCGAGAAGGGATCGCGGCCGCCCGGCAGCGCGAGAACCAGTCGTTTGCCGAGCTGATGGGTGGACCCGCGAACCTCGAGGCGCTCACCGCGTTCGCCGAGGGTCGTGCCCCGGACTTCACCGGCCTGCCACCGGGCTGGTAGCCGGGCCGGTCTGCCCGCGACCGCCCACGAAACTAGAACTCGTTCTAGTCGTCGCGTTAGGCTCTGCTCATGAGCACCGAGCTTCCCGATGTCGTTTCCGCCTCCTCCGTCGACGTGTGGACCGACGAGGCCGACGTCGTCGTGGTCGGCTTCGGCATAGCCGGTGCCTGTGCCGCCCTCGAGGCAGCACGCGCCGGAGCCCGCGTCGTACTCCTCGAGCGGGCGGCGGTCCACGGCGGCACCTCGGCGATGTCGGGTGGGCACTTCTATCTCGGCGGTGGCACGGCGGTCCAGAAGGCGACCGGCCACGACGACTCAGCCGACGAGATGTACAAGTACCTGATGGCGGTCAGCCGCGACCCCGAGCCCGACAAGATCCGGGCGTTCTGCGACGACTCCGTGTCCCACTTCGACTGGATCGAGTCGCTTGGCTTCGAGTTCGAGCGGTCCTTCTACCCCGAGAAGGCGGTCATCCAGCCCGGCACCCAGGGCCTGATGTTCACCGGAAACGAGAAGGTCTGGCCGTTCCGCGACCAGGCCGTGCCCGCTCCTCGCGGTCACAAGGTTCCGGTCCCCGGTGACACCGGCGGCACCCAGATGGTGATGGACCTGCTCCGCGAACGGCTGGACGAAGCCGGGGTCGCGGTCCGCTACGAGACCGGCGCCACCCACCTGGTGGTGTCGACCGAGCCGGGTGATCGACCGCACCCCGGTGATCAAGCGCAGTCGAGATCCGTCATCGGGATCGGCTGGCGGCGCTTCGACGAGCGCGGGTTCATCCGGTCCACGTCGGTGGTGATCGCCGCAGGCGGATTCGTGATGAACGCCGAGATGGTCGCGGCGAACGTTCCTCAGCTCGGTTCGAAGCTGTTCACCCTCGGCTCGACGTACGACGACGGGTTGGGCATCCGCCTCGGCGCCTCTGTCGGCGGCGCGCTCCGGCACATGGACCAGCCGTTCATCACGGCGCCGTTCTACCCGCCGTCCAAGCTCGTCACCGGGATCGTGGTGAACAAGAACGGCGACCGCTTCGTCGCCGAGGACAGCTATCACTCGCGCACCTCGGGGTTCGTGATGGACCAGCCCGACCGCGCGGCGTACCTGATCGTCGACTCCGCGCACATCGAGCACCCCGACTTCCCGCTCGCACCGTTCATCGACGGCTGGGAGACGATCGCCGAGATGGAGACCGCGCTCGGTATCCCCACCGGCCGGCTCGACGCGACCCTCTCGGCGTACAACGAGAATGCGGCGAAGGGCGACGATCCCGACTTCCACAAGCACCCGGACTGGCTCGAGGCCCAGGACCATGGGCCGTGGGGCGCGTATGACCTGACGCTGGGCAACGCGCTGTACGCCGGTTTCACGATCGGCGGCCTTCGTACGTCGGTCGACGGCCAGGTCCTCACCGAGTCCGGCGACACCGTCCCCGGCCTGTACGCAGCCGGAGCCTGCGCCGCCAACATCGCCCAGGACGGCAAGGGCTACGCCTCCGGCACCCAGCTGGCCGAGGGCTCCTACTTCGGCAGACGCGCCGGCCGCCACGCCGCCCCTCCTCGTTGAATCAGGCCTCCGTCACGGTTGAATCGGGTGTCCGTCACCGTCCAATCAGGCCTCCGTCACCGTCCAATCAGGCCTCGTGCTCGCTCACACCGTCTCAACTGGTTGGGCCGCCCTGCACCACCTAGTGTCTGTCCCATGACGTCTCGCCTGCAGGTCGCCCAACGGGCGAATGTTCCCCCATTTCATGTGATGGACCTGCTGGCCGCCGCCCAGAATCGTCAAGCCAGCAAGGGTGATCTCCTCAATCTCGCTCCCGGTCAGCCATCCACCGGCGCGCCACGACCTGTCCGCGAAGAGGCGAAGCGACTGCTCGACCAGGAGCTCCTCGGCTACACCGTCGCGCCGGGCATCCCGTCGCTGAGGGAGGCAATCGCAAAGCACCATCGCTCGTCATACGGCATCGAGGTCACCGCTGAGGACGTGGTTGTCACGACGGGTTCGTCCGGAGGCTTCCTGCTGGCCTTCCTCACTGCCTTCGAGGTCGGCGACCGGGTGGTGATGGCTCGGCCTGGCTATCCCTGTTACCGCAATGTCCTTACTGCGCTGGGATGTGAGGTCGTCGAGATCGACTGCGGGCCCGAGACCCGGTTCCAGCCGACGGTCGAGCAGCTCGATGCGATCGAAGGTCCCATCGCCGGTCTGATGGTGGCGTCGCCGGCGAACCCGACAGGCACGATGCTGCTGCCCACCGAGCTGGCTGCGATCGCGAGCTGGTGCGAGTCGCGCGGGGTGCGGCTGATCTCCGACGAGATCTACCACGGGATCGAGTACGGAGTCCCGACAAGCTCGACCACCATCGGGCGATCTTCCGCCTGGCAGACGTCGCGGGAGGCGATCGTGTTCGGGTCGTTCTCGAAGTACTTCTCGATGACGGGCTGGAGGATTGGCTGGATGCTGGTCCCGGAGTCGCTTCGCCGACCGGTCGACGTACTCACCGGGAACTTCACCATCTGCCCGCCCGCGCTCTCGCAGTACGCCGCACTGGCAGCGTTCACGCCCGAGTCCTACGCCGAGCTGGACAGTCACGTCGCCCGCTATGCGAAGAACCGAACCGTCCTCCTCGACGGACTGCCGGGCCTCGGCATCGACAAGCTCGCGCCCGCGGATGGCGCCTTCTACGTGTACGCCGACATCGGCCATCTGACTGACGATTCCTACGGCTGGTGCCTGCGCCTGCTCGACGAGACCGGCGTCGCGATGGCTCCCGGCATCGACTTCGACACCCAGCGTGGCAACGAGTTCGTGCGGATGTCGTTCGCCGGATCGACTGACGAGATCGGTAGCGCGCTGGAGCGGCTACAGCGCTGGCTCTGAATCCGCGAACGTCCCGATTCCGCCGCGAACGACCTCATCGAGGGCAGGTGCGCGGAAAGGACCTCGCACTCGCGCTGGGAGGCAACGGCATCTCTCGGACCGCAGAGGTCACGCCTGGATCGCCGCAGTGAGCATGTCGACCAGGTTGTCGACGTACCGCACGTGACTCAGCGCCTGTCGGTCTCCGCGCTCGATGCTGCGAGCACGCTCGGCGAGGCTGGCCGTCAGGAAGGTGACGAGCGCCCCCGTCCGTTCGCGGGTGTACGTCGCGTCGAGCGTCGTCCGCAACAGCTCATCGAGGCGGGAGAGCTGGCCGGCGAGGACAGAGCCGCGGATCGGGGTCGCCAGCACGTTCTGCCGTACGCCGGAGAACCCGGCCAACTGCTCGGTGATGCGCAGGAAGTCGCGGCCATCGTCAGTGCGGAGCAAGCTGGCAGTGGGCACCACGATCGCGTCGATCACCGTACGAATGTCCGCGTCGGCCAGGTCACCGTTCCTCCGCAAGTCCATCACCGCAAGGTGCTTCTCCGCGATCGCAGAGAGCAGGCCCTTCCGGGACCCGAAGTGATAGCTGACGGCGGACTCGTTGGCCTGGCCGGCGTCCCGGACGAGATCGACCATCCGGGTGCCGCCAACCCCGTCGCGCGCGAACCGGCGCTCGGCTGCTCGGAGCAGCCGGGCCTTGGTGGCGCTTGCATCTCGGGGCATGACACCAGATACTAATGGATACTCTTATTAAGAGATTCCATTAGTTGATGGGTGATGCAGATGACCGAGGTCTACGACCCGTTTGATCCGGCATTCCAGGCGGACCCCTATCCGGCCTACGCCTGGCTGCGCGAGCACGACCCGGTCCATCACCACGCCGGTACGTCCATCGCACCTTCCTTCTGGGCACTGACTCGTTTTGACGACGTCTGGGATGCGGTACGTCGGCCGGAGGACTTCTCGTCCGCGAGCGGCCTCACCTTCTACCGCGACGAGATCGGCCAACTCGGCCTGGCGCCGACGATCGTGATGCTCGATCCACCGATACAGACGCAGCTGCGTGGACTGATCGGCCGTGGCTTCACTCCGAAGCGGATCGCTGCGCTCGAGGGCGATATCCGGCGCTTCGCCCGGGAACGGCTGGCCGAGGTTGCGGAGAAGGCCGCGGCGGGCGAGATCGTCGACCTGCATCAGGACTACTCGACCACCATTCCGACGTACGTGCTGGCCTCGCTCCTCGGCGTTCCGGCGGCAGATCGCGCGCGATTCGACCCCTGGGTGTCGACGCTGACCGCCTTGCAGGAGAGCGGCTTCTCGTCCGCGGCGCTTGCGGGAGCGGAGGCCGTGACCGAGATGTTCGAGTACTTCGCCGCACTGATCCAGGACCGTCGCGAGCACCCGACGGACGACCTCGTCGGAGCGCTGGTCAACGCCGAGGTGGACGGCCAGCGGCTCTCCGACTGGGACATCCTCGGATTCTGCTTCGTGATGGTCGCAGGCGGCAACGACACAACCGGATCGCTGATCTCACACAGCGTGATGCTGCTCGGCGCGGATCCGGATCAGCGCTCGCTGCTCCTCGAGGACCCGTCCCTGATCGGGAACGCGGCCATGGAGTGCCTGCGTCTCGAGTCGTCGGTGCAGGCGCTCGCCCGGACGACGACTCGCGACGTGACCGTGGCGGGCACGACGATCCCGAAGGGCGAGAAGGTGCTGATGCTCTTCGGATCGGCCAACCGGGACGAGAAGGAGTTCGGCGCGACGGCCGACCGGCTCGACGTTCGCCGCTTGATCCCGCGGCAGCTGGGCTTCAGCAGCGGGCCGCATTTCTGCGTCGGCAACCACCTCGCCCGGCTGCAGGCGACCGTTGCCCTCCAGGAGCTGCTCGCGGCCCAACCGCAGATCGGCGTCGACCTCACCGCCGCCCAGCGACACCAGTCCGCCTTCACCCGCGGGTGGATCACTCTCCCGGCAACGGGAGTCCAGTAGGTCGTCCTACTTCTTGCTGAGGAAGGCGAGCATCGCCTCGCGGGCCTCATCGGAACCGAAGAGCCGTGCCGAAAGTGCCGCCATCTCGTCGGCGTTCGCATCGACGTACTCCAGCATCGCCTTGCCCAGCAGGGCCTTGCTCTCTCGAAGTCCTTGCGCGCTCCCCTTGGCGAGATCCCTGCACACCTCCGCGACCGCTTCGTCGAGCTCGGCGGCCGGCACCGCTCGGGTGACCACGCCCATCGCTTCGGCCTCTCCCGCAGAGAACGTGCGGCCGGTCAGGAAGGTGTCGTACGCCGCCCGGCTCGTCATCCGCGAGAGCAGTGTCAAGGAGATCACCGCGGGAGTGAGTCCGAGCCGTACCTCTGTCAGCGCGAACGTCACGTCGTCACCGCAGATGACGATGTCGCTGGCCGCGACGATGCCGAGTCCTCCGGCGCGCACCGGCCCGGCCAACCGCGTCACCACCGGCTTGGGGTGGGTGATGATCCGGCGCTGCAGCTCGACAAGGGTCTTCGCGCCTTCTTCCATGCCGGTGCTCGAGGCCTCGGACAGGTCGGCGCCCGAGCAGAACACCCGATCGGCCGACCGGATCAGCACGACACTGGCAGTCTCGTCCGAACCCGACCGCTCAAGCCGCTCGAACAGCTCCGTCACCAGCTGCCGCGACAGCGCGTTGCGGTTGGCCGGCGAGTCCAGCGTGATCGTGGCGACCCGATCCGCCACCTCGTAGTGCACCAGCTCGCTCATCACTTCTCCTGATCGTTGAGTTGGGCATCAGTCACCGTTGAGTTGCGCCCTGGTTACCGGCGCCCGCGTAACCGAGGCACAAGTGAACGGTGATTGAGGCACAACTCAACATCTACACCAGCTGATCAGTAGGACTTGGGGAGGCCGAGGGAGTGCATGGCGACGAAGTTCAGGATCATCTCGCGGGAGACGGGGGCGATCCGGCCGATCCGGGCTGCGAGGAGCATGGTGGCCAGGCCGTACTCCTGGGTCATCCCGTTACCGCCGTGACTGTGTACGGCGACATCGGTCGCGTTGCAGGCGACCTCGGCCGCGGCGTACTTCGCCATGTTGGCGAACTCCCCCGCACCGAAGTCGTCGCCTGCGTCGTACAGCGCAGCGGCCTTCTGCTGCAGCAGCCGCGACTGCTCGAGCTCGATCTTGATCTTGGCGAGGGGGTGCGCGATGCCCTGGTGCGCTCCGATCGGCTGGCCCCAGACATCACGCGTCTTCACGTAGTCGACAGCCTTGTCGAGCGCATAACGCGCGATGCCGTTGGAGAACGCCGCGCCCATGATCCGCTCGGGGTTGAGGCCGGCGAAGAGCTGCATGATGCCCGCGTCCTCGGTGCCGACCAGCGCATCGGCCGGCAGCCGAACCTTGTCGATGAACAGCGTGAACTGCTTCTCGGGCGCGACGAACCCCATCGGGATCGGCTGTGCCTCGAAGCCCTTGGCGTCGGTGGGTACGACGAACAGGCACGGCTTGAGCTTGCCGGTCTTGGCATCGGCGGTGCGCGACACGATGAGTACGGCGTCCGCCTCATCGACTCCGGAGATGAAGGTCTTGGCACCGTTGAGGACCCACTCGTCGCCGTCCCGCGTAGCGGTGGTGGTGATCTTGTGGGAGTTTGAGCCGGCATCCGGCTCCGTTATCCCGAACGCCATCGTGAACGAGCCGTCCGCGATGCCGGGTAGCCAGCGCTTCTTCTGTTCGTCGGTTCCGAAGCGCGCGATCACCGTTCCGCAGATCGCAGGCGAGACCACCATCAACAGGAGCGGCGCACCCGCCGCGGCCGCCTCCTCGAGCACGGCGGCGAGATCGGCGATACCGCCTCCGCCACCACCGAACTCCTCGGGGATGGAGACGCCGAGGTAGCCGTTCTTGCCCATGTCCTGCCACAGCTCGGTGGTCTTGCCACCCTCGCGGGACTTCTTCTCGATGTACTCGCGGCCATAGCTGCCGGCGAGCTTCGCAACGGCCTGGCGGAGCGCGATCCGCTCCTCCGGCTCGCTGAATGCTGTGATCGTCATGCGCCTGCTCCCTCTTCACTTTCGGTTGAGCCGATGTCGGTGGTTGAGCCTGTCGAAATCTCGGCCGAGACCACGGCCAGGACTTCGCCTGCGGAGACCTGCTGACCGACCTTCACGTCGATCTCGGTCACCACTCCGTCTCCCGGAGCGGTGACCTTGTGCTGCATCTTCATCGCCTCGAGCACGAGGATCGTCTGGCCGGCTGTGACGGCATCGCCCGCCGCCACGTTGACCGAGATGACGCTGCCCGGCATCGGTGCGAGCAACGAACCTTCGCTCACCTGGTCGGCCGGGTCGACGAACCGCGGCAGCTTCCGCAGTGCGACATGGCCGAGCGATGACTCGACATCGACCTGGCTGCCACCGACATGTACGTCGAAGCGCCGCGACAGTCCTCCCTGAAGGAGGACAACAAGGCTCGGGCCTGCCGAAACCACAGTCACATCATCGAGATCCGCCGACGTGAACTCGCGACCGCCGTACCAGCGGACCTCGAGCGTGGTCGTCGGGCCTGTCTCGACCGCGAACGTGGTGAGCTGCGGCTGTGAGACCACATTTCGCCATCCAGCCGGGATTCGACTGTGCAGCGGGGAGTCCCGTTTCGCCTGCTCTGCAAGGGCAATCGCGGCCACGAATGCACTGACGGCGACCGCATCCGGCCCGCACGGGGACCGGGTCAGAGGCGTGAGGTCCGTGGAGTCGAGGTACGTCGTATGCATGTCGCCGGCGATGACCAGCGGGTCACGCAACAGGTTGACGAGCAGGTCACGGTTCGTCCGCAGCCCGTGGATCTCGGCCTTCGCGAGGGCGCCGGCCAGCTGGCGCAGCGCATGCTCGCGAGTCGGCGCCCAGACGATCACCTTCGCGATCATCGCGTCGTAGAACGTGCCGATCTCATTGCCTGCGCCGACTCCGGAGTCGATCCGGAGCCCATAGGACGCAGGGTTCTCGAACTCCGCCATCACTCCCGGGACCTCGAAGCGGGTCAGTGTTCCGCTCTGTGGCTGCCAGTCCGCCGACGGGTCCTCGGCGTACAACCTGACCTCGATCGAGTGCCCGGTCGGGTCGAGTGCTGAAGTGGCTGCCCCGGCGACCACCTGAGCACACGACTGTCCTTCGGCGACGGCGATCTGCAGGGCGACCAGGTCGACTCCGAAGACACATTCGGTGACCGGATGCTCGACCTGGAGCCGGGTGTTCATCTCGAGGAAGAAGAAGCGGTCAAACTCTCCGGTGGTCGAGCTTCTCGAGACCAGGAACTCGACGGTCCCCGCGCCCACGTAGGAGATCGCCTCGCCGGCCTTGCGGGCGGCGTCGTGCAGCGCGGCGCGGATCTCGTCGGAGAGCCCGGGGGCCGGCGTCTCCTCGACGACCTTCTGGTGCCGCCGCTGCAGGGAACAGTCGCGCTCGCCGAAGACGACCACGTTCCCGTGGGTGTCGCCCACGATCTGCACCTCGACGTGGCGGCCCTGTTCGACGTACGGCTCGCAGAAGACCGTCGGGTCTCCGAACGCGGACGCCGCCTCACTCGACGCCAGCTCCACGTTGGCGGCCACCTCGTCGAGCGAACGTACGACGCGCATCCCTCGGCCACCTCCGCCCGAGGAGGCCTTGACCAGCAAGGGCAGATCGGCTTCGGTCACGGTGTCAGGGGACAGCTCCCTCAGGACCGGCACCCCGGCCCGGTCCATCAGCTCCTTGGCCTCGACCTTGGTCGCCATCGCGATCATCGACGAAGGGGTCGGCCCGACCCAGACCAGGCCAGCATCGATCACAGCCTGCGCAAACTCTGCGTTCTCGGAGAGGAAGCCATAGCCGGGATGGATCGCGTCGGCACCAGTGCTCCGGGCGGCGGCAATGACGAGGTCACCGCGGAGGTAGGTCTCGGCTGGGGTGTTGCCCGGCAGCCGTACGGCGACATCGGCATCGGCGACGAAGGGCATCCCGGCGTCGGCATCCGAGTGGACGGCGACGGTGTCGATGCCGAGGTCACGGCAGGTCCTGAAGACGCGGCGGGCGATCTCGCCACGGTTCGCTACGAGGAGTTTCTTCACAGTCATCCGGTCACATCCTGAAGACGCCGAAGCGGTCGGTGCCCTCGATGGGCAGGTTGTCGATCACGGACAGGCAGATGCCCAGGATGGTGCGGGTGTCACGCGGGTCGATGACGCCGTCGTCGTAGACCATCCCGCTGAGGAAGAACGGCAGCGACTGCTCCTCGACGGACTGCTCGATGAACGCACGCATGCCGGCGTCGGCCTCGTCGTCGTAGGCGATGCCCTTTGCCTCCGAGGCTGCCCTCGCCACGATCGACAGCACACCGGCAAGCTGGGCCGGGCCCATCACCGCCGACTTCGCGGACGGCCAGGTGAAGAGGAACCGCGGGTCGTAGGCGCGGCCGTTCATCCCGTAGTTGCCGGCGCCGTACGACGCACCCATGATCACCGTCAGGTGCGGCACCGTGCTGTTGCTGACCGCGTTGATCATCTGTGCGCCGTGCTTGATGATGCCGCCCTGCTCGTACTCCTTGCCGACCATGTAGCCGGTGGTGTTGTGCAGGAACAGCAGGGGTACGTCGATCTGGTTGGCCAGCTGGATGAACTGAGTCCCCTTCTGGGCCTCCTCGGAGAACAACACACCCTGCGCATTGGCGAGGATGCCGATCTGCCGACCGTGCAGCCGCGCCCAACCGGTGACGAGCGACGACCCGTAGAGAGGCTTGAACTCGTCGAAGGCCGCCTCGTTGCCCGGGCCGACTCCGTCACACAGGCGCAGGATCACCTCGCGCGGGTCGAACGGCTCCTTGAGATCGGTCGGGATGATGTCCAGCAGATCCTCGGCGTCAAGATCGGGCGCTGCGAAGTCGAGCGGCCGGTCGATCGAGCCCGGTCGAGGTCCGGCCTTGCGCCAGTTCAGCCGAGCGACGATGCGGCGACCGATCCGGATCGCGTCCAGCTCGTCGACAGCGAGGTAGTCCGAGAGCCCCGACGTGCGCGAGTGCATCTCCGCACCGCCGAGCGACTCGTCGTCGGACTCCTCACCGGTCGCCATCTTCACGAGCGGCGGACCACCGAGGAAGACCTTGGCACCCTTCTTCACCATCACCACGTAGTCGCTCATCCCGGGGATGTAGGCACCACCCGCGGTCGAGTTGCCGAAGACCAGCGCGATCGTCGGCACCTTCCTGGCCGACGACCGGGTGATGTCCCGGAAGAGACGCCCTCCGGGGATGAAGATCTCCTTCTGCGTCGGCAGATCGGCGCCACCCGACTCGACCAGGTTCACCGTCGGGAGGTTGTTCTCGGCGGCAATCTGCGAGGCGCGGAAGGCCTTCTTCAAGGTCCAGGGGTTGCTCGCTCCGCCCTTCACCGTCGGGTCGCTCGCGACGATCATGCACTCGACGCCCTCGACGATCCCGATCCCGGTGATCATGCTCGCGCCGACGGCGAAGTCGCTGCCCCAGCCGGCAAGGGGCATCAGCTCGAGGAACGCCGAGCCCTCGTCGATCAGCAGCTCGATCCGTTCGCGGGCAAGCAGCTTGCCGCGCTGGTGATGCCGGTCGACGTTGCGTTCGCCGCCACCGGCAACAGCCTTGGCCTGCTCGGTCGCGAGGTCAGCAAGCTTCGAGAGCATGACTTCGCGACGGGTCGGCGCGGACTCTGCGTGAACTTCTGCCGGGTCGGCGATCGTGTGGGTCATGTGGTGTATCCCAACAGTCGTGCGGACAGGTCGTTGAGCACTTCGGTCGCGCCTCCTCCGATGCCGAGGATCCGCTGGTCGCGGAAGTGCCGCTCGACCTCGGTCCCGTGCATGTAGCCGGTGCCGCCATGGATCTGCACGGCCTGGTCGACGACGAAGGCACTTGCCTCGACCGCCGTACTCTTCGCGAGGCAGGCCTCGGCGATCACACTCTCGCCGGCGTCGTGGCGAGCCGCGATCGCGCGGGTGTAGGTGCGGGCGACATCCACCATCCTGTGCATCTCGACGAGCTTGTGCTGCACCACCTGCCTTGCCAGCAAGGGCTTCCCGAACGTCTCTCGCTGCGCGGCGAACTCCCTGGTGAGCGCGAGGCACCGGGCGGCGATCCCATAGGCGTGGATGGCAAGACCGATCCGCTCGACCACGAACTGCTCCGCGATCTGGATGAAGCCCGAGTTCTCCACACCCACGAGATTGCCCACCGGCACACGTACGTCGGTGAAGGCGAGCTCGGCCGTGTCGGAGCAGTGCCAGCCCATCTTCCTCAGCGACCTGGTGACCTCGAAGCCGGGCGTGCCCTTGTCGATCACCAGCAGGCTGATGCCCTTGTGCCCTGGACCGCCCGTGCGGACAGCCGTCGTCACGAAGTCGGCGCGCACGCCACTCGTTATGAACGTCTTGGCACCGTTGACGACGTAGGTGTCACCGTCGCGTTCGGCCTTCGTGATGATCCCGGCGACGTCAGAGCCACCGCTGGGCTCGGTGACCGCAAGCGATCCGATCTTCTCCCCGGCGAGGGTCGGGCGAATGTAGGCATCGACCAGGTCAGCTGACCCGTGAGCGGCGATGTGCGGCAGCGCGATGCCATGCGTGAAGAGCGCTGCCATCAGCCCGGACGACGCCCCGGCCTCGAAGAACGCCTCCTGCATCGCCATCGAGTCGGTCAGCGAGCCGCCCTGCCCGCCGACCTCTTCGGGGAAGGCGAGACCGAGGAGCCCGACCTTCGCGGCAGCGACATGCAGCGACCGCGGCGTCTGCTCCGCGTCCTCCCATTCCTGCAGGTGCGGCGCGACCTCCCGCTCGACGAACCGCCGGGTCGTCTCCTGCAGGGCGAGCTGTTCCTCGTTCCACATCACAGCAGCCCCTCCGGGATCTCCACATACCTGCTCCGGGCCCACTCGCCCAGCCCCTTGGCCTGCGGGTCGAACCTTGTGGAGGCCGCGACACCCTCCCCCAGCAGTCCACGAATCAGCACGTTCACGCCGCCCAGGTTCGGCAGGCAGTAGATCTCCACCTCCAGGTCAGCGGCCTCGGGCAGCAGCGCCTTGAGGTTCTCGACCGTGGCGAAGTCGAGCAGCCAGGCCACTCGTGCGTCGTACGCCGAGGAAGAGTCGTGCTTCACCCACAACCCAAGATTCGCGTCTCCGCCCTTGTCCCCGGATCGCGCATGAACGAACGACCCGAACGGCAACCGGGCCGGGGTGCCACCCACACCGGATGACGGGTGCGCGGAGAGGCCCGCCCCGGCCGTGGATGGGACTGGCCTCCGTGGAGCCTCGCCCTCGCCGAGTGAGCGAGGGACGAGCGAGCCCGGCAAGGGCGAGCGCAACGGGTGGTTGGCCGGGGCGGGCCTCTCCGCGTGCCCGGCAGGAGGTGCCGACGACACGTCGACCCGGGTGCCGTCCCCAAGAACGACCTGATGCGCAATGGCATCCCGCGAAACGTAGAACGGCCGATAGATCCCGTACGGCGATGCCGGCCCGGGAGGAGCGGTCATCGTGAAGCCGGGATAGGACCCGAGGGCCAGCTCGACCGCCGGAGCGGTGAACGCCTTGCCGACCTTGTCGGCCGACGGATCCATCACCGTGCACCGGAGCAGGCAGGACGCGGCCTCCTCGCTGTCGGCGTCGACCCCGGGGATCCGGCTCTGCGACCAGGTCACCGAGGCCGGCGGAGTCGCGCCGAAGGCGGCCTCGAGCTGAGTGCGCACCCAGCCGGCCTTGGCCTCGATGTCCAAGCCGGTAAGGACGAACTCGAACTGGTTGCGCCAGCCGCCGAGCTCGTTGACACAGACCTTGAGCTGCTCGGGGGGAGCCTCACCGGTCACGCCGGACACCGCGACGCGATCCGGGCCGACCTGCTCGAGGGTGATCGAGGTGAGGTCGGTGGTGACGTCGGGGCCGAGGTACTTCTCGGTCTGGATCTCGTAGACGAGCTGCGCGGTGATGGTGTCGACGGTGACCGCACCACCCGTGCCGGCGTGCTTGGTCACGACGAACGAGCCATCGGCGGAGATCTCCGCGAGGGGAAAGCCGAGTGGCGTGGCATCGCGGGGAAGCCCGAGGAACCCGCTGAAGTTCCCCCCGGTGGCCTGCGTCCCGCATTCGATGATGTGACCGGCTGCGACGGCACCGGCGAGCTCGTCGTAGGACGTGGCCGTCCAGCCGAAGTGTGCGATCGCCGGCCCGACGACGACCGAGGCGTCGGTGACCCGGCCGGTCACGACGATGTCGGCTCCAGCGGTGAGCGCCTGCGCGATGCCGAAGCCGCCCAGATAGGCGTTCGCGGTGAGCGCGTTGCCGAAGCCGAGCTCCTGAGCGCGGGGTGCGAGGTTGTCACCCTCGACGTACGCGATCGACGGCGAAAGCCCAAGCCCGGTTGCGATCTCGGTCAGTTTCGCGGCCAGTCCGGAGGGGTTGAGCCCACCCGCATTCGCGACGATCCTGACGCCGCGGTCGAGCGCCAGCCCCAGGCAGTCCTCGACCTGGCGGGCGAACGTGCGCGCGTAGCCGAGTGACGGGTCGCGCAGCTGGTCCTTGCCGAGGATCAGCATGGTCAGCTCGGCGAGGTAGTCGCCGGTGATGAAGTCCAGCTCGCCGCCCTCGAGCATCTCCCGCATCGCGGAGAGCCGGTCGCCGTAGAAACCGGAGCAGTTGCCGACGCGCAACGGGCGGTGATCGAGCTCGTCGAGATCACTCATGGCGCGGTCTCGACCGGGGCACGCCCGGATCCCGGCGGCCCGGCGAACGCCTGCGCGATGTCGAGCCAGGCGTCGGCGTCGGGGCCAACGGCGACAAGGTCGAGGTCGGCGCGGTTGCGGCGCTGGGTCACCAGCAGGCAGAAGTCGTACGCCGAGCCGCTGACCGTCTGCTCCGCCCCGGCAGGTCCCCACTCCCACAGCGCACCCGACGGTGCGACCAGCGAGACCCGGAACTCCGAGGCGGGAGCAGCGAGCGAGTGCACGGAGTACGCGAAGTCGCGCGTACGGACGCCGAGGTGCGCGATGTTCCTGATCCCGTCGGTGCGCTCTGGGGTGATGCCGAGCGCATCGGCCACGTCGAGCGAGTGCGCCCACGTCTCCATGAAGCGCGCGGTCGCCATCGAAGTCGGGCTCATCGGCGGGCCGTACCACGGCATCTTCTGACCCGCCGGGTACTCACGTAGTGCTCTCACCAGCGCCGTCCGCGATGAGCGCCAGCGAGCCAGCAGGTCGGCGCCGGCGGCACGTGCTCCTTCGGCGGCCGTGGTGTCGACGAACCCGGTCGGATCGGCCATCGCCATCAGCACCATCGTGTCCCACGCGTGCTTGTCCGTGGCTGCGGCGAGCGCGGACTCGTCGGTCCACGCGAGGTGCGCGACCTGGTGCTTGATGTCCCAGCCGGGAGCGGGGGTTGCCCTCGCCCAGCCGTCCTCGGAGAGATCGGTGACCCAGCTTTCGAGCCGGTCGCCCTCGGCGGTGAGATCGGCCAGCACTGCGTCGAGCACGTCGTTCATCTGCTCTCCTTCTCTGTCGGTCGAGCCCGGCCGAGACCCAGCTGGTCATCGAGCGTGCTCGCCCACTGGTCGAGGATCCGGTTCCGCCGCCGGGTGTCGTCGGCGATGGTGTTGGCCAGCCCGAGCCCGCGCATCAGGTCGAGCGTCGCCTGCACCAGCTCACGGGTGCCGGAGACGCCCTCGTCGGCGCCGAGCAGCTCGATGGTGAGCCGATGGATGTCGCGACCGACCCGCTGCTCGAGAGGTACGACGGCCGCGTGCAGCTCCGGATCCGCACGAGCAGCGACCCAGAGCTCGAGAGCGGCGACGAAGACCTTCGAGGTGAAGTGCTCGGCGAGCATCGCGAGCACGGCGCGGGTGCGCTGCTCGCCGCCCGGCAGCTCGACCGCGGCGCCGACCAGGTCGCTGCCCCGGGTGGCCATCACATGTTCGACCGCGGCCAGGACCAGGTCCTGCTTGGTCGGGAAGTGGTGCAGCTGGGCTCCGCGGCTGACCCCGGCCCGCTGCGAGACGAGCGTGGTCGACGTACCGCTCCAGCCCCGATCGACCAGGCAGTCGACCGTCGCCTCGAGCAGGCGCTGCCGCATGGCGCGGGTGCGCTCCTCCTGCGGCACGCGGACGGTGGTCACCAGTCGATGATGACCCGTCAGCCAACAAACAGTCAAGCCTGCTTGTTAGTGGCTGAGACCGGACCGGCGGACCCCGGCCTTCAGCGAGAGGCCGCGCCCTCGAACTGCTCGCGCGCCGGGACGAGCTCGCGGAAGCGCCAGCCGAGCACCCGGATGATCGCCTCGAGGACGATCCACGACGACATCTTCGAGCGCCCGAGCGTGCGGTCGGTGAACGTGATCGGCACTTCGACGACGCGAAGCCCGATCCGCTCGGCACGCCAGGCGTTCTCGACCTGGAAGCAGTAGCCGTTGGACTCCGACTCGAGCGCTCCGAGTCGGAGCAGCGCCTTGTTGCGGAACGCCCGGAAACCGGCCGTCGCATCGTGCACGGCCAGGCCGAGGACCGTCCGGACGAACATGTTGCCGAGCCACGAGATCGCCCGCCGAGAGGCGGACCAGTCCTCGATCGCGCCTCCGCTGACGTAGCGGGACCCGATCGCGACGTCTGCGGTCCGAAGCGCGGCGACCAGCTCCGGGATCTTCGCGGGCGGGTGCGAGAAGTCAGCATCCATCTGTACGACGGCGTCGTAGTTGCGGGGTTGTGCCCACGCGAAGCCAGCGCGGTACGCCGCCCCGAGCCCGTCCTTCTCCGGACGCTTCAGCAGGAACACCCGGACGAGATGTGCCGGGTGGTCGGCGACCAGGATCGAGGTACCGTCCGGGCTGGAGTCGTCGACCACCAGCACGTCCACGTCCGGCGCCTCCAGGAGCACGGCGTCGAGGATCGCGACGATCCCGGCAGCCTCCTGATAGGTCGGCATCACCACGAGGGTCTTCATGGCATGAGCTCCTTGGCTGCATCTATGTGAAAGCCCGGCGGGCAGCTGCTCGCGATGGGAGTGGGCCGGTTCAGCCCGTTGCGGAGATAGATCGAGCGGCCGCAGATCATCGCGACCCGGTGGTAGTCCCGCGCGACCGTGGTGCTGGTCGGGCCCGACGTGACGCCCCAGGAGGAGATCTGGTCCCACGTGACGAACCAGGTCGGTGGAGCCGAGCCGGCCAGGACGGCGTCGAGGGCGGTCAGCTGTGGATCGAGCGTCTTGACCGGAAGGCTCCAGAGATAGGCGTACGGCGAGGCCAGCCCGGAGGTCTCGACCACATCGGGATGGCCGTACACCGCAACGATCGTGTCGCCCGGCCGGGCCGCCGAGCCGATCGCCTTCCCGACGGTCGTGCCGACGCTTCCCTGCGGAACAGCGAGCGCGACCACCCACACGATCGCCGAACACGCCACCGTGAACATCACGAGCACCCGGGTCAGCCGCACCTTGCGCGCGGCCAGGACCCCGATCGCGATCGAGACCGCGGCAGTGAGCTCGATGAGGTAGTGCATCCAGTAGTTGCCACCCAGCAGGACCGACGCGGCACCGAAGCCGATCGTCGCGATCAGGCCGTACCAGCTGCCGGGCACCTTCCGGCCCGCCTTGGCCTTGGTGGCGACGAGCGCGATCATCGGGACGAGCCCGCTGAGCAGGCCGACCCACACCATCGACTGGAGCCGGGCGAGTGCGTTGTGGCTGCCGGACGCGGCCATCACCTCGCCGGCCTGGATGCGGAACGGATACATCGCGTAGAGGACGCCGGACAACGAGGTGCCCTGCGAGACGGTCCAGACAGCCAGGACGACCACCACCGCCGCTCCGCCAGCGAGCGAGCCGAGCACCAGCCGACCGACTCGCCGACCGGGCTGCTCGCGCCGGCGCCACGCGACGGCGTACGCGACCGCAGCGAACACCGCGACATCGGCCAGGTTCTGCTTGACCAGCATCGCGGCGACGCCGGCCGCACCACCGAGCGCGGCCATCAGGATCGCCCGCCGCTGGTCGGTGGTCCGAAGGGACAGCACGACGGCGGCAATGCCGAAGGCGATGAAGGGACTGGCGAGCAGCTCGCCATTGACCTCGAGGCCGCCGAGAAGCGGTGTGACGCTGAGCGCGGCGGCCGTGACAGCGGCCCAGCGGGACGCCGTACGACCGGCGAGGTGGTGGGCTGCCCGCGCCGAACCGAGGACGAACAGTGCGGCGGCCAGGCAGCCGATCAGGCGCAGCGCGGGCAACCCCCCGAGCATGCTCGCGAGGCGAAAGATGCTGATCAGCAGCGGCGGCCGGTCGACCCAGTAGTTGCCGTAGAGGGAGGTGCCGCCGCTGTGCCACTGCTTCGCGACGGCGAGGAAGCCGGCCTCGTCCTGTCCGACAGCCATCCCGAGGAACGGCAGCCGGGTCAGCACGGCCACCGCGACGGACACCGGCACGACCCAGGACCCGACCCCGGCAAGCGGGCGCGCAACGACTGCCGCGGGGCGCTCGAGGGCGGTGGTCATGTGATCACAGTGCCCATTTGAACCTGACAGACACCTGACTACGTCGCGAGCAGACCGGGAACATCGCGAGGCGATGCGGCACGATGACTTGGTGACCAGGATCGGTATCTGTGAGGACGACGAGGCGGTACGCCGTGTACTCGCCGATGCACTGCGCATGAACGGGTACGACGTCCTGATCGCCCGCAACGGCCAGGAGGCGGTCCGCAACTTCGGTCCGGTCGACTCCGTCGACGTGATCATCGTGGACATCGGCCTGCCCGATGCCGATGGCCGGGACGTCTGCCAGGCACTGCGGGCCGAGGGCCAGCACGCGCCGGTGCTGTTCCTGACGGCCCTCGACGGTGTGCACGACCGCGTCGCCGGCTTCCACGCCGGCGGGGACGACTACGTGGCCAAGCCGTTCGCGATCGCCGAGGTACTCGCGCGCGTCGCCGCACTGCACAAGCGGACCCGGCCCGCGCCCGAGGGCTCGACCGGGTTGCGGCTCGACCCCGACCGCTTCTCCGTCCGGTGGGCCGACAACGAGCAACAGCTCACCCCGACCGAGTTTCGCCTCCTCGCGGCGATCGCGGCCAACCCCGGTGCCGTCGTACGCCGTCGTGCAGCCGTTGCCGCGGCCTGGCCAGACGGCGCGATCGTGCACGAGAACACCCTCGACACCTACATCCGCCGGCTGCGGGTCAAGCTGGCAGCCGTCGAGTCGCCGGTGCAGCTCAAGACCGTCCGTGGAGTCGGGTTCACCCTCCAATGAGGCTGCCCGGCCGGACCCTGCGCGCCCGGATCGTCTGGTCGACGGCCCTGGTCTCTGCCGTCGCGATGGCGGCGATGGTCGGTGCCGTCGTCGTCGTGCTCGGCGTCCTCACCAACCACAACATCAGCACCGCCCTGAACAACCAGCTGGCGGCCGTCACTGCCACCGTGCAGTTCAGCGCGACCGGCGGCGTCAGCCAGCTCGCGACGCCGGACGACGCGATCGATGACACCACCTGGGTCTTCGACTCGCACGGTGCCCAGATAGTCGGGCCGCGAGTCGGCGAGCACGAACAGACGACCGCCGTGTCCCTTGCCTCCACCCGCGCGCGCGTGGAGATCGACCGGCGCGACCGGGCCTACCTGGCGGCGCCGATCACCATCGAGAAGACCGGAAAGGTCGGCGCCGTGGTCGTGGTCTCGGCCTCGCGGCAGCCCTACGAGACCAGCCGGGACATTGTCGCCGCCGGGCTGGTGCTCGTCGGGCTGCTTGTCGCGGCCGGCTCCGCGGCGATCGCGGCGTGGACCATCCGACGCGCCCTGGAGCCGGTCGAGTCGATGGCCAAGCTTGCCGAGGACTGGAGCGAGCACGATCTCGAGTCGCGGTTCGTCGGTGTCGGGCACGACGAGATCTCCCAGCTCGGCAACACCCTCAACGTGCTGCTCGACCGGGTGGCCAACGCGATCCGGAGCGAGCAGCAGCTGACCTCCGAGCTCGCTCACGAGCTGCGCACCCCGCTGACGGCGATCCGCGGTGAGGCCGAGCTCGGCATGATGATCAGCCCCGACGAGCGGCTGACCCGGATCGTCGACCTGACGGACCGGATGACGAGCACCATCAACACCTTGCTCGCGGTCGCCCGAGGGCACGACAGCACCGGCACCCGGTGCTTCACGTCCGAGGTGATCGCGATGGCGCTCGCCGACCTGCCCGCCACCGCCCTGCGGATCCAGACCGTCGGGCCCGATCTGCTGGTCTCGGCTCCCGTGGAGCTCGCCGTACGAGCCCTGGCGCCTCTCGTGGTCAACGCGGTCCAGCACGCCGCCTCCGAGGTGACCGTCACGGCGTCCGCCAACGGGCGAGGGGTGGAGATCAGCGTCTCCGATGACGGCGCAGGTCTGGCCGCCGCCGATCCGGACGAGCTCTTCACGGCCGGCGTACGTGATGAGCAGAGCACCGGAGTCGGCCTCGGACTCGCCCTGTCCCGACGAGTGGCGCGGACCCTCGGTGGCGACGTCCTGGTCACCTCACCCTCGAGCCCGACCACCTTCACGCTGACCATGCTGCGCTTCTGAGGTCGTCAACCAGACTGGTCTGAGCCACTCGCCTGCGGCGGGCTGCTGTCGCCGTACCCGCGCGACCACGGCACGCCTGCTCAGCGTGAGATCAGGGCAGATCGAGCGCGAGGTCTGGTCGATCACCACGCGAACCTGCCGGTCGCAAGGACCTCGGTCAGGGTGCGCGCTGCCGGACGGCCGCAGCACATCGATACGAGGCGACCAGTCCCCAGCTCTTACCTGGGCCCGCGCATGAGTGGTAGACGGGGAAGCAACCATTTCGATCAAGGAGAGCAGCATGATCATTTCCATCCTGGGCACGGGTCGTGTTGCCAGCGCGATCGGTCACGGCCTGGTCAAGGCCGGGCACGAGCTCGTTTTCGGATCGCGGAGCGGGCATGCGTCCGGCCTGCCGGGCCGAGTCACCTCTCTGGCCGAGGCGGCCTCGGTCGGAGAGGTGATCGTCAACGCGACGCCCGGCGTGAGTGCGCTCGAGACCTTGAAGGCGATCGGCTCGGGGCCGCTCGGCGCCAAGGTCTTGATCGACGTGAGCAACGCGATCTCGGACGGATTCGTTCTCGCCTACCCGAACGCGAGCGTCGCCTCCGCGATCCAGGACGAGTTCCCGGCCGTTTCGGTGGTCAAGACCCTCAACACGGTCCACGCCCAGGTGATGGCTGCACCAGGCAGCCTGGCTTCGCCGTCCCTCGTCTTCCTGTCCGGTAACAGCCCGGACGGAAAGGCCACAGTCTCTGAACTGCTCGCGGATCTTGGGTGGTCCCCGGACGCACAGGTGGACCTGGGTGACATCAGCACTGCCCGAGCGACCGAGCACTACATCTTCTTCTCGTCCGCCCTCACTCAGGCGATCGGCTCGACACAGTGGAACCTCGCTGTCGTCGAGTGAGTCTCCCACCAGGGCGGGCTGTCGCTCAGCCGGATGCCGCGCGTTCAGCCTGTCGCAGACAGGTACGCGCGCGCGTTTGCGCAGGTCAGACGCAAAATGCCCGCCACGGGGGCGGGCACTTCGCCTTGCGCGCTTGGAGGGATTCGAACCCCCAACCTTCTGATCCGTAGTCAGATGCTCTATCCGTTGAGCTACAAGCGCCTAGCCGGTTGGGCGGAAGGAATCGTAGCGCGCGGCGGACACGGGCGCGAAATCGGAGGGCGCGAGATCGCGCCCGGCCCCGAGATCAGCGCCTTCGAGCCGGGCCAGGGAAGCGCTCGACCGTGAGCCTCGTCACGGCATTCCGGCCTTGATCGATCCAATAGTCCGAAATGCACCCGCCGGGTACATTCGCGGGCAACCCGGGTTACTTCCGAGCCTCCTGTTCGGCGTACTTTGGGGAACACAACAAAATCGCCTGCAACGACGCCCGCGATCTGCAGAACTCAACGACACTGTTCCGTCGATACGCTCGACGGCCGACGACGCTTTTCCCCCGGACTGAATCCGTGGACGGGCCCGTCGCGAATGCTCGAGAGGGAAACTGGCATGACTGCCGATACGTCGACCACCACCGCAACAGATGCGGCCGCTCCGACCAGCCATGAGGGCATCCTCAATTGGGTCAACGAGATCGCGGCACTGACCCAGCCCGAGAACATTCACTGGGTGACCGGCTCCGATGAGGAGTGGACCGAGCTGACCGACGCACTCGTCGCGTCCGGCACCTTCATCAAGCTCGATGAGAAGAAGAAGCCGAACTCCTACTACGCGGCCTCCGACCCCACCGACGTGGCGCGCGTCGAGGACCGCACCTACATCTGCTCGGTCGATGAAAAGGATTGCGGGCCCACCAACAACTGGATGGACCCGAACGAGATGAAGGACATCATGCGCGGGCTGTACGCCGGCTGCATGAAGGGCCGCACCATGTACGTCATCCCGTTCGTGATGGGTCACGTCGAGGCCGAGAGCCCGATGTTCGGCGTGGAGATCACCGACTCGGCGTACGTCACCGCCTCGATGCGGGTGATGGCGCGCGTCGGCACCAAGGTTCTCGCCCGGATGGAGGAGCTCAACGCAGACTTCGTGCCCGCCCTGCACTCGGTCGGCGCCCCCCTCGAAGAGGGCCAGGCCGACGTCAAGTGGCCCTGCAACGACACCAAGTACATCGTCCAGTTCCCCGAGGAGCGGATGATCTGGAGCTTCGGTTCCGGCTACGGCGGCAACGCCCTGCTCGGCAAGAAGTGCTACGCGCTCCGCATCGCCTCCGTGATGGCGCGTGACGAGGGCTGGCTCGCCGAGCACATGCTGATCCTCAAGCTCACCTCGCCGGCCGGTGTCACCAAGTACATCGCCGCCGCGTTCCCGAGCGCCTGTGGCAAGACCAACCTCGCCATGCTGGCGCCGACCATCCCGGGCTGGAAGGTCGAGGCGATCGGCGACGACATCGCCTGGATGCGCATCGGCGACGACGGCCGGCTGTGGGCGGTCAACCCGGAGTACGGCTTCTTCGGCGTTGCTCCCGGCACCAACCAGGACACCAACCCCAACGCGATGAAGACCATCGAGATCGGCAACTCGGTCTTCACCAACGTCGCGCTCACCGATGACGGCGACGTCTGGTGGGAGGGCCTGGAGAACCCGCCGGCCCACGCAACCTCGTGGAAGGGCGAGCCCTGGACCCCGGAGTCCACCGAGCTCAGCTCGCACCCCAACTCGCGCTACTGCACCCCGATCAAGCAGTGCCCGATCCTGGCGCCGGAGTACGACGACCCGCGTGGTGTCCCGATCGACGCGATCCTCTTCGGTGGCCGTCGCAAGACGACCATTCCGCTGGTGACCGAGGCCCGCGACTGGGTCCACGGCACGTTCATGGGCGCGACCCTGTCGTCCGAGACGACTGCTGCCGCGGTCGGCGAGGTCGGCATCGTGCGGCGCGACCCGATGGCGATGTTGCCGTTCATCGGCTACAACGCCGGTGACTACTTCAACCACTGGATCACGATCGGCAAGGACAACGACGCCTCGAAGCTCCCGAAGATCTTCTACGTCAACTGGTTCCGTCGTGACGAGGACGGTGGCTTCCTGTGGCCGGGATTCGGCGAGAACAGCCGGGTCCTCAAGTGGGTCATCGAGCGCATGGACGGGATGGCTGAAGGCGTCGAGACCCCGATCGGCTACGTGCCGGCGCCGGGTGCGCTCGACGTCGACGGACTCGACGTGACTCCCGAGCACATGGCGCAGGCCCTCAAGGTCGACATCGAGGAGTGGAAGGCCGAGATCCCACAGATCACCGAGTGGTTCGAGAAGTTCGGCGACTCGCTGCCCGCCGTGCTCTGGACCGAGCTCGACGGCCTGAAGGCACGTCTGGGTCTCTGAGGTCGCTACCAACCGGTAGGTCATTCGACCAACCTGCGTGCAGCATGAAGGCCGCACCCCTCGTGGGGTGCGGCCGTTCGTGCTTTTCGCAGGCATCTTCGACATCGCGCGCCGCTCACCTGTTTAATCGACGACGTGAGCATCGAGTACGGGGCAGAGCATCGGCGGCTTCTGGAAACGCGTGCGAGCGTGCTCTACCGGGAGGCGGTCGAGCACGGCTCCGTCCAACGCGATGACCCGCGTTTCGCCGACGGCACCGTCGACCGTCCGAGCCTCGATCTGCTCACCGATCTCGGGCTGCTGGCCCTGGATCCGACCACCGGCAGCTACGTTCCCGTGGACCCAGCGACCGTCCAGTCCCGCGTCGTCGCCCCGATGGGCCAGATGGCGGCCGACCTGCTCACCGAGTCGACCAGCTGGGCCAACACCTTCGGCGCGCTCGGCCAGGTCTTCCGGCGTACGGCGCTGGGCGGCAGCCCGATCACCGAGCTACGCGGCTACGCCAACATCAACCGTTTCATCCAGGCCGCCGTCGGCGACGCCGAGAAGGAGCTGCTCACGGCTCAGCCGGCGGGCGCCCGGTCGGCAGCAACGCTGAAGGTCGCCATCGAGCGCGACCTCCGCGCCCTGGAACGCGGCATCACGCTGCGCACGCTCTATCAGCACTCGGCCCGCCGGAGCATCGCGACGCGGGAGTACGCCGAGGAGGTGAGCCGGCACGGGGCCGAGATCCGCACGCTCGACGAGTTCTTCAACCGGCTGATCGTGGTCGACCGGGTGCTCGCGATCGTGCCGGGCGTCGAAGGCACTCACGTCGCGATCGCGATCCATGACAAGAGCCTGGTCGCCTACCTGGTCGACATCTTCGACCGCTACTGGGAGCGCGCCCGCGCCTTCGCCGACCGTGAGGAAGCCACTGCCCGCGACATCGCGGACGACGTGCACAACATGACGGTGCGGATGCTGGTCGAAGGCCACAGCGACCACGCGAGCGCGAAGCGAGTCGGGGTCAGCACCAGGACCTACGCGGGCTACGTGGCCGCGCTCAAGGACGAGTACGGCGCTCAGACCCGCTTCCAGCTCGGCTATGCGATGGGCCAGCTCGAGGCCAAGAACGGTCGACGACGGAATTCGCAGCTGGAGCCTCCGGAGGAGAACAACAGGATGATCGTGCCCTGAAAAAGATCGAGGGCGGCAGACCCGAGGTCCGCCGCCCTCTAACGAGACGGCCGGGGGGGTGGCTGGACGTTGTGCCGGGGGGCGACTTGGCGTCCTCGTCTCGAGTCTTGGAAGGCCTAGTCCCAGCCGGTGTCCAGCATTGAGTGATAGGTCGTACGGGATGCGTGGTCGCTGACTGCTTGCGCGGGGGCAGCAACCGCACCGACCACGAAGCCGAGAGCGACTATGGCGGCGGCTGCCGCTTTCGCCACCGAGGAGAACTTGCTCATGGTGATGACCCTTCGTTTGGCCCGGTTGCTCCGGCCGGGCTAGGTCAAGTGTCGGGCACGGTCAGCCGCAGGCCCATAGCGCGGCGACCTCATCAAAGTGCACTGCATGTTTCTGCAACTTCTTGTAGACGCAACAACACCCCGAGACCTGGTGGACTCGGGGTGCTGTGACCTGCGGAGGTGGGGAGATTTGAACTCCCGACAGGGATTAACCTGAACCCGCTTAGCAGGCGGGCGCCATAAACCGGACTAGGCGACACCTCCAGAACGCGAGCACAGATTACCCATGCCGACCGGGTGTCGCCCAATCGGGCCCGTACCCGCCCCGCTCAGCCGAGCCGGCGGTAGCCGTGACCCCGGTCGAGGTGCCCCTGAAGGTCCTTGACGAAGACCTCCCGATCGCCCGCAAGGAGCTCGACCGGGACGGTCGTGGTGCGTCCGTCCCGGAGGCGGAGGATCACACAGGGAGCGTTCGCCACGGTGGTGGTCTGCAGGTCTTCGACGTCGCTCCAGCGAGCCGCCTTGGTGCCGGCGCCGCGGATGAACCGGACCTGGTAGCCCACCGCGTCGAGGCGTACGACGTACCAGCGGCGCACCAGCAGGAAGCCCAGGGTGAAAACGCCGATCACGGCCAGGATGATCACCCCGGACAGGATGTCCTTCGACAGGCCCAGCACCATGACCAGCACCGTCATCAGCACCAGGACCGCTCCGATCGCGACCAGCACGGTGCCCATCAGCCGGGCGCGAAGCTGCGGCGAGAGCCCGTAGTCAGTGGGCGCGTCGGGGGATGCGGGAACACCGGAATCGGTCACCCGGTGATTACATCTTCAAGTGGCCGAGATCGCCAATCGGGTGCGGACCACTCTTGTTTAACAACGTGATCCGAGTCACACTCAAGATTCCATCTGAGCACGCGACCAATCGTGGAGGTGGGTGCTGATGGCGACGTTGGAAGACGCAATCGACGAGCTGCGACAGGCCCTGAACGACAGCCGAATCGCGCAGAACTGGCGGTGGCTGGTCCGGCAGAAGCTCTCCGCCGTCAAGGATGCCCTGGCCGATGAGCAGGTGCGCTACTTCGACGGCTGGCTCACCGCCAAGGCAAGTGTGTCCGACCGTGACCGGACCCAGCTGCTGGCCCGCATCGGTGCACTCGGCCCGCGGGTACTCGAACGCCTCGACGCCGAACGTGCCCGCACCGAGCTCGGCCGGCTGGTGGCGGACCTCGAGCGCTTCCGGCAACGGCTGCACGACCTCGCCTACGACAGCGTGTCGATGGAGATCGGCGGCTCCGAGTAGGTCTGGACCGGTCGCGGAGCCTTGGCAGAGGGGGCGGGATTCGAACCCGCGGCTGACATCACTGCCAGCGACCGCTTTCAAGGCGGTTCCGATCGGCCACTCCGGCACCCCTCCATGTCCCGAGGGACTGGACGGAAGTCTAGTGGCCAGCATCCGCCGGCTTCGGCTGGCTGCTCGCGCGCCCGGCACGACCTGTTGGACCGGTCAGTTCAGGGCGTGCAGCCGGCCGGGTTCGGGACGATGCGCCTGTGCCTCTTCGACCCGGCGGGCCCGGCGGCCACGCGTCCCGGTGAAGGCCTGCTCGACCCGGATCACGGCGTACCCGAGAACCAGGCCGAGGACGAGGCTGTAGGCCAGTCCGAGCATCGTCGTACTGAACGAGACCCCCTGGTCGGCGAGGCGACCCGTCGTGGGTGCGGTCACCGCGACACCGAACGCGCACACCCACCAACCCTGCCGGCGTCGGGCGCGCATGAAGACGCCCCAGATCAGGGCCGGAATGCCGAGGAGTGCGTCGATCGGGTGGGGTACGGCCCCCAGCGCGGAGCGGGTCGAGTTGCGGAAGTCGTTGACCCAGCCGACCAGCTCTGGTGAGCCCCACCTGCCCAGGGCTTCGGTGTAGGCGAGCGCGATCGCGAGAAGCAGGACCGCGCCGCCTGCAACGACGTATCCCCTGCGGCCGAGGCCGTGCAGGCCCGCTCCGAGCCGGTAGACCAGCGCGATCGACCCGACCAGTGAGGCCGCGAGGACGACATAGCCGAAGCGGTTGACGTCGAGCTGGACGGTGTAGCCCACGACGCCGAGCGAGGCGATGAAGGCGACCAGGACGGCGACCAGGACCTCCCTCGCGGCGCCCTTGAACGTCGCGGCCGGTGTCGTGGCCAGCACCGCGAGCATCGCCCCGAGTACGCCGGTCGCCGCAGCCGATCCGGCAAGCAGCGGAGTCCACTGGGTCAGCAGCCCGACGAGGACGACAACGCTGCTGAGCACGCCTCCCCACAGGATCCGGCCGCCCGTGCGCGAGGCGAGACCGAGGGTGAAGCAGACGGTCAACGCGCCGGCAGCGATCCGGGAGTAGTCGGTCGGGACATCGGAGAAGCGGTCGAAGCCAAGGACCCCGGACGCCGCCGCCACGACGAGGAACCAGACCGGCTGGCTGATCCTGACTCGGAACCGACGCTGTCTGGGGTCACTGGTTTTTTTGGCGCGGACCTTCTTGACCGGAGTTGCCCGGCGGCGACCAGTCGAGCGGTCAGCACGCGACACGGACAAGTCCTCCTGAGGCTGCCTGCAAGGGCGATCGGCGGGTCGGCTGGCCGACCCGCCGAGGATACGTGATCAGAGGCGGCGATTGGCCAGCGACGGATTGTCCTTCCGGACGCGCAGAAGGCTCTCGCGGTCCAGCACACCGTGCAGCTCGGCCGCCTCCTCGCCGGCCTCGACCAGCACCGCACCGTCAGGAGCGACGACGAGCGAGTGGCCGGTGTAGCGCGGCCCCGGCTGACCGACCGCGACGACGTACGCCGTGTTCTCGATGGCTCGGGCCCGCACGAGCGTCCGCCAGTGATCGACCTTGAGGGGTCCGGCAACCCAGGCCGACGGGACGACCAGCACTTCGGCTCCGCCTGCGACAAGAGTGCGGGCAAGCTCGGGAAAGCGCAGGTCGTAACAGGTCATCAGGCCGACCTGCCAGCCCGCCACCTCGGCGACGACCGGAGTCAGTGGGCCAGCATGGACCCGGTCGGACTCGCGGAAGCCGAAGGAGTCGTAGAGATGGATCTTCCGGTACGTCGTCACCGCTCCCGGCTGCGCAAGGACCAGGGTGTTGAACGGCCGCGTCGGGTCCTCGCTGGTCTCGAACATCCCGGCGACGACGGCAGCGTGGTGCTGCTCAGCAAGGGCGCCGAGCCGGCTCGGGTAGGGCCCACTCAGCGGTTCGGCGTACGGCGCGAGGTCGGCACCCGGCTCTCCGAAGTCACGGGCCGCGGCCTCGGGGAGCACGACGAGATCGCCGTCGACCGTCAGTGAGTCGAGGAAGGCGAGGTTCTCCGCCGGGTCGAGCGAGGACGCGCGCTGCACCAGGGTCACGCGGAATGCGTCCTGCGGGTCGGAGGGGGTCATTGCCCCAGCCTGCCAGCACTGGTGGAACACTTCGAGGCATGGACCAGGGGGACGGCCCCGACGTTGGCGGCATCATTCTGGCCGGCGGCACCGCCGTCCGGCTGGGCGGCGCGGACAAGGCGACGATCGACATCGCCGGCCGCACGCTGCTCGAGCACGCGATCGACGCGATGATCGACCTCGCGGAGGTCGTCGTGGTGGGCATCCCCGTGCCGACGAACAGGCCGGTGACGTTCTTGCGTGAGGACCCGCCAGGCGGCGGCCCTGCCGCGGGGCTGCTCGCCGGGCTGAGCGGCTTCCCGCGGCTGCCGGACCTGGTGGTCGTCCTGGCCGTGGACATGCCGTGCGTGACGGCTGCGACCATCCGCCGGCTGACCCGGTCGATGGTCGATGACGGCGCGCTGCTGGCCGACGAGTCAGGCCGCCGTCAGCCACTCTGCGGGGTCTACTCGACGGCCGCACTGCAGGCCCACCGCCCGCCGTACGAGCAGGAGTTCGGCCTGTCGGTGCATGCCCTGATCGGCAACCTGCGACTTGCCGAGGTGGCAGGCATCGGCGACGAGGCCCGCGACGTGGACAGCTGGGACGATCTGACGCAGCTGCGCTCCGCGCTGGAGGCCTGATCCACGCCTCACCGAGGGCACCGATCCAGACAGTTGTGCCGAACCCCTTGCGACCTCGCGCCAACGGGGTAAGTCTGGGTCTCGTGAACCTGCACGACTGGATTGACGAACTGTGCGACGCCCTCGACGTCGAGGTCGACGTCGATGAGTCGCTCATCCTCGACCTTGCCCGCGAGGCGGCGCACAACGTCGAACGCCCCGCTGCCCCGGTCTCCACCTTCCTGCTGGGGTACGCCGCCGCCCGCTCGTGCGGTGACCTCGACGAGCTGGAACGTCTCGCCGGGATCGCCACCGACCTGGCGCTGCGCTGGGACAAGCCGGCCGACGTGCTCAAGCACGAGGACGAGGATCCCGAGGTCGAGGCCGAGCTGGCCGACGTCGACGCGTGACCCGGATGCCGGCCCGGGTGCAGGCCCGGGTGTCGACACTGTCCTCCTAGGCTGGGCCCATGCGCGCTGTCATCGCCCCTGAGCCGGGTGGCTACGAAGCCCTCGTCCTCGCCGATCTTCCCGACCCCGTCGCCGGCCCGGGCGAAGTCGTCATCGAGGTGGTGGCTTCAGCCGTCAATCGCGCCGACACCTTGCAGCGCATGGGTTTCTACCCGCCTCCGCCCGGCGTCACCGAGGTCCTCGGCCTCGAGTGCTCCGGCCGGGTCCGCTCGCTCGGTGATGGCGTGACGGGGCTTGCCGTCGGTGATGAGGTCTGCGCGCTGCTCGCAGGCGGTGGGTACGCCGAGCAGGTCGCCGTACCTGCCGGACAGGTGATGCCCGTGCCCGCGGGAGTGGACCTCAAGACCGCGGCCGCACTGCCCGAGGTTGCCGCGACAGTGTGGTCCAACGTCTTCATGATCGCCGCTCTCCAGCCCGGCGAGACCTTCCTCGTCCATGGCGGTGCCGGCGGCATCGGCACCTTCGCGATCCAGCTCGCCAAGGCGCTCGGCGCTCGCGTCTTCACCACGGCCGGCTCGCCGGAGAAGCTCGACCTGTGCCGTTCGCTCGGCGCGGACGTGGCGATCAACTACCGCGACGAGGACTTCGTGGCGGTGCTCGGCGAAGCCGGAGGCGCCGACGTCATCCTCGACAACATGGCCGCGAAGTACCTCGATGCCAACGTGACCGCGCTCGCCACCCAGGGCCGGCTGGTGATCATCGGGATGCAGGGCGGCAGCAAGGCCGAGCTCGACATCGGCAAGCTCCTCCAAAAGCGGGGCGCCGTCATCGCCACCTCCCTGCGCTCGCGGCCGATCGAGGAGAAGTCGTCGGTCTGTGCATCGGTCGTCGAGCACGTCTGGCCGCTCGTTGCCGACGGCCGGGTCAAGGCGATGGTCAACCTGGAGCTGCCGCTCGCAGAGGTCGCGGAGGCGCATCGCCAGATGGAGGCAGGTGAACACACCGGCAAGATCCTGCTCACCATCGGTGAATAGGTGCCGAGTAGGTTTGCTGTCATGAGTGAGCCCCTGAATGACCAAGGTGAAGAGCCGCGCGTGGTCGTCATCGGTCCCGACGGACTGCCCGCACAGTCGGTCGGCGCGGAGGACGGCGACGACTCCGGCAACGAGCGCGGCGGGCTGACCGACCTGGTCGAGGAACCCGCCAAGGTGATGCGGATCGGCAGCATGATTCGCCAGCTCCTCGAGGAGATCAAGGCCGCTCCGCTCGACGAACCCGGCCGCCAGCGACTCGCTTCGATCCTCAAGGTCTCGATCACCGAGCTGAAGACCGGCCTGGCGCCCGAGCTCGACGAGGAGCTCGACCGGCTGATCGAGCCGTTCAGCGAGAACACCCCGACCGAGTCCGAGCTGCGGATCGCCCAGGCCCAGCTCGTCGGCTGGCTCGAAGGTCTCTTCCACGGCATCCAGACCGCGATCTACGCCCAGCAGCTCACCGCCCGCGCCCAGCTCGAGCAGATGCGGCGGGCTCTCCCTCCGGGCTCGATGCCTCCCGGCATGCACGCCGAGGACCCCGAGCAGGGCCCGGCCGAGAACAGCCGCGGAGGCATGTACCTCTGACGAACCAGCAGGCTGCATCCGCAGAACGACGGACCGAAGTCGGGCTCGACGGTCCGGATCACGCGGAAGCTCCCGTGCGCGCCTGTTGATCGGTCCGCCTTCGTGCGGGCGCTGACATTACATATTGCCGACGTTCGTGTCGCTCCTGTAATGTGTTGCGGGTGGCGATCCGGCCGGTATCCGCGCGTTCGACCGTCCTCAGCATCCTGCTCGGGGCCCATCCCCCACGTCTCTCCGCGGGCGAGCTGGTCGCGGCGGGAGGCATCCTCGGCATCCGTGAGCCCACCGTCCGGGTGGCGCTGACCCGGATGGTCGCGGCCGGCGACCTGGTCCGCGATGGCAGCGGCTACTCACTGTCGCCCCGGCTGCTGGAGCGCCAGGCGCGGCAGGACGCCGCCCAGGTCCCGGCAACCCGCGGCTGGCACGGCACCTGGGAGATGGCCGTGGTCACCGCCAGCGGCAGGACTGCCTCCAGTCGCGCCGCTCTCCGGGCCCAGCTGACCGCCATCCGCGTCGCCGAGCTGCGCGAAGGCGTCTGGATGCGGCCGGCCAACCTGCGCAGGCCCTGGCCACCGGAGCTGACCGAGATCTCGACCTGCTTCGAGGTCAGGCCGGTCGGTGACGCAGCGACCCTGGTCCGCCAGCTCTGGGACCTCGACACCTGGGCCGGCCAGGGCAATGACCTGCTGGCCACGCTCGCGAAGACCGACGACCCGGCCAATCGCTTCGCGGTGGTGGCAGCCGTGGTGCGGCACCTGCTCACCGACCCGATGCTGCCGCCCGAGCTCGAGCCGGCCGGTTGGCCGGGTGCGACGCTCCGGGCGGCGTACGACGACTACCGGACCTGGCTGCTCTCCCTGCAGCCGTCCCTCACCAAGGAGGACAAGTGACGACCACCCATGAAGTGACCAACCAGGTCCCACCACTGGCTGACGCGGACTACGCGGCGTACCCGCCCCTGCTCGAGGGACTCGCCCGTGAGGGCGCGGGCTGGGCCGAGGACGACCTGCATGCGCTCGGCCGGCGGGCCGGCAGCGAGGAGATCCAGGACTGGTCGCGGCTCGTCGAGAAGTACCCTCCGACGCTCCGCACCCACGATCGCTACGGACACCGGATCGACGAGGTCGAGTTCGTCCCGCAATGGCACCAGCTGATGACCGAGGCCGTAGCGAACGGGCTGCACGCGGCTCCGTGGGCGGACGATCGCGTGGGCGCGCACGTCGCGCGCAGTGCCAAGACGTTCGTCTGGGGCGGCACGGATCCGGGCCACCTGTGTCCCATCTCCATGACGTACGCCGCCGTGCCGGCCCTGCGTGCCAACCCGACCCTCTCCGCGCTGTACGAACCGCTGCTCACCTCGACGACCTACGACTTCGGGCTTCGCGAACCGTCGACCAAGCGCGGCCTGATCGCGGGCATGTCGATGACCGAGAAGCAGGGTGGGTCCGACGTACGCGCCAACACCACGTCCGCGACGCCCCTTGGATCAACACAGTCGGACGGCGCCTATGAGCTCGTCGGGCACAAGTGGTTCACCTCGGCGCCGATGTCGGACTTCTTCCTCACGCTCGCGCAGGCGCCCGGTGGGCTGTCGTGCTTCTTCGTGCCCCGGGTGCTGCCCGACGGCACCCGGAACCCGATCCGCCTGCAGCGCCTCAAGGACAAGCTCGGCAACCGCTCGAACGCCTCCTCCGAGATCGAGTACGACCGAGCGCGTGGCTGGCTCGTCGGCGAGGAGGGCCGCGGTGTGCCGACCATCATCGAGATGGTCAACATGACCCGGCTCGACTGCGCCGTCGGCTCGGCGGCCGGCATGCGCTTCGGGCTGATGCAGGCGATCCACCACGCCCGGCACCGCGAGGCGTTCGGCAAGCGGCTGGTCGACCAGCCGTTGATGGCCAACGTCCTCGCCGACCTGGCGCTCGAGGCCGAGGCCGCGACGACGGTGGGCATGCGCCTCGCCGGCGCCACCGACCGCGCGGTCCGGGGCGATGAGCAGGAGGCGCTGTTCAAGCGGGTCGGGCTCGCGGTCTCGAAGTACTGGATCTGCAAGCGCGCTCCCGTGCACGCCGCTGAAGCGCTGGAATGCCTTGGTGGCAACGGATATGTCGAGGAGTCCGGCATGCCGAGGCTCTACCGGGAGGCGCCGTTGCCGTCCATCTGGGAAGGCTCCGGCAACGTTGCGGCGCTGGACACCCTGCGAGCGATGGCCAGGCAGCCGGAGTCGCTGGACGCCTTCTTCGACGAGGTCGCGCTGGCCACAGGTGCGGACAGCCGGCTCGACGACGCGGTGGCCCGGATCCGCAAGGAGTTCAGCGACTTCGACGACATCGAGTTCCGTGCCCGCCGGATCGTCGAGCAGCTGGCGCTGATCCTGCAGGGTTCGCTGCTGGTGCGGCATGCACCTCACGAAGTCGCAGACGCCTTCTGTGCTTCACGGTTCGGCGGTGACTGGGGCATCGCGTTCGGCACCCTTCCGGTCGGCACGAACGCCACCGCGATCATCGAGCGGGCCGGCGCATGAGCACGCCTGTCCGTACTCCGATCCGTACTGAGACCGCCGCCGGTGTCCGGTCGATCGTGTTGTGCCGGCCGGAGGAGTACAACACCATCACTCCCGAGCTCCGGGATGCCCTCGCCGTTGCCATCGACGAGGCCGACGACGACCCCGCTGTGCGCGTGATCCTGCTGCGGGCCGAGGGGCCGGCGTTCTGTGCCGGCTACGGGCTCGACTGGTCGACCGAGATGCAGGCCGCAGAAGGCTCCATGGAGCGGGTCTGGGACTCGGTGCTCGACCAGCGGGAGATGAGCCGGTTCGTCTCGACGTACATGAAGCTCTGGTACGCGCGAAAGCCGACCATCTCCGCGGTCCAGGGCTGGTGCATCGCTGGCGGCACCGACCTGGTGCTCTGCTCCGACATCATCATCGCCGGCGAGGGTGCGAGCTTCGGCTATCCGCCGTCGCGGGTGTGGGGTACGCCGACCACGGCGATGTGGGTCTACCGGCTGGGGTTCGAGAAGGCCAAGCGCTACCTGCTGACCGGCGACGAGATCCCTGCCCCCGAAGCCGTCGCCGCCGGACTGATCCTCGAGTGCGTGCCCGACGACCAGTTGCAGGAGCACGCAATGGCCTTCGCGAAGCGGATGGCCCAGGTGCCCGGCAACCAGCTGGAGATGCTCAAGCTGCTCTGCAACCAGACCGCCGAGAACATGGGCATCTCCTCGACGCGCACGCTCGGCACCCTGTTCGACGGGGTCGCCCGGCACACCCAGGAGGGCCGGGACTTCGTGGCGCGCTCCACGGACATCGGCATCAGGCCGGCCGTGCGCGAGCGGGACGACCCGTTCGGCGACTACGGCTCGAGGACCAAGGCCTAACGCAGCCGGCTTCGGCGGCTCAGCCCGAACGCAGTCGCACCGACGAGCAGGGCCAGTACGCCGCCACCGACGATGCCGTTGCGCAGCTTCTGCGAACCGGTCGCCGCGGCCGTCCTCGGCACCACGCTGTCCCGGGCCGGGCTCACCTGCGGCGGTTGCGCGGCCTTCAGCACGCGTGCGGGACCGAGTACGTCCGCGATCTCGGCCGCGTCCTTGGCCGTCCATCTGGCAGTGCCGCCGCAGGCGTCCGCGTCGTACCCACCGCCACTCCGGTTGAGCAGCAGCAGGTACTTCTCGTCCGTCGCGAGCCCACCCAGTCCGCAGGACGCCGACTGCTTCCCGGTCGTCACTGTGAGGTGCGGGGACAGCTCGCCCTTGTAGCTGCCATCGACCGTGACGTCATAGGAGACGGTGGTGCCGGTCTCCGTGCTGTCGCCGATGTAGCCCTCCACGACGGTGTCGGCGCGCTGGGCCTGCTCACCGAGCGAGGACACCACGCACGAGCACGCGAAGGCCTGCGCGGGAGCGATCACCAGCATCGAAGCGGCGAGGCCGACGGCAAGCAGCAGTCTCAACATGTCGTTGTGACGCGTGCGGCCACCGGTCGGTTTCACTGGTCCAGCAGCTTTTCCAGGAGCACGGCGACGCCATCCTCGTCGTTCGAGGGCGCGATCCGTTCGGCAGCCGCGATCACGGTCGGATGCGCGTTGCTCATGGCGTAGGACGTCCCTGCCCACTCGAGGAGCGGGATGTCATTGGGCATGTCACCGAAGGCCACCACCTCGCTGGCGGAGATCCCCCGCGCCGCGCACAGCAGCTCGAGCGTCGACGCCTTCGTCACCTGTGCGGCGCTGATCTCGAGCAACGAGCTCGACGAGGACCACGTGACGACGACCCGCTCTCCGACCGCGACCGCGGCGCGGTCCCAGAACTCCTGCGCGGGAAGTGACTCGTGCCGGGCCAGGAGCTTGAGCGCCGGCGCACGGAAGATCTGCTCGAGTGTCCCGCGCCGGGCGCCGTCGGGCACCGGGAAGCGCTCCAGGAAGCCGGCCTCGAGCGCGATGCCTTCCAGGGACTCCACGGCGAAGTGTGTGTCGGGGATGGCGCCGCGCATCAGCTCGCCGACCTCGAGACCGACCTCCGGCTCGATCGCCCGGACGAGCTGGACGTCATCGCGGGCGACGTCCCAGACGAGCGCGCCGTTGGAGATGATCGCCAGGCCGTGTCCCCCGACGTACTCGAAGACGTCCCTCGCCCATCGCAGCGGTCGCCCGGTGACGAAGACGACCTCGATGCCCGTTGCCTCGACGGCGAGCAGCGCCTCACGGGTGCGGTCGCTGATCTTGCCGTCCGAGCGCAACAGGGTGCCGTCGAGGTCGGTCGCGACGAGCTTCACATCGGGCGGGGGCAGCACCGGCAAAGTGTGTCACCGAATGTTCACCCGGAAGGTGGAGGATCGAGACAGTCGAGGCCCTGCCGGCGGTCGTCCGGCACCTTGCGGTCCTTGGAGGGCGTGCGGACCTACCCGGTAGCTCAGGCGACGCGTTCAAAGATCGCGGCGATCCCCTGGCCTCCACCGATACACATCGTCTCCAGTGCATACCGTCCTTCGCGCCGGTCGAGCTCGCGAAGCATCGTGGTCAGGATGCGACAGCCGGTCGCGCCGACCGGATGTCCCAGACTGATCGCCGAGCCGTTGACGTTGAGACGTTCATCCTCGAGTGCGGACAGCCCCCATTCGCGGGTGCAGGCGAGGACCTGCGCCGCGAACGCTTCGTTCAGCTCGATGAGATCCATGTCGGCAAGCGTGACGCCGGCCCGCCCAAGTGCACGGGAGGTGGCAGGGACGGGACCGATTCCCATTCGATGTGGCTCCACTCCGGCGGTCGCCCACGAGACCAGCCGCGCGAGCGGTCGCAGGCCCAGCTCGTCCGCCCGCGCTGGAGTGGTCACCACGCAGATCGAGGCACCGTCGTTCTGCCCGCTGGAGTTTCCCGCGGTGACCGTCGCCTGCGCATCTCCAGCACGCATCGCAGGAGACAGCGCAGCGAGGCGTTCGAGCGTGGTGTCGGCGCGCGGATGCTCGTCCACCGAAACGGCTGCGGACGACCGGGGTCCGGTCACGGTCACGGGCACGATCTCGGCGTCGAACCGGCCGGCGAGCTGGGCTGCCACTGCACGCTGGTGTGAGCGCAGCGCGAGCTCGTCCTGTTCCTCACGCGGGATCCGGTACTCCCGGCGGAGGTTCTCGGCGGTCTCGAGCATGCCCCCGGCGACCGGGTGGTTCACCCCGCCGGCGGTGATCCGGCCTCGGGCCAAGCGGTCATGGAAGGGCTGGGTCTCCGACCGTGCGCCCCAGCGCATCGCCGTCGTGTAGTACTCGGCCTGGCTCATGCTCTCGACACCGCCGGCGAGCACCACGTCACTGACACCGGTCTGCACCTGCATGGCTGCCATCAGCACGGACTGCAGACCTGAACCGCATCGGCGATCGAGCTGCAGGCCCGTCACGTCGATCGGCAGTCCGGCGTCGAGCGCTGCGACCCGACCGATGGCAGGAGCCTCGCCGTTCGGATAGCACTGGCCGAGCAGGACGTCATCGATGTGCTGGGGCTGCAGGCCGGTCCGGTCGATCACGGCCCGGATCAGCTCGGCTGCAAGTGCGGCGGCCGGTACGTCGCGCAGCACGCCGCCGTAGCGTCCGACCGCGGTCCGCACCGGTTCACAGATCACTGCGTCAGGCATGCCGGCACACCGACGGCCAGCGGAACAGAACAGGTGAGGTCATCCTCATCGCCTGCGGAGCGCGACGGTGACGAGCCCGAGGGCGACGGTGCGACCCTCGGCGTCGACGATCTCTCCGGCCCCCACTGCGGTCGTGCGACCCTCGTGCTTGATGGTGGCCCGTGCGGTGAGGGGTCCGCCGGGGGGCGCTGCCCGGACGAAGTTCACCTTCAGCTCCAGGGTGGTCAGCCCGTCACCATCCGATATGCAGGTTGCCGCGGCCTGGACGACTGCGGAGTCGATCATCTGGGTGAGCACTCCCCCGGCCGTGTTTCCGCTTCGGTTGGCGCCTTCGGGCCTGCCATCGAAGTGCACCAGAACCTCGCCCCGTCCGACGACGCTCATGCTGAGACCGAAGGTGCGCTGCACGCCGGACTCCCCGTATCGCTTCTCCATCGCCGTCCAGCGGTCCCGGAGATCGGCATCAGCCACCGCGTCGGTGTCGGTCATGGTGCTCCTTCTGAATGGGCCCGGTCGCGGGCACGGTCGATGTCTGTTGTTGCCGCTCTCAGCCGGTCGGCTCTCGCAGCGAGAACTGCGGCCTCACCGACCTCGATCGCCTCGACGTACGAGGCACCAGCCGAGCCATGGAGCAGCTGTCGCGTCATCTGGACTGCGGGAGTGCTGTGTTGCGCGATCTCGCCGGCCAGCGAGAGCGACCGTGCGAACGCGTCACCGGACGGAACCATCTGGTTCACCATGCCGACGTCGTTCGCCTCGTGCGCGCCGATCTGCCGACCGGTGACGAGATACTCCATCGCCCGCCGGGGACCGACGATCTCGCGCAGTCCGACCATGGTCACCCCAGCAACCAGGTCATGACGGATCTCGGGGTAACCGAACGTGGCGTCATCGGCTGCGATCACCAGGTCACACGCCATGGCCAGCCCCGAGCCCAGGCCCAACGCATATCCCTCCACGGCGGCGATCAGCACCGGACCGGTCTGGCGCAGCGCACCGAACAGGCGCGAGGCCGCTGTCGGATCGGCGCGATGCCCCGGCCGGGCGATCTGGGTCAGATCGATGCCCGCACAGAACGTCGATCCTGCGCCGACGAGCACGACCGCGGACTGGCTTGCGACCTCGGCACCGTTCACCAGCTCGGTGAGTGCAGTGATCATCTCCGCGCTCACCGCATTGCGCTTGCCCGGTCGGTTGAGCAGCAACCGCCCCACACCGGGCTGGACGACCTCGAACTCGACGTCAGCCATGGCAGTGGCGTGCGAACCCGGTCACGGCGCAGCTCGCAACAGCTCGCAGAGTTCCTGGACCGATCCCCGGGTCGTTCCCAGCACGAGTTCGGCGATCTGGTCGGCGACATCGGTGCGCAGGCCAGCGGCATCGCAGCATTCTGCGTACTTGGTGCGCAGCTGCTCCTGGGTCAGCGGACGCGTCTCGCCACCGCGCGGGTCCACGACCACGTGCTCGAGAGTCGAGCCGTCGGCGAGATGTACGACGGCGCGGGCCGGACTCAGCACGCGGCCGTACTCGGCGTCGAGCTGTGGATCGATGTCGGCACGTACCAACGCTGCCAGCTCCAGCACCTCCGGACGGCGCAGTGCGGCATCACTGAAGTCAGCCAGCGCGATTCCCCCGGTGACGAAGGCAGTCGCAAACGTGTACGGGATGCTGAACTGCGCATCGACGGGTGTCTGCGGGTTGTACCGGCGAGGAAGCGGTGTCCCGACGCTCCGATATGCCTGGGCGTTCGTTCCGACCTCAATGCGCCGGATGTCCGCAGCAGCGATGCCCTGTTCGGCGAACCAGACCGCGCACTCCAGTGCCGCGTGGGTCCAGCCACAACACGGATAGGGCTTGTACGTCGCACGCTCGATGAGCCAGCCGTCGGAGTCGTGGCGACGCAGCGGCACGGGATCGTAGCGACCCCGGTGATAGACGTTGTAGAAGCCGCGCGGTCCTTCGAGACCGTTCGTCGGCGCGGTCAGCCCGGCACGGGACAACTCCGCGCCGAAGACTCCGCCACGTGCTGCGAAGCCCGGCTGCATCCGTTTCGCCAGCGCACCGTCGAGGGTCGACTGGCCATTGCCGCTCGTCTGGACATAGGCGAACCCGAGTGCGTTCAGGGTCTTGTCGGCGGCCAGGCCGAACATCCGGGCAGCTGCAGCCGCAGCGCCGAAATAGCCGACGAGCGGCGTCAGCAGCCAGCCCGTCACTCCGGGTCCGTCGGTCACCGCGAGCGCTATCCGGTCCGCCACCTCGGTTGCGGTCACGACGGCCGCCACGACCTCCGCGATGTCGGTGACTCCGGCCGCCTCCGCCGCAGCCAGCGCAGCAGGAATCACGCTGACTCCCGTGTGGGTGACTCCAGGATGGATGTCGTCATAGTCCAGCGCGTGCGATGCCATCCCGTTGACGAAGGCCGCCTGCGCGGCCGGCAGCAGGCTGCCGCTGCCCCACACTGCCGACCCCTCGACGCCGCCCTGTCCGAGCAGCACGGCGGTGACCTCGGCAACTCCCATCGCTGTCCTGCCGGCGATGCCGCATCCGAGGGTGTCCAGGATGTCGTAACGCGCCGCGTTCAGCGCCGCCGACGGCAGGTCCGCTGCGCCCGTCGAAGCCACCATCTCGGCCAGTGCGATGCTCGCGTCCGGCTGGTCATCGCGCTCGACACTCATCACTGGCCCCGGAAGACCGGCGGGCGCTTCTCTCGCGCCGACGTCATTGCTTCGACCCGGTCTGCAGTCGTGAGCGTCCGCTCATACAGTGCCGCCTCGATCTGGATGCCGTTCACCACGTCGACGTCCAGCGACATGTTGACGGCGCGCTTGGACTGGACGTTCGAGATCGGGGCGACGGCGACGATCTCTGCGACGATCTCTGCCACCTTGGCATCGAGCTCGTCCGCGGGAACCGCGTAGTTCACCATGCCCCAGCCGAGCGCCTCGCGCGCCGTGAACTTCCGCGCCGTGAAGATGATCTCCTTGGCCCTGGCCGCTCCGACGAGGCGTGGCAGCAACTGTGTTCCGCCGCCTGCCGGCATCGACCCGCGGGCGCTCTCGATCAGGCCCATCACGGTGTCCTCGGCGGCGATGATGAAGTCGCAGCCCAGTGCGAGCTCCATGCCCCCGCCGAGCGCATAGCCATGGACCTGGGCGATCACCGGGTAGACACAGCTGCGCATCGCTGAGAACGCCTGCGGAGTCAGCCGACGGCGGCGACGGATGTCCTCGATCGACATCCCCGGGCGTTCCTTCTGGTCCGCGCCGCTGCAGAACGCGCGTCCGTTGCCTCGAAGCACGACGCAGCGCACGTCGGCGGAGTCATTGATCTCGTCGAAGATCTCCAGCAGCCTGCCGAACATCGGGGTCGTGACGGCGTTCAGCCGCTCCGGCCGGTTGAACGACACGGTGGCGACGTGGTCGACGATGGTGAACTCGATGGTGCTCTCCGCCGATTCGGCCTGCTCAGTCACGCCTTCTCCTTCTGTCCTGCGGCAAATGCGGACGCGCCCTCTCGGGCCGCGCCCGTCTGCCGAATCATCTGGTTGATGTCGCGCGCATATTCCATGGCGCGGTCGTAGTCGAGCTCCACCACCTGCCGGTAGAGGTCCTTCGTGAAGCGCAGAGCCGTCGCGGGCTTGGCCGCCATCGCGTGCGCGTACTCCATCGCGGCCGGCAGCAGATCGTCGTCGGGGATGACCTGGTTGACCATGCCGAGCTCTCGGGCCTCCGCGGCGGGAACCAGCCGTCCGGAGAGCAGCAGGTCGAGTGCCTGCCTGCGTCCGACGATCCGGCTGAGGCTCACCATCACCATGGCTGCGACCAGACCGCGGTTCACCTCGGGATAGCCGAACTTCGATCCTTCGGCAGCGAGAACGATGTCGCACGACATGGCCAGGCCACAACCACCCGCGACTGCGAAGCCGTTCACGGCCGCGATCACCGGCTTCGGTAGCCGCGGCAGGAGCTGGTGCACCTGCATCGACTGGTTGGTGCGGTCGTAGGCAGCGCCGAAGGCATCCTCACCGTCCATGTTGCGCGCGACCTCCTTGAGGTCGGCGCCTGCGCAGAAGGCCGGGCCGCTGCCGGTGAGGACGATGACTCCGATGCCGGGATCGGTCGCCGCGCGGTTCAGTTCGGCGAGCAGCAGCTCGAGCAGTTCCCGGCTCAGTGCGTTGCGTGCCTCCGGCCGGTTAAGTGTCAGGGTCAGCACCCGCCCGTCCTGGGCGGAGAGCACCTCTGTTCCTGTCGCGGTCACGCCACACCTCCCGACTGAGCCTGGGTCACGGTGACAGCCTTTCGCTCGATCATCTGGGCGATCTGATCCTCGGAGCGGCCCAGTTCCCGAAGCACGTCCACGCTGTGCTCGCCCAGGTACGGCGGCGCGCTCCTGATCCGTGGCGGTGTCTCGGACAGCTTGAACGGCAGCGAGATCGCGGGCACCTCGCCGACGGCGGGCAGGTGGTAGCTCTGCACCATCTCTCGGTGCTTCACCTGGGGAAGGTCGAAGACCTCGTCCATCGAGTAGATCGGTGAGCAGGCGATGGTGGCATCGCCGAGCAGCTCGCTCCAGACGTCAGCGGTCTTGTCGAGGAACGCCTCGCGAATCATCGGGTAGAGCTCGGCCTGGTGCTCGATGCGACTGGTCGGGGTCGCGAACCGTTCGTCGCTGACCCAGTCCGGTCGTCCGAGGACCGCGCAGAACGCCGGCCACTGTCGCTGGTTCGGCACCACCTGCAGGTAGCGCCCGTCGGAGCACCCGAATGCCGCTGACGGCACCCGCTGCGGGTTCTCGGTGCCATTGCGCTCAGGCACCACCCCGGTCATCAGGTAACGGGTTCCCACCACGCTCAGCATCGAGACACCGACGTCCATCATCGAGTTGTCGATGTGCTGTCCCTTGCCGGTCCGTTCCCGACGGAACAGGGCAGCCATGATCGACGCGAATCCGTAGATCGAGCTGGACAGGTCCGCGATGGGAACGATCGACTTGACCGGGCCGCGACCGTTCTCGCCGGTGAGGCTCATGAAACCGCTGGCGGCCTGGAGGATCGGGTCGTAGCCACGCTTCTCGCGCCAGGGACCGTCTTGTCCGTAGCCGGAGAGCGAGTAGTAGACAACACCGGGGTTGTCGCGGGAAACGTCGTCGTACCCGATCCCGAGTCGGGCGGCCACCCCTGGCGTGAAGCTCTGCATCACCACGTCGGCCTTCGCCGCCAGCTCGAGCACGGCCGCCTTGCCGTCAGGGTCCTTCAGATCGACGGCGAGGCTGCGCTTGCTGCGGTTGATCGAGGCGAAGTAGCCGCTGATGCCGCCGACGATCGGTGGCCAGACCCGGGTCTCGTCCCCGGTCAGATGGTGCTCGACCTCGATCACGTCGGCACCGAACTCGGCCAGCATCATCGACGTGTACGGGCCCGACAGGTCCCGACACAGATCCAGGACCCGGATGCCGTCCAGCACTCCCTCGCTCATTGCCTCGGGTGAGCTCACGCCGGTTCCTCCTGACTTCGTGGGTCGGAACGACCCAATTGACCGAGCTTGCCGGGCAGTGGATGCCCAAGCACCTTCTCCAGGAACTGGTAGGTCCCCAGGACCGCATCGAGGTCGACGCCGGTCTGCACACCCATCGAGGCGCACATGTAGAGCAGGTCTTCAGTTGCGAGGTTGCCGCCCGCGTCCTTCGTGAACGGAGAGCCTCCGATGCCGCCGACCGCACCGTCGAAATGAGTGGCTCCTGCGTCCATCCCGGCCAGGACGTTGGCCAGTGCCAGCCCGCGGGTGTCGTGCAGATGCAGCGCCAGCTCGACGCCCGGATATTCGGTGTGGAGCCGTCGCACCAGCTCATGGACCGCTCGTGGATTGGCCTCGCCCGTGGTGTCTCCCAAGGAGATTCCGTTGGCTCCTGCGGCGACGAACCGACCGGCCAGCTCGACCACGCGGTCGGGAGGTATCTCATCTCCGTAAGGGCTCCCGAAGGCGAGGGCAACGGTGCCGACGGCCTTCTTGCCTGCGGAGCGGACCATCCGGATCACCTCGCTGGTCTCGACCATCGACTCCTCGGTGCTCCGTCCGACGTTGCGGAGGTTGCCCTCGTTGCTCGCCGCGACGAAGACGACGACCGTGTCGATACCGGCGGCGATCGCACGCTCGGCCCCGCGGACGTTCGGAACGGAGGCATCGAGCTCCAGTCCCGGGCGGCGCACCACCCCCGCGACTACCTCGGCCGCATCGGCCATCCGTGGGACCGCTTTGGGACTCACGAAGGAGGTGACGTTGATGCGGGGCAGGCCGGCGTCGGCGAGCTGGTTGATCAGGTCGATCTTCGCCTCAGTGCCGATCTCGACCGGTTCGCCCTGGAGCCCGTCTCGAGGCGACACCTCGCGGATGGTGATACTCGTCGGCGCCTTCATGCGCTGCTCCCGTCCCGGTCGATCATTGCGCGCTCTCGTCGTCGCGCCGCAGGATCACGGCGTCGACCGCAACCGCCCAGGGCGCCTGCTTGCCGACCATGACCGGGTTGATCTCCACCTCGGCCACCGTCGGGTCGTCCTCCATCAGATCTTGAACTGCCAGCACAACCTCGGTCACCGTTCGGACGCATTCCTCGCTCCAGCGCGCGACGTCCAGGAAGCGCAGCGTCCCGAGCGCCTGCGCCACTGCGGCGCGGGTGAGTGGGCGTGGCAGCAGAATCCGGTCCTGCATGGCTTCGACGTGTCGGCCCCCGGTGCCCACGACGTACACCGGACCGAACACCGGGTCGCGCCGGGACGCGACGATGAGCTCGTCGCCCGCGGGGTCGATCATCGCCTGGACGAGGACACGGCCGTGGCCGTGGCCCCTTGCCCTGAAGCCGGCGAGGACCTCGGCGAGGTGCGACCCGTCGCGTACGTCGAGGACCACGTTTCCCGCCGCTGCCTTGTGCAGCACACCGGTCTGCAGCAGTTTCACCGCTGCCGGAAACAGGTTGTCCTCCGGCACCGTTGGGGCAGCGAGATCGATGACGGCGTGCGGGGCGAACTGCACGCCGTGCCCGGCGAGCAGCTGCATCGCCGTGATGTCGTCGAGAGCCTTCATCGGGAAATCCGCGACGCCGACCTTGTCGGGCCGACGAATCTCACCTGTCGAGGACCGGAGCGCGGTGACCTTGTCCAGGACGGCAAGGCGCCGGGCCGCGTCCGCCGGATCGTTCACGGCAATCATGCCGAGCGCTCCGAAGTCCTCCCGATCCACGTCGGTGAGCGCGCCAACCGCTGCGACAGCGAGGTCGGTGCCGGCAGCGAACTCACACAACGCGGCACGCATCGGCGCGAAGCCGACCCGTGACCGCGGGCCGTTGCTCACCACGACCACGACGCCGTCGATGTCCATGCTCTCGGCCGTCAGCTGGAGAAACTTGCCGAAGGCCTCCGGCTCGGCGGCGACCTGCCCGCCGAGATCAACCGGGTTGCCCGGCGCGCAGAACGGGAGCAGCTCCCGCATCCGTCGCTGGGTCTCGGCCGGCACCGGCGGCAGCTCGAAGCCGCTGGCGATCAACGCATCTGTCGCGAGCACGCCCAGGCCGCCCGATGTCGTCAGCACCGCGAGGCGCCGGGTACGGCGCTCGGTCCGGCGCGGGGCGAGCGAGGCCTGGACGGCCGACACCGCATCGAGCACGGAGTCGGCGCGATAGGCCCCGAGCCGGGCGAACACGGCGTCATAGACCGCGTCGTCACCGGCAAGGGCAGCGGTGTGCGAGCGGACCGCCTGCGCTCCGACCTCGGTCCGACCGGCCTTGAGGACGATGACGTTGGTCCCACGACTCCGGGCAAGAGCCAGCGCGTCAACGAAGCTCGCTGCTTCCCGGAGGCCTTCGACGTAGACCACGATGGCCTTCGTCTGCTCGTCGGCGGCACAGTGCAGCAACAGCTCACCGATGCGGATGTCGACCTCGTTGCCCGTGCTGGCGTAGTAGCGAATCCCCAACCCCACCTCACCGAGCAGACCGACCAGATAGGCACCCACCGCGCCGCTCTGGCTGATCACGCTCACCGGGCCGGGCATGATCGCGCCTGACATGAAGGCACTGGCCGGACTCGCGATGAGCCCGGTGTGGGCGTTCACGATCCCGAGGCAGTTCGGGCCCAGCACCCGCAACCCGGAGTCTCCGATGATGTCGCGGAACTGCTGCTCGACGAGCTGACCGTCCCCTCCGATCTCGGAGTAGCCGGCCGAGAACAGCGACACCGCGCCCACCCCTCGACGCACGCACTCGGCAAGGATCTCCGGAACGGTCTGGGCCGGGGTCAGCACAAGTACCTGGTCGATCGGGCCCGGACGAACCTCGGCCAGCGAGGCGGCGCACGGCACTCCGCCGAGGTCCGGCACTCTCGGATTGACGGCCAGCACCTCACCACGGAAGCCGTTCTCGCGCAGGTACTGCAGGACGCGGCTGCCCGGCGTACCCGGCCTGTCCGTCGCACCAACGATGGCGAGGGAGGTGCTGTCGAGCAACGAGGCCACGCCGCGGAGGCCCGGAGCGGCGCTCATGCGCTCTTCCGAAGCAGTCGGCCGAGATCCTCGACGGCGATGCCGTCAACGGCGGCATCGAAGAGGGCGGACTTGTACCAGTAGTGCAGCCGCTGCTCCCAGGTGAAACCCATACCGCCATGGCACTGGATCGCGGACTCGCAGACGTTGCGGTACATCTCGGAGCAGAAGATGCGGCTCGAGAGAACCATCTCGGTCGAGTCCTGGTGACCTTGCGCGACCTGCCACGCGGCGTAGCTCGCGATCGAACGGGCGGCTTCGATCGAGGTGGCCATGTCGGCGATCCGGTGCTTGAGGGCCTGGAAGGAGCCGACCGGAACTCCGAACTGGGTCCGTTGGGTCACATAGGCGACTGTCTTCTCGAGCAGTAGCTGCGCTGCACCGATGGCCTTGCCGTCCAGCACGAGGAGGTAGGACCTCAGCGCCTCCGCCAGGACGGCCGCCATCGGTTCGCCGTCAGCAGCCGTCGTGGCGACATCTGCGGCCGGCACCGAGACGTCGGTGACCACGACGGTGGCGCAGGTCCGGCCGGGATCGATCGACCGGGTGGAGACGGTGGCAACGCCCGCCTGGTCCAGCGGAATGCGAGCAAGAGCCCACGTCGCACCGAGGCTGACCGGTAGGTAGAGCGTGCGGGCCGAGGCCGCGAACTGGACCGAGGGAACACTTCCGGACAGCGACAGGGTGCCGTCGGCTGTGGTGTCGACGGTCAGCCCTCCGGGCCGTGGCGCCCCGGCCCGGATCAGAGCCAGCGCCGGCTCGATCGTGACCGCAGGCAGATCGTCGACGAAGGTGGAGTCGTCGAGGACCGGCCCGAATCCAGCCAGCCGATGGAGCACCGGCAGCAGGAATCCGGTGACCAGCTCGACTGGCGCAGGCACCAGGGCGCGACCGAACTCCTCACCCATGTGGACCCCGGAGATCGGCCATGCGGAGACCTCGTCGCCGTCGCTGGACATGGCGGCCACATCGAGCCAGCCGCTGCCAGCCAGCTGGTTCCAGAGCGAGCCGTCGAATCCGCTGTCGCTCGAGCAGATCTGCTCGTAGCCGGACTCGGTGATCGTCCTGGAGAGGAACGACCTCAACGAGGAGCGCATCTGCAGTTCCTCGTCGGTCAAGGTGTATCGCACAGCTAACCGTCGCAATCGTCGTCGGAGGGGTGGTGGGCTCGTGTCAGCGTGGCCCGGAGGCAGGCAGACCGAGGGACTTGGCGATGATGTTCCGCTGGACCTCGGACGTGCCGCCGTAGATCGTGCCGGCGCGGCTCCGGAGCAGCCGGTCCTGCCAGACGGCGAAGGGGGCGACATCGCTCGCCCCGTCTGCGCCGAAGGCTTCGACCAGCGCACTGAGGAAGCGTTGGTAACCCTCGCTCCAGATCAGCTTGGACATCGAGGCGAGGACTCCGACGCTGGCTCCCTCCGCGGTCAGCGCGAGGATCCGGTGAGCCATCGCATCAACCACGCGGGCGTCGATGTGCGCCGCGACCATCGAGTCAGGCACCGCGTCAACACCCGCACTCGGACCGTCGTCCCAGGTGCCCATCAGGTCCTCGAGCCCCTTGGTCTGCTCCTGCTTGAACGTGAGTGCCCGCTCGATCAGACGAGGCCCGCGCTCGTTGGACAGCGCGAAGTTGGCAACCTGCCAACCGTCTCCGACCGGGCCGATGACGTCGCAGTCCTGGGCGGTCGCATCGGTGAGGAAGAGTTCGTTGAACTCAGATGAGCCGGTGATGTTGCGCAGCGGCCGGACGTCGACACCGGGTTGGTGCATCGGCATCAGCATCATGCTGATCCCCTCGTGACGTTTGCTTCCCTGGCCGGTGCGAGCGAGCACGTAGCACCAGTCGGCGTACTGTCCGCGCGACGTCCACAGCTTCTGACCATTGATCCGGTAGACACCGTCGCCTGGATCGTGGGTGGCGGTCGTCGCCAGGCCGGCCAGGTCTGAGCCTGCGGCGGGTTCGGAGAAGCCCTGACACCAGAGCTCGTCGTGGGCGAGCATCGGCGGAAGGAACCGTTCCTTCTGCTCGACCGTGCCGTACTTCATGATCGTCGGTGCCAGGATGCCGATCGCATTGGAGTTCATCGGCTCCGGTGCGCCGCAGCGAACGAGCTCCTCGCAGTACGCCGTCAGTTCCTCGGTGCCCAGTCCCAGACCACCGTGCGCGACCGGCCACGAAGGTCCGGCCCAGCCACCGGCGTGCAGCAGCCGCCCCCATGCCCGACGTACTTCCACGACCTCGTCGAAGGTCGATCCGTGCATCGAGTAGTTGCGCCACTCCTCGGGAAGCTCGGCATCCAGCCACTCCACGAATCGGGCCCGAAACTTCTCCGCGGCAGGCGAGAGAGCGAAGTCCACGCCGATCCCCCTAGTCTCCGGTTTTGCGACCTTCCTTGTGTTCGCAAAGCGTACACAGTGATCGCCTTGCGCACGTTACGCGCGACAGCCGTCTGCGGTCAAGTGGGCCGGCTCGCTGAATCCGCCGTCGCCAAAGTTGCCGAGCCGAAGCCGTGGATGCCGGCGTACGGACCAGGTCCGCGCGGCACGCGCCGGGATCCGGAAGAGTGTTGCTAGGCGCGTTCGGGCGCGCGATTGGTACCGATCCGAAGGTCCGCCTCTATCTGCCCGGCGGTCTTCAGGAGGGCCGGAAGGAACTGCTGCCGCACGGTGGCGAGCGGGGTGCGACTGGCGTGCGAGGAGACGTTCGCGGACGCCGCCACCCGGCCTGAGCCATCGCGAATCGGTACGGCGACAGACCGCAGACCCTCTTCCAGCTCCTGATCCACGATCGACCAGCCCTGCCGGCGCACCCGGGCGATCTCCGCGCGTAGCGACTCCGTATCGACCAGCGTCCGCGGGGCGTGCTGCACCAGGACCGCGCTCTCGAAGTACTGGTCCAGCTCGTCGTCATCCAACGCGGCGAGCAGCACCCGCCCCATGGAGGTGGCATGCGCAGGGAACCGGGTCCCGACACTGATCGCCACGGTCATGATGCGTGCGGTCGGGATCCGGGCGATGTAGATGATGTCGCCGCCATCGAGGACGGATATCGAGCAGGACTCGTGGAGCTCACTGACGAGCTGCTCCATGTGCGGTTCAGCCACCTGGGTGAGCGAGAAGCTGGACAGGTACGCGTAGCCGAGCTCGAGCACGCGTGGCGTCAGCGAGAACAGTCGTCCCTCGAGGCGTGCGTAGCCGAGATCGACCAGAGTCAGCAGGAACCGTCGAGCCGCCGCGCGGGTGAGCCCGGAGTTGCGCGCCACTTCGGCAAGGCTCAGCGCGGGCTGTTCGGCGCTGAACGAGCGGATGACCGAGAACCCGCGCTCGAGAGACTGCACGAAGTGCACGCCGCGACCTGGGTCGGCAGGTTCTGGCATTACGCCCTCCTGCGAAAACTCGTGAGTGTGCGGTTAGTGAACGGACGCTCACTATCCGCACAGGTTAGCGACATTCGGCGATTCCGGTCAAGGACGGTTGACCACTGGACGCCGCACGAACTACCGTTCGCGTAGTGCCCAACTGTTCGTCTACCGCACACACCGGAATGTACGCGAGGGGAAGAAACGGTCCCATGAATTCCCGACTTCGTGTAGTCGATGCGTCGGAATCGGTCGCAGGACAGTTCTGCGGCAAGCTCTTCGCGGAGTCCGGTGCAACTGTCGCGCTCGCCGAGCCCCCGCCCGGCTCGGTGCTGCGCGCCCGACCATCCCTGTTCGCGTATCTGAACTCCGCCAAGCGTGCGACGCGGCAGGAGCTGCCCGTTGACACCCTCGAGACAACTGACGTATTGATCCTCTCCGCTGCGTCCACCTTCGAGCTCGGTGCCCGTGTCCCGTCCGGTCTCATCGTCTGCACGATCACTGAGTTCGGAGCAGGGCCACGTGCCTCGTGGTCCGGGTCCGAGCTGATCCACCAGGCGCTGTCCGGGCTGGCCTACACGACCGGCGAACGCGGTCGGGATCCTCTTTACGGCTTCGGCCAGCGTGCGTACTACTCGGCAGGCGCGGCCGCCTTCGCCACCTCGATGGCGGCGGTGATCGAGCGAACCTCGTCCGGTTCAGGTCAGGACGTCGAGGTTTCGGTGGCCGAGACGGCAGCCAGCATGGCGATGAACATGGTGGCCCAGCACGAGTACAACGGCACCTACTCCCGCCGATCCGAGTACCCGGGCCCGCTGGCCAAGCTCCGCTGCGGCGATGGCTGGATCGTCGTGTTCGTGACACCCGGTCGATGGCCCGGAGTCTGTGCCGCCTTCGGAATGCAGGAGTTGCGCGATGATCCCCGGTTCGCGACGGGCGCGGCCCTCATCGAGAACTGGACGAGCGCCACCGCTGCGATGGCGGCTGCGGTGGCCACCGACCACGTGCAGGAGCTCGTACGCCGCGGCCAGGCCGCAGGCTTCGCGGTCGCTGCTGTCCTGGATGTCGCCGGCGTTCTCGACGCGATGGAGCCGGAGCAACGAGCTCGTTGGGAGCAGATCAGCGCCCCGCCGCTGGACGACGCCGTACTTCTCGACGTCGCAGGGCAGGGGCGGTCGTCCTCGTCGCGGATCACGCGCAGCCGTGCCCGCGGTCCCGCCCAGAGCCAGCGACCTGCACCACTCAAGGGCCTGCGCGTCCTCGAGCTCACGACCGCGTGGGCAGGGCCGATGACCGGTCGCTCGTTGGCGTTCCTCGGTGCTGAAGTCATCAAGGTCGAGTCCCGGGCGAGCATCGACGCCTGGCGAGGACCGCTGGAAGGCGGCGACGTACGCCGATATCCGGGCCTGGTCCGTGGCGCTCGTCCCTATGACCGCAGTGCCACGTTCAACAGCCAGAACACCGACAAGCGATCGGTCGAGCTCGACCTCAAGAGCGCGGACGGCCTGACGGCCATGCGGCACCTCGTCGAGCGCAGCGACGTGCTCATCTGCAACATCGCGCCCGGCGCGCTCACCCGTCTGGGCCTGGACTACCCCGGCCTGGTGAAGCTCAACGCGGGACTGGTGCTGCTGGAGATCACCGGCTTCGGAGCATCCGGGGCGATGTCACGTCACGTGGCCGTCGGTCCGACGGTCGAGGCGAGCGCCGGCATGATGACCCTGCTCGGCTACGGCGACGGCATCCCGCAGAACACCGGGGGCGCCTATCTGGATCCGGTGGCCGCGCTTGTCGGCACGGGCGCGGTGCTCTCCGCGTTGGCCGGTCGGGCCGGTAGCGGGCACGGCGCGCACATCGAGCTCAGCCTCCGTGAGCTCGCGCTGTCCTGGATCGGTGAGTACCTCGTCGAGTCGCTCGCGACAGGGCGGAAGGCGCCGGCTCTCGGCAACCGCGCGCCCGATGCCGCACCCCACGGCGTCTACCGGTGCGCCGGGGACGACGAGTGGATCGGGATCGCAGTGACGAACGATGCGCAGTGGCAGGCGTTGTGTGGCGTCCTGGGCCGCATCGACCTGGCCGAGGACCCGCTGTTGATGACAGCGAGCGGCCGCCACGCCGAGCACGAGAGGATCGACGCGGAGATCCGCAGCTGGTGCCTCGGGCGCGACAAGCACCTCGCAGCAGATCAGCTCCAGGCCGCCGGCATCGCGGCCGCCGGTCTCGCGACCGGCGCCGATCTCGCCAGCGACCCGCACCTCATCGCACGTGGCTTCCTGCACGAGCTCCATCACCCCGAGACGGGGATCCACCGTTACCCGGGCCTGCCGTACCGACTGCTCGACTCGCCCGGATCGGTCTCCCGGGCAGCGCCAACCCTGGGACAGGACAACGCCTACGTGCTGCAGGATCTGCTGGCTCAGCGCCCGTAGCGCTCAGCCCAAGGAGCGGTTCGCCGACGGGGGACGCCGACGAACCGCTCCGGTCACTGAGGTCGTGTCACTCTCAGCGGGTCGCGGTCACGACCCACAGGTGACGTCGCCGATCGGCGCCAGCACCCCCGACTTGACCTGGAGGGCCTGCTCACACCCATACGGGTTGTGCTTCGTCGGTGACATCGTCGCCTGCCCGATGAACACGCCCGAGCTGATGTTCGTCGCATTCAACGCGCTCAGGAAGCTGCTTCGCGTCAGGTCCTTGCCAGCCGCCTTGAGCGCTGCGACCACGATCTGACCGACCGCGAGGCCCTCCTGTGAGAGCGGTCCAGGTGTGATGCTCGGTGCGTACTGCTTCAGGATGTCGTTGGCCTTGACGACCTCGGGATCCGCCGGGTCGGTCTTGAAGCCGGTGACCGTGACGACGCCATCGGCCTGTGCACCCGCGGTCGACAAGAAGCTCGAGTCGACGGATGCGTTGTTGGAGATGAACGGGACCTGCCAGTTCTGGCCACGCGCCTCGGAGACGGCGAGGGCGAGGTACTTGGGTACGCCGTTGAAGATGATCACCTGGGCGCCGGCGTTCTTCAGGGCCACGATCTGTGACGAGAGATCGGGATCGGTGAGAAGGAACGTGCTCTGCTTGACCAGAAGCGACCCGAACGCAGGCGTCAGCAGGGACAGCTCGTTCGTTGCCGAGTCGTTGTTCTCGGCCAGGAATCCGACCTTCTTACCCGGGTAGGTCGCCTTCACGTAGGCGATCTGCTCGTTGATGTCGGCGTCGAGTGGCGCCAGTCCCTCGAAGATGTAGGGCAGGATCGGGCTGACCATCGTGGGGTCACCGCTCGCCATGATCGACGGCACCTTCTCGGTGTTCAGTCGCTGATAGACGGCCTGGCTGGTCTTGGTCCCGACGTTGCCGGTGATTGCGAAGACCTTGTCCTGGGTCACGAGCTTCTCGGTCTGAGGAACGGTCTTGCTCGGGTCGTAGGCGTCGTCGAGGACCGTGAAGTCGATCTTCCGTCCGTTGATACCACCCGCGGCATTGGTGTAGTCGAAGTAGGCCTTGATGCCGGTCGTGACATCGCCGAAGCTCGCCGACGCGCCGGACTGCGGCGACACGGCACCGAGGTGAATCGTCGTGGACGTGACACCGTCCTCGGACGAGCTGCCCGCCTTCTTGCTGCTACAGCCGGCGAGAGCCACTGCTGTGACCGCGACGAGGCAGATGAGTGCTTGTTTCCTGGGCATGCAGTACTCCCTAGTAAGACGTGATTGCAGGATGTGGGTCTTCCGGAGCGTCCAGGCGCACGATCGGTGGCCTGTCTGCCTGGGCTTGAACTACGTCGGTGGAACGGTTGTGACCGCCCCGCAGGCGCTGGGTGAGTCGTGACCAGTCGCTCTTGTCGCTGAAGATCCCGATAATTCCCTTGGGCGCAAAGATGACGACGAGGATGAGCAGGATCGCGTAGACGGCTGCCTGGGGAATCGACAGCGCGACGCCGTTCACCGTCGTCGCAAATCCGATCGTCTGGACGTTGGTGGAGAGTTCGTAGATGACCACGGCGCCGACGAATGCGCCCGAGATCGTGGAGAGCCCACCGACGACGATGATCGTCAGGAACTGGATGCTGTAGAACAGCCCGAAGCTGTCTGCGCTGACGAAACCGATGGTCATCGCGTAGAGCCCGCCCGCGAGTCCCGCCCAGAATGATCCGACCGCGAACGCGAGGACCTTGTAACGAGTCAGGTCCACGCCGATCCCCTTCGCCGCGATCGGGCTGTCGCGCAGTGCGCGCAGGGCTCTGCCGATCCGGCCGGAGAGCAGGTTCCAGCTGATGCAGACGGCGATGATCGCCATCACCACCGTGACGTAGTAGCCCCACTGGTCGGTGTCCAGCCAGTCGGCGAACGCACCGGGCGGCTGTGGCTGGTTGACGATGATGCCGTTCACCCCGTTGGTGATCGACTTGTAGTGCAGCAACAGCACCGGACCTGCCAGGGCGACTGCGCTGGTGAGTACGGCGAGGTACACGCCGTCGAACCGCAGCGCGAGGACGCCCAGCAGGAGACCGGCGGCTGCGGCGACCAGGCCGGCCAGCGGGAGCGTGAGCAGGATGGGCCAGCCGTGCTTGGAGGCGAGGATCGCCGTGACGTACGCGCCCAGTCCGATGAAGATGCCCTGCGCCAGGTTGAGCTGCCCGGTCCAGCCGGTGATGAGGTCCAGACCCAGCGCGGCGATCGCGAGGATCAGGATCTGCGTCAGCTCGGTCACCCCGATGGAGTTCTGTGCGAGGAACACGAGCGGGACGAGCGGACCCAGCGCCGCGTATCGATGGTCACCTCGCGACAGCCGTGCGACGACGACGCCGCCCACGTAGGCGAAGAGCACGACGAGATAGCCGTTCAGTGGCGTCGGGAACAGCACCTCGTTGAGCAACCACGTGACCAGTGCACTGATGACCAGCCCGACCAGTCGCGGGTGCCCGTGCAGAACCGACCTCATACCCGCACCTCGATCTGCCGGCCGAAGAGTCCCTGAGGACGGACCAGGAGGATGAGCACCAGGACGATGAACGTGGCCGCCAGGCTGAGGTCCGAGCCGATCCACGAGACACTGCTGACCAGGGCGTTCGTCACTCCCATCACCAGCCCGCCGATCACCGCGCCGACCGGGCTGGTCATTCCACCGATGACGGCGGCCGCGAAGGCGTAGAGCAGGACGCCCTGCATCATGTTCGGATCGAGCAGCAGTCGATTCGCAGCGAGCATTCCGGCGATCGCGCCCACCGCCGCCGAGAGCCCCCAGCCCAGGGACAGGATCCGCCCGTTGCTGATGCCCATCAGCGCCGAAGCCATCGGGTTCGACGTGACGGCGCGCATCGCCAGCCCCACCTTGGTGAACCGGAACACGATCCCGACAAAGGCCATGGAGATCAGGGAGACCCCGAAGATGCCGATGCTGACCCAGCTGATGTAGGTACCGAGGACATGCACGGAGCCGCTCGGGAACGGACTGCGGAAGGGGCGCACGTCGGAGTGCCAGAACTTCAACGACAGTGCGTTGAAGAGCAGGAACAACCCGAGCGTCACGATCACGACCGTGAGGTGCGGCTGATTCTGGACGGGGCGGATCGCGACCCGCTCGACGACGGCACCGAGCAGGAACGCCGCAAGCACGGCGAGAAGGAAACCCACCCAGTAGGGCATGCCCACCGACACGACGAAGGACCAGCCGATGTACGTCGAGAAGGTGGCCATCTCACCCTGAGCGAAGTTCAGGATGCCGGTCGAGCGATAGATCAGCACGAGGCCCAGCGCGATCGAGCCGTAGACGCTGCCGATCGCGAGACCACTGGTGATCAGCTGCAAGTCGAGATGCATGTATCGGCCTCAGTATCCGAGGTAGGAGCGGCGGAGGGATTCGTCACCTTGCATGGCGACGCTCGAGCCTTCTACGACCACACGCCCCGCCTCGAGCACGTACGCGTACGAGGCGATGGACAGCGCCGTCTCGGCGTCCTGCTCGACCAGCAGGACCGAGAGCCGCATGTCGTCGCAGATGCGCCGCAGGATGCTGAACACCTGCTGGACGACCAGCGGAGCCAGTCCCAGCGACGGCTCGTCGAGCAGCAGCATCGCCGGACTCGACATCAGTGCCCGCGCGATCACCAGCATCTGCTGCTCGCCACCCGACAGCGTTCCCGCCGCTTGGTCCCGGCGCTCGGCAAGGACCGGGAAGTACTCGTACATCCGGTCGATGTCGGACCGGACGGCGTGGCGGTTCCGGCGCAGGTAGGCACCGAGGCGCAGGTTGTCGTACACCGACAGTCCGGCGAACACCTCCCGGCCTTCGGGCACCTGACAGATACCGGCACGCACGATCCGGTGCGGTGGCAGCTTGCTGATCACGCCACCACCCCAGGCAATGTCCCCGGAGGCACACGGAAGCAGCCCCGAGATCGCCTTCAGGACCGTGGTCTTCCCCGCTCCGTTCGCGCCCAGCAGCGCCACGACCTGCTGTTCCTCGACGCGAATCGACACTCGGTCGACAGCGACGACCGGGCCGTAGCGCACCACGATGTCTCGAAGCTCAAGCATCGTCAGTCACCTTGGTCCCGAGGTAGGCCTCGATGACTGCAGGGTCGCGCTGCACTTCTTCGGGGCGACCATCTGCGATGACCCGGCCGAAGTTCAGCACGCAGACCCGATCGCACAGTTCCATCACCATCGCCACGTGGTGCTCGACGAGCAGTACGGCGGTGTTGAACTCCGCCCGGATCGTGCGAATGACGGTCGCCAGCTCGGCCAGCGCCTCCACGTTGAGGCCAGCTGCGGGCTCGTCCAGGAGCAGCAGCCGTGGAGCCGAGACCAGTGCTCGGGCTATGTCGACACGCTTCTGGACGCCGTACGGCAGCTCGGTGGCCATCCGGTCCCAGTACTGCTCGATGGAGAAGAAGTCCGCGACCTCTCGCGCGTGTGCGATCTCGACCGCCTCGGCACGGCGCACGCTCGGCAGCCGCAGCGCGCTCGACAGCGCGCCCATGGTCCGGCGTCGGGAGTGTTGTCCGGCCAGCAACGTCTCCGCGACCGTCATGGACTTGAACAGCTCGAGCCCCTGGAACGTCCTGGCGATGCCGAGTGCCGCGATCTCGTGTGGCGCGACCGAGGTGAGATCGACGCCGCCGGCCAGCAACCGACCGCGCTGCGGGCGAACGAACCGACTGACGCAGTTGAAGGCCGTGGTCTTGCCGGCGCCGTTCGGTCCGATCAGACCGACGATCTCGCGCTCGCCGACCGAGAACGAGACATCGTCGAGGGCACGGACGCCACCGAAGGCGACGGATACACCGTCGAACTCGAGCGTCGAAGCAGTCACTGCAGGTCCTGTCTGTCCGTGGCGGCAATTCCGCGAGGCCGGGTGGCGATCCAGACCTTCGGAGGCCGATTGCTCGATTCTCAAAGTGTTCGTAGATCGCACGGAGTGCTCGCTGTCCGCACACCGTACGCGGACGTGGTCGGCCGGTCAAGGGTCTGGCGCAACCGCTCGCAATAGGTACACTATGCGCATAGTTGTGCGGCTACCGCACAATGCCCGATTTTCGAGAGGGGCCCCTGTGGTCGACAAGACGGTGACGAGCGCAGCCGCAGCCGTCCTCGACATCCCCGATTCGGCAATGATTGCGGTGGGCGGCTTCGGCCGCGCCGGTGTCCCGATCGTCCTCATCGAGGCCTTGCTGGAGACGCCAGCGGCGAAGCTCCACGTCGTGTCGAACAACTGCGGAGTCGACGGCTGGGGCCTTGGGTTGTTGCTCGAGGCCTCCCGGATAGCGCGGGTCACCGGGTCCTACATCGGAGAGAACAAGGAGTTGTCCCGTCAGTTCCTCAATGGCGAGGTCGAGGTTGAGCTGGTCCCCCAGGGCACGCTCTCGGAGCGACTCCGAGCCGGCGGGGCCGGCATCCCGGCGTTCTACACACCGGCCGGCGTCGGCACCCTCGTCGCGGAAGGCGGACTGCCGTTGCGCTACGACACGACCGGCAACGTCAGCAGCACCTCGCGACCGAAGGAGACCCGCGAGTTCGACGGTCGGCGGTATCTGCTCGAGCGAGGCATCGTCGCCGACTTCGCGCTGGTGCGTGCCTGGCGAGGTGACCGCTCCGGCAACCTCGTGTACCGCAAGGCCGCCCAGAACTTCAATCCCCTGTGTGCCATGGCCGGACGCATCACCATCGCCGAGGTCGAGGAGATCGTCGAACCGGGCGAGCTGGACCCCGACTCCATCCACACCCCGGGGATCTTCGTCGACCGAGTCGTCCAGGTGTCGGGATCATGACCCTCGGACGCGAGCAGCTCGCGCAGCGGGTCGGGCGTGAGCTCCACAACGGCGAGTACGTCAACCTGGGCATCGGCATGCCAACGCTCGTCGCAGACCACCTGCCTCCCGGCCTGGACGTCACCCTCCACAGTGAGAACGGCATCCTCGGTGTCGGTCCTCGCCCGCCACACGGAACCGGCGACACCGACCTGATCAATGCCGGCAAGGAGACCGTCACCACCGTCCCGGGTGCCAGCTTCTTCGACTCCGCCCACTCGTTTGCGATGATCCGGGGCGGCCATGTCGACGTCGCCGTACTCGGCGCCATGGAGGTCAGCGCACGCGGCGACCTGGCGAACTGGGTGGTGCCGGGAAGGCTGCTGATGGGCATGGGCGGCGCGATGGACCTCGTGCACGGGGCGCGCCGGGTCATTGTGATGACCACGCATCTCGCCCGTGACGGGTCGCCGAAGATCCGTGAGCGCTGCGCGCTGCCGCTGACTGGCGAACGTTGTGTGAACCGCATCATCACCGACCTGGCCGTGCTCGATGTGACCGCGGACGGACTCGTCGTGCGCGAGACCTCTCCCGGCGTCACCTTCGCCGACGTCGAGAGCGCCACCGATGCCCCCCTCAGCTACGAGCCGACGCACTAACACCGTTCAGTTGGGCCTCAGTCACGGTTCAGTTGGGCCTCGGTCACGGTGGGTCGGTGACCGAGTCCCGACTCGACGGTGACCAACACCCAACTCAACAACTCACCTCGGCAGCGGCCTGGCCATCACGAGCTCGCCGTCCTCATTGGCGCCGCGGAGCTCGGTGAACCCACACTTCGCGAGCACCTTGATGCTGGCCGCGTTCTCCGGCAGCACACTTGCCCTGATTCGTACGCCGAGCTGGTCGGTCTCCGCGAGCAACGCACGCAGTGACTCGGTGGCCGCTCCGTGGCCGCGGGCGTCCGCGACCAGTCCGTAGCCGACCTCGGCCTCGGGGATCTCATCGGCCGCCGGCGAAGGCGGTCCGAAGAAACCGATCGACCCGACCACCAGGCCGTCGAACGAACGGGTGATGTGGCGCGGACCCCAGCTCGGGTCGGGCGCATCGGCCCGGACCATCGACGCCGCGTCCTGGTCGTCCTGGCGTGGGTAGTCCCGGTGCCACGACGGCACGCGCCTGCCCGCGAGCATGTCCGCGGCCTCGCCCGGCGTGATCAGTGGCAGGTTCAGCCGGTCCGAGGTGACCGGGGTCATCGGCAGTGAGGTCATCGGAGCCCCCGGGTCGAGCGGGTCGTGTTGCCTGGTCGAAACCACCGTCGCAGCTCGGTGGCCGCGCCGTCCTCCTGGACGGTGCCGGTCACCTGATCTGCGGCTTCGCGGACTTCCTTCGGCGCCTGCCCCATCGCGACTCCACGACCGGCCCAGGAAAGCATCGCGGTGTCGTTGCGGCCGTCACCGATGGCGAGGACGTCGGACCGGTCGATGCCGAGGTCGCGGCAGACCCACTCGAGGCCACTGGCCTTGCTGACACCCTCAGGCGCGATGTCGAGCCACGCCGTCCAGCCGATGAAGTAGTTGGTGCCCTGCAGCCCGAGCGTCTTCGCCAGGTTCACGAAGTCCTCGGAGGTGGACTCCGGGTCGCGGATGATCACCCTGCTCACCTCGTTGGCGACCAGGTCCTCGATGTCGGTCAGGATCATCTCGCCGTCGAGCTCGCCCGGAGGGAAGTGCCGGTTCACCCGGTAGCCGATGCCGTGCTCCTCGACGGCGACGGCCGCGTCGGGCACGTGCTGGAGCACGGTGCGGACCGCATCGCGGGCATCGAACGTCTCCTCGTGGACGACCTCGATCGGTGGATAGCGGAAGACGACCGAGCCGTTGGACGCGACGACGTACAGCCGCTCGTTCGCCGCCTCCGGAAGCCCGAGCATGTCGGCCACCAGGCCCATGCTCAGCGGAGCCCGGCCGCTGGCGAGGACGACGTGCACGCCGGAGGCCATCGTGGCATCGACCGCCTCACGCACCGCGTCGGTGACGACGTGCGAGCTGAATCCCCTCTCGAAGTCGGGAATCAGCAGGGTGCCGTCGATGTCGAGTGCGACCAGCTTGGGCGACCACCCCGACACTTCGACCGGCTCAGCCACTGGGTACCGGCTCCAGGACCTCGCGCCCTTGCAGATAAGGCTGGAGGGCGACGGGCACCCGGACCGAACCGTCGGCCTGCTGGTGCGTCTCCAGGATCGCCACGATCGTCCGGGTCATCGCACACAGGGTGCCGTTGAGGGTCGCGACCGGCCCGACCGTGTCGGCATAGCGTCCACGGGTGTCGAGGCGACGAGTCTGGAAGTCGGTGCAGTTCGACGTACTGGTCAACTCGCGGTACTTGCCCTGTGTCGGGATCCACGCCTCGCAGTCGAACTTGCGCTGCGCACTCAGGCCGAGATCTCCGGCAGCCACGTCGATGACCCGATAGGCGAGCTCGAGCTTGTCGAGGAACTCCTTCTCCCAGCCGAGCAGGCGCAGGTGCTCGGCCTCGGCATCCTCGAGCGTCGTGTAGACGAACATCTCCACCTTGTCGAACCAGTGCACCCGGATGATGCCCTTCGTGTCCTTGCCGTGCGAGCCTGCCTCCTTGCGGAAGCACGGGCTGAAGGACGCGTAGCGCAGGGGCAACGTCGAGCCGTCGAGGATCTCGTCCGAGTGGTACGCCGCCATCGGCACCTCCGACGTCCCGACGAGGTACATGTCCTGCCCCTCGATCCGGTAGACGTCATCCGCCGCCTGACCGAGGAACCCGGTGCCGTCCATCGCCCGTGGCTTCACCAGCGCAGGCGCGATCACCTGGGTGAAGCCGGCCTCCCGGGCCTGGTCCATCGCCATGTTGATCAGCGCGAACTCGAGCTGCGCCCCGATGCCGGTGAGGAAGTAGAAGCGGCTGCCACTGACCTTGGCGCCACGCTCGATGTCGATGGCGCCGAGGATCTTGCCGAGCTCGATGTGGTCACGCGGCTCGAAGTCGAACTCGCGCGGAGTGCCGATCGTCTCGATCAGCACGAAGTCGTCCTCGCCGCCCGCAGGCGCCTCGACCGCAGCCGGGTTGGGGATGCTCAGCATCGCCGCCTGGTACGCCGCCTCGGCGTTGGTCTGCGCCTCCTCGGCAGCCTTGACCTCGGCGGCAAGCGTCTTGGTCTTCGCGAGAAGGGCCTGCTTCTCCTCGCCCGGCGCCCCCTTGAGCATCGCGATCTGCTTCCCGAGGGCCTTCTGCTCTCCCCGAAGCGCTTCGAACTTCCCGATCGCCTCTCGTCGGGCGGCGTCGGCCGCCAGCGCCTCGTCGACCACATCCGCGGACAGGCCGCGCTTGGCCTGCGCAGCACGGATCAGGTCGGGATGGTCGCGAAGCAGACGGGGATCAATCACGTCTTCGAGGATATCCGTCCCGGTCGACCGCTTTTCCCCGCGCCGCACGGAGGGCAGCCGACGTACGCTCCGCGGCATGAGCTTCCCGCAGCCGGTCGAGTCGTGTCCGTGCGGCACGGGTGCGTCGTACGACGCGTGCTGCGGCCGGATCCACCGCGGCGAGGCTCAGGCCGAGACCGCGGAGCAGCTGATGCGGTCCCGCTACTCCGCCTTCGTGGTGGGCGACCTCGACTACGTGTTCCGGAGCTGGCATCCGCGCACCCGCCCCGACGAGATCGCGCCGGTCATCGGCCGGACCTGGCAGAGCCTGGAGATCGTGGACACCGAGGCCGGAGGGCCGACCGACGACGAGGGCGTCGTGGAGTTCCGGGCGCGCTATCGAACCGGCGCGGGCGACGGTGTCCAGCAGGAGCGGAGCCGGTTCACCCGGCGTGCCGGACGCTGGCTGTACGTCGACGGTCACTTCACCTGAGTGCACCTGGCCCCGCGGACCGCCCGGGCGAGGGGCATGATTGATCCATGGCAAAGGACGCACCCGGCAAGGACCCGCACGACGAGGGCTTGAAGGTCGGCGACCGCAAGAAGTACGCCGCCGGACTGCCCGCCGTCGTCAAGTCCCTGCAGCTGTCCAACGACCAGATGGGCGCCAGACGGACCGTGCTGACCCTCGCCAGGGTCAACCAGAAGGAAGGCTTCGACTGTCCGGGGTGCGCCTGGCCCGACCCGCACGAGCGGGGCAGGTTCGAGTTCTGCGAGAACGGCGCGAAGGCGGTCGCGGAGGAAGCAACCTTGCGACGGGTCGGTCGCGAGTTCTTCGCCGAGCACTCCCTCGCCGACCTCGAGGACAAGACCAACTACTGGCTCGGCCAGCAGGGTCGCCTTGCCGAGCCGATGTTCAAGGCGAAGGGCGCGACGCACTACCAGCCCATCGAGTGGGACGCCGCGTTCGACCTGATCGCCGACCGGCTCAACGCGTTGCCAAGTCCCGACGCGGCGGCGTTCTACACCTCGGGGCGTACGTCGAACGAGGCCGCGTTCCTCTACCAGCTGATGGTCCGGCGCTTCGGCACGAACAACCTGCCCGACTGCTCGAACATGTGCCACGAGTCCAGCGGTGCCGCGCTGTCGCACACGATCGGGATCGGCAAGGGCACCGTCACCCTCGATGACATCTACGCGGCCGACCTGATCCTGGTCGTCGGCCAGAACCCCGGCACGAACCACCCGCGGATGCTCACCGCGCTCGAGAAGGCGAAGAAGAACGGCGCCCAGATCATCAGCGTCAACCCGCTCGACGAGGCCGGGCTGCGCAACTTCCACAACCCGCAGACCCCGCTCGGCCTGACCAAGGGCACCGACCTCGCCGACGACTTCCTCCAGATCCGGCTCTCCGGGGACCAGGCGCTGTTCCTCGCGCTGGCCAAGCTGACCGTCGAGGCCGGCGCAGTCGATGAGGAGTTCATCAAGCAGCACACCAGTGAGTACGAGGAGTACGTCGCGCATCTCGACGCGGTCGACTGGGACACCGTCGTCGAGGCCACCGGGCTGCGGATGGAGGAGATTCGCAAGCTCGCGAAGCGCTACTGCGCAGCTGATCGCGTCATCGTCTGCTGGGCGATGGGGCTCACCCAGCACAAGGGTGCGGTCCCGACCATCCAGGAGATCGTCAACCTGCTGCTCCTGCGTGGCAACATCGGCAAGACCGGCGCCGGCCCCTGCCCGGTCCGCGGCCACTCGAACGTGCAGGGCGACCGGACGATGGGCATCTGGGAGCGGATGCCCGCCGCCTTCCTCGACAACCTGGACGAGGAGTTCGGCTTCGAAGCCCCACGCACCCACGGCCTCGACGCCGTCGACACGATCCGGGCGATGCGCGACGGCAAGGTGTCCGCGTTCTTCGCGATGGGCGGCAACTTCGTCTCCGCGACGCCTGACAGCAACGTCACGGAAGCGGCCATGCGCGGGCTCGGGCTCGGCGTACACGTGAGCACGAAGCTGAATCGCTCCCATGTCGTCTCCGGCGACGAGGCACTGATCCTTCCGTGCCTCGGCCGCACCGAACGCGACGACCAGGCCTCCGGTGAGCAGCGCGTCACCGTCGAGGACTCGATGGGGATGGTGCACCTGTCCCACGGCCGGCTCGCCCCCGGGTCGGAGCAGCTGCTCTCCGAGGTCGCAATCATCAGCCGGCTCGCCGAAGCGCTCTTCGGGACGGACGACGCGATCGACTGGGCAGGTCTGCGCGGTGACTACGACGTCATCCGGGACCACATCTCCCGCGTCGTGCCCGGCTGCGACGACTACAACGCGAAGGTGCACGCACCGGGCGGCTTCGCGCTGCCGAACGGCCCGCGGGACAGCCGGACGTTCGACACCGCCACCGGCAAGGCTCGCTTCACGGTCAACGACCTCGAGACGCTCGAGCTGCCCCCCGGGCACCTGATCCTGCAGACGATCAGGAGCCACGACCAGTTCAACACCACGATCTACGGCCTGGACGATCGCTACCGCGGGATCAAGCACGGGCGTCGGGTGGTCTTCGTCAATGCCGAGGACCTGACCCACCTCGGGTTCGTGGACGGGGAGACGGTCGACCTCGTCAGCGTCTGGAAGGGCGAGGAGCGCCGGGCCGAGTCCTTCCGGATCGTGTCCTACGCGACCGCCCGCGGCTGTGCTGCGGCGTACTTCCCGGAGACCAACGTGCTGGTCCCCCTCGACTCGGTCGCCCGGATCTCCAACACGCCTGCCTCGAAGAGCGTCGTGATCCGGCTGGAGCACCGGGCCGGCTGAGCGGGTGACCGAGCCGGATCGACCGGTCGGCGGCATACTTTCCCGAGACCCGCACCGATCCGATCCGAGCGCAGGACAGATTTGTGACTAACCGTTCCTCGAAACGTCTCCTGGCCGGGGCAGTCCTGTGTCTTGGACTGTTCGCGGCGCTGGCGGTGCTGGTGGCCAACTCGTGGTCCCCGCTCCTCGACCTCGACCACTGGGTCGGACGCCGCCCCGAGCTGTTCAGCCACCAGCACGACTGGGCGCGTCAGCTCTGGATCGAGGTCGGCCGCTGGCTGCGGCCCGACTACCTGGTGCTCGCCGGACTGGTTGCGGCCGGCGTACTCATCTGGAAGGGGCACCGCCGGGCAGGCCTCTGGGCCGCCGGCGTGCTGCTGGTCGCCCGGGTCGCGAGCCCACTGCTCAAGGAGCTGGTACGCCGGGACCGGCCGGTGTGGCCACATCCCGTGCAGACCCTGGTCGGCTACTCGTTCCCGTCCGGCCATGCGACCGAGGCGGCCGCTGCTGCCGGTGTGGCGATCGCGATCGGCACCATGCTGGTCCGGCGGCGGGCCGTGCGCAGGCTGCTGATCACGGTCGCCGTACTCCTTGCTCTCCTGATCGGCGCCGACCGGATCTTCCTCGGTGTGCACAACCTCTCGGACGTCGTTGCCGGCGGTCTGCTCGGCGCAGCGACCGTGCTGCTCGGCCTGGTCGTCTTCGACCCGACGCCGCACTCCATCGCACGGAGCAACGAGCCCTTGCCCGAGGTGCTCGTGTCGAAGAACAAGCTCGCCGTCGTGCTCAACCCGATCAAGGTCGACGACGTCGGACAGTTCAAGGCGATGGTGAACGCGATCGCCGCCGAGTCGGGGATCAAGAAGGTCGAGTGGTACGAGACAACGGTCGAGGACACCGGCTACGGGATGGCCGAAGCGGCCGCGGTGGGCGGAGCCGACCTGGTCATGTCCGTCGGTGGTGACGGCACCATCCGGGCCGTCTGCGAGGAGCTCGCCGGCACCGGCATCCCCGTCGGCATCGTTCCTGCCGGCACCGGAAACCTGCTGGCTCGCAACCTCGACATCCCGTTGTACCTCCGGGCCGCCGTCGACGTGGCGATCAACGGCCAGGACCGCGCGATCGACATGGTCAAGGTCAGTGGCGACAACATGGAGGACGCCACCTACCTGGTGATGGCCGGGATGGGCTTCGACGCGGCGATCATGGAAGGCGTCAACGAGGACATCAAGGCGAAGGTCGGCTGGCTCGCCTACGTCTGGTCGGCCCTCAAGTCGCTGATGTTCCCGGCGATCCGGGTCGAGGTGTCCATCGACGGCGCCGACTTCACCCGGCACCGGGCCCGGACGATCGTGATCGGCAACGTCGGCAATCTCCAGGGTGGGATGCCGCTGATCCCCGATGCCGCGATCGACGACGGCCAGCTGGACGTCGTGCTCCTCTATCCGCGGAGGTTCCTCTCCTGGCTTCCTCTCGCGGTCCGGGTGCTCTCGAAGAACACCCGCAGCGATGAGACGATCACCCGGATGACCGGTCGCGAGGTCGTGGTGCGGGCATCGGTCGATGCACCCCGCCAGCTCGACGGCGACCTGATCGCGCCGGGCAAGGAGCTGCGCGCCGAATGTGTCCACGGCCGGCTGCTGGTCCGCGTCCCCCGCTGACGGATTCCGGTCTAGCCTTGGTGGGCTCGCTCCCCCACCGGTGAGGACCTGTTGATGCGCCGTGCCATCGCCGTACTGCTGACCTGCCTGATCAGCGTCGTCCTCGGGGGTGCCGTCTCGTCCGCGCCTGCCTCGGCCGCCACGAAGTTTCCGGTGCCGTACGGCTTTCTGCTCTCCGCGGTGGCCGGCGGAACGCAGGTCGATCCTCCTGGCGCGAACAACTTCGCCTGCCAGCCCTCCAAGGCACATCCGCGGCCGGTCATCCTGCTGCACGGGATCCTCGGCAACAAGGCCACCAACTGGCAGACCTACGCGCCCCTGCTGGCGAACAACGGCTACTGCGTCTTCTCACTGACCTACGGTCAGTCCCCGTTGCTGCCCGCTCCGGCGAACCAGCTCTTCGGCGGGCTCGTCGCGATGGAGCAGAGCTCACTGCAGGTCAAGGCCTTCGTAGCCAAGGTGTTGAAGGCAACGAAGGCGAAGAAGGTCGACATCGTCGGGCACTCCGAGGGCACCGTGGTCCCCGACTACTACGTCAAGTACCGCGGCGGCGCGAAGTACGTCGACCACTACATCTCGCTCGCACCGCTCTGGCACGGCACCGACCTCGGCGGGCTGACCGCCCTGACCACGATGGGAGCGCCGTTCGGTGTCACACCCGCGCTCTACCAGGTGATCGGCGCCGTCGCCGCCTCGACCACGGAGTTCCTGGCCGGCTCGGCGTTCATGACCAAGCTGCGGGCCGGAGGGACGCCGGCAGTCAGGGGCGTGCACTACACGAACATCGTCACCAGGTACGACGAGCTGGTGCAGCCCTACACGAGCGGGATCCAGGCCGGCATGACCAACTACGTCGTCCAGGACTTCTGCGCGATGGACTACAGCGAGCACTTCGAGATCGCGGCCGACCCGGTCGCCGCCCAGCTGGTGCTCAACACGCTCGACCCGAAGCACAAGCACGCGGTGCCCTGTCGGCTGGTGCTGCCCTTCGTCGGCGGCAGCTGAGGATCAGGCGGCCGGCTCGAGCAGGAAGACCGGGATCACCCGGTCGGTGCGCTCGGCGTACCTCGCATAGTTGGGCCAGGTCTTGAGCATGTGGGCCCAGACGAGGTCGCGCTCGGCACCGCTGACCTCGCGCGGAACTGCCTCCCGGCGACGCCGGTCCACGACGATCGTTACCCGAGCGGCCGCGCGGACGTTGACCACCCAGACCGGTTGTCCCTCGCCTCCGAAGTTCGAGCCCGCGATCAGATGGCCATCCCCGTAGGGCACGCACAGCAGCGGCGTCGACCGGGGGATGCCCGACTTGCGACCGACCACGATCAGCATCAGGCCCGGCAGCCCCGCCAGCCAGAGCAACGAGAGCTGCCCCCGCGAGACGCGCTGGAGGAACTTGTCGAACGCGGTGATCTGACGGAGGTACTTCGGCAGCCAGCGCAGCGCGCCGATCCGGATCGCGAGCGGGGTGAACAGGGTCATCACGCGAGTCCGGAGATCCGGAGACCGAGGCGAGGCTCAGGCACGGGCATGTGCGATCGCGTCCGCTTCCTCCGGCGAGAGCTGGGCGTCGGAGGTCCAGTCGGCGATGTTCTTGGCGTAGGTGCGAGAGTCGCTGCGCCCGTGGATCGAGGTCAGGATGACGCCGTCGCCGTGGTCATCGAGCAGGGCGAGCCCAGGACAGGTGTCCGCCCGTGTCGCCGAAGGCGTCGTAGCGGACGACCGCGAGGTGCTTCATCGCGTCGGCGTTCTCAAGGCGCAGCGCCGAGACCTCGTGGCGCAGGCCCTGGACGTCGGTCGGCAGGTCGGCGCCTGCTTCTGCGGTCCGGGCGCGGCGCGACTTGCCCTCCGACGTACGTCGATGAGCGCCGGCCGCCAGCCCCAGGGCAGCAAGGCCGACCAGCAACGCCAAGACGCTCAGCACCGTGTCCACGAGACGCGAGCCTAGGCAGTGGACCTGTGGCCGTCGTGGAGGCGCGCCAACTCCGTGGCCAGGCATGGGAAACTGACCCGGTGACGACAAGACGCATCGCCTACCAGGGCGAGCCCGGCGCCAACTCCCACCTGGTGTGCAAACAGCACTACCCCGACTGGGAGGCAGTGCCGTGCGCGTCGTTCGAGGACGTCTTTGCGGCGGTCCAGAACGGTGACGCCGAGCTGGCGATGATCCCGATCGACAACTCGATCGCCGGCCGGGTGGCAGACATCCACCACTTCCTGCCCGACTCCGGGCTGCACATCATCGCCGAGCACTTCCTCCGGATCCAGTTCGCGCTGATGGCCCTGCCCGGGTCCGCGATCGGTGACATCAAGACCGTGCACAGCCACGTGCACGCGCTCGGCCAGTGTCGCAAGATCATCCGGGAGCACGGATTCAAGGCGGTCATCTCGGGCGACACCGCCGGTGCAGCGCGCGAGATCTCCGAGGCGAACGACCCGTCGCAGGCCGCCATCGCGCCGCCACTCGCAGCGGAGATCTACGGGCTCGACATCCTGGCCGAGGACGTCGAGGACGAGGACCACAACACCACCCGGTTCGTGGTGCTCTCGCCCGAGCTCGTCCAGGCCGAGCAGGGCAACGGTCCGGTCGTGACGAGCTTCATCTTCAATGTGCGCAACCTGCCGGCGGCGCTCTACAAGGCGCTCGGCGGCTTCGCCACCAATGGCGTCAACATGACCAAGCTGGAGAGCTACATGGTCGGTGGCTACTTCACCGCGACCCAGTTCCTGGCCGAGGTCGACGGGCATCCGAACGACGCCGGGCTGAAGAACGCCCTCGAGGAGCTGACCTTCTTCACCACCGATGTCACGATCCTCGGGGTCTATCCCGCGGATCCGTTCCGCTCGCGTTGACCGGGCGCAGTCGAGATCTCGACTGCGCCCGGTCAACCGATCAGGCGGGCCGGGTCAGTGCCCGTGCCCGCCGCCACCCCCAGGTCCGGCGAGCTTGTTGAAGAACGTCGGCCCGTTGGGGCTCCCGACTCCTGTCTCGTCGTCGTAGCCACGGGTCGAGTGCAGCGTGGAGGTCTGGATGTCGATCGTCTGCAGCACGAACGCCAGGCCGGCGGTGTCGTCGACTCCGTTGACCAGGTTGGTCCGGACCTGGTTGACCGGACTCTTCGGAGCAACGATGTCGTGCAGGCCGTTGGTCCCGACCTGCTTGTAGTACAAGGGATTCACGAAGCCCAACGGGTGACCGGCCTGCTGGCTGGCAACCGCCACGACTCCCGCGAGCAGCGGTGACGAGAGGCTGGTGCCACCGATGCGGTACTGGTCGTAGTAGGTCCCGTCCGGGAACGCCTGCGTCTCACCGACGACCATCCCGGTGTTCGGGTCGGCTGTCATCGAGATGTCCGGCACGACTCGCATCGCGCCATCGCTTCCTGCGACATGCGAGATCGAGTCCGGCACGACTCCACGCTGGTAGTAGGGCTGCGCGAACAGCTGGCTCGCGCCACCACCGCCACCGGAGCTGTAGGTCCCTGGCGGTGTCGGAGTCCAGGCGCCGTTGACCAGTTGCGAGTAGTCGGTCTGCCAGCCGAACTCGCCGAGCCAGTCGCCCTTCTTGCCCACCTCGAGGCTGGTGCCCCCGACGCCAGTCACATAGGGAAGGTCGGCCGGGAACTCTGCCGTCTTCGATGCCAGGTCGGTGCCGCCCTTGGTGTGGTCGCCGCTGTCACCCGAGGAGAAGTTCACGGTGATGCCGGTGAGCGCCGCCTCGGTCGAGAACTGCTGGTAGAAGTCGATGTAGGGCTGGCCAAGATCGGCCAGGTCATCGACTCCATCGGTCCAGGAGTTCGTGATCACGTCGGCGACGTGGTTGTCGATGGTCGAGGCCCACGCGTCGTCCAGGCCGCTGATGCAGTCGCTGCCTCCGACGTAGACGACCTTGGCGCCGGGTGCCATTGCGTGCACCGCTTCGACGTCGAGGGTCTCCTCGCCGTACCAGCCACTGCCACCGCACAGGTCGACGTTGGCATAGCCGTCGGGACCGGGCGTGATCTGCCTGAACTGGCCCTTCTTGAACAACGGCTGGTGCTGGATCTTGTTGTACTGCTGGGCATCTTGAAGGATCGTCGGCGACGCGAAGGCGTCAGTGATCGCGACGGTGATCCCGTGGCCGTCCGTGCCGTGCTTGATCAGCGAGTCCTCGCCATAGGCCGACTGGAGCTGGTCCGGCGTGTAGCCACAGACGGCGTACGGCGGGTGCTTGCCGTTGGCCACCGGCTGGGCGTTGGCGGTCTTCTGGCCGAAGTACGCCGAGCAGGGCTGGACGTTGACGCCGAAGCGCGCACCGGGCGGCGGCCCGGGCAGGGTGTCGGCAGGCTTCTTCAGGGCGGAGGCCTGGTCGAGCCCGACCACGCCGTCGATGGCACCGGTCACGGCAGCCGGGGTGGTCGATGCGACCGAGAGGACCGAGTCGTTCGCCTGGACGGTCGAGCCGCGGTAGCTGTAGTCCTTCAGCGACGTGCCGAACGACTTCTCGACCTGGTTGGCGGTGCCGCTCGCCTCGACGAACATGCCACTGGTGAGGGTCTTCGTGACGGCGAAGCCCTGGCCCTTGAGCCAGCTCTGCACGGCGGTCACGTCGGCTGCGGCCGGCGCATAGGTCGAGCGGAACTGGGCCGAGCTCAGCCACTTGCCGTAGCTGGCGCTGTCCGGATCGGAGAGTGCCTTGATCTTCGCGTCGGCGCCGGCCTGGTCACGCATCTTGAGCAGGACACCGAAGTGCACCTGCTTTGCGGACGCGACGTCACGAACGGCGTGCGCCTTCGAAAGCCAGTGCGGCTGGCTGTCCGGCAACCGATGCCGCTGTGGTTGGGCGGATGCGGGCTGCACGGTAGTGGTCAGCGCGACGGCTGTGGCCGCTGCGACGAAGAGCCCGACCGCACGGCGGCGGGGCAGGGATGAGCGCATGAAAACCTCCCGAGTTGTTCGTAGTGCGCAACGTCACTTAACTCCGCCGGGATTGAAACGGTCAAGGGCTACTCGGCCGCGGGTGCCTGCATCAGCCAGAACATCGCGCCCTGCGCGTCGGCGAGCATCGCCATCCGGCCGATCCCGGGCACGTCGAACGCGGGAGCGAGCGCCTTGCCGCCCAGCTCCTCGGCCTTTGCGACCGTTGCATCGGCATCGACCACGTTGAAGTAGACGTTCCAGTGCGGGGGAAGGTGGTCCATCGGCGGCACTGTCGCGCCACCGATCGTCTGGCCGTCGACCGTCAGCGAGGTGTACGCCGGCCCGCCGTCCATGGACATCTCCTCGGAACCGATGCCGAGCACCTCGGCGTAGAACGGCAGCGCGGCCGCGACATCCGGGGTGACGAGCTCGTTCCAGATCGGTGTGCCGGGTTCGTTCGCCCGCTCGGTGCCGATGTGCTCCTTGGCCTGCCAGAGATTGACCCTGGCGTCGGTCGGGTCCTGGATCGCCGCCATCCGGCCCAGGTCGAACACGTCGAACGGACCTGCCTCGACCTTGCCGCCGGCACCCGCCACCTTGGCGGCGACCGCATCCACGTCGTCGACTGCCAGGTAGACGGTCCAGAACGCGGGGTGGCCGGCGAGGTTGGGCATCTGACCGGCGATACCGGCGACGGGATCGCCCTCGAGGTTGCCGATCATGTAGACGCCCCCGTCCTCACCGCCCGGGTTGTCCACGACGTCCCAGCCGAAGAGCTGGCCGTAGAACGTCTTGCCTGCCTGCTGGTCGGGGGTCGTCAGCTCCACCCAGCACGGGGTGCCCTGCTTGTAGCTCTCGAACTTCGACATCGCTGCTCCTTGAGAAGTTGTTGGGTAGTGATCGACCCCCGGTGACCCGCTCAGTACCCGAGTCAACACCCGACCACCGACAACAACAATGGCCGGTCACCAACGGGCAATGGCCGGGAGCAGACGATGCGATGGCCAGTCGACGACAGGGATAGTTTGGGTCCGTGACCGAGCACAGCAAGCCCAACGCCGAGCCCAACACCGGGTCTCACACCGGGCCCCATACCGGGCCCCGCACCCAGGACCTCGGCTTCGCGCGGGTGGATCTGGACCGCGCCGAGCGCACCGGCGATCCGGAGGTCGTCTACGGTGCCGGCAAGAGCCCCGAGCAGATCGTCGCGATCCTGCGGACCCTGCATGAGAGAAACCCGAAGCGCGCCGTGCTTGCGACCCGGCTGACCGAGGAGGCACGTGCCTTCGTGCGGACCGCGCTGCCGGAGGCGGCCGTCGATGACGTCGCGCACGCCGTCACCCTCGGCCCCCTTCCCGTTGCTCGCGGGACCGTGGCCGTCATCAGTGCGGGCACCTCCGATGCACCGGTCGCAGCGGAGGCCGTGCTCGCTGCCCGGGTGCACGGTGCCGGCGTGCACCGCATCGAGGACGTCGGCGTCGCCGGCCTGCACCGGCTGCTCGACGCGCGGTCGGAGTTCGCCGATGCCGACTGCCTGATCGTCGTCGCTGGCATGGAAGGCGCGTTGCCGAGTGTCGTCGGCGGCCTGAGCGGCGTACCTCTCGTTGCGGTGCCCACCAGCGTCGGCTACGGCGCTTCCTTCGGCGGCCTCGCCGCCCTCCTCGCCATGCTCAACTCCTGCGCACCCGGCGTGACCGTGGTCAACATCGACAACGGGTACGGCGCCGGCGTCTTCGCTGCCCGGGTCGCCCGCAATGCCCGGGAGCGGTAGTGGTCTCGACAAGCTCGACCACCGTTGCGTGGATCGACGCGTCGTCAGGGGCCAGCGGCGACATGCTGCTCGGTGCCCTCGTCGCGGCCGGCGCACCTCTCGAGGCCATTCAGTCCGCGATCGACCTTGTCTCGCCCGAGCCAGTCACCCTTCGCATCGAAGAGGTCCAGCGCAACGGCTTCGCTGCCACCCGCGTCCATGTCGAGGTCGCCGACTCGTCCACCCATCGCACCTGGGCCGACATCCGCACCCTGCTCGCACCGCTCGACGGTCCGGTCCGGTCACGCGCGGTCCACGCGTTCACCCTGCTGGCCGAGGCCGAGGGTCGGGTGCACGGGACGCCAGCCGACGACGTGCACTTTCACGAGGTCGGCGCACTCGACTCCATCGCCGATGTGGTCGGAGTGTCCGCAGGCCTTGCCGCGTTGGGGATTGACGTCCTGGTCGTCTCGCCGATCGCCGTCGGTGGCGGACAGGTCAGGGTCGCGCACGGCTCCATCGGCGTGCCCGCTCCGGCCGTCGTCGAGCTGCTCCGCGGCGTTCCGACGTACGGCGGACCGGTCGAGCTCGAGCTCTGCACGCCGACAGGTGCTGCCCTGCTCGTGGCAAACGCGACCGGCTTCGGACCTCAGCCCGCGATGGCGACCGAGGCCGTCGGTGTCGGTGCAGGCGGGCGGGACCCGGAGGGGCACGCGAACGTCGTCCGGCTGCTGGTGGGTGAGATGGTCTCGACAAGCTCGACCACCGGGGACAGCGCGACCGCCGGGGGCACCGCGCTCGTCATCGAGACGAATGTGGACGACCTCGACCCGCGCCTGTGGCCCGACGTGATCGCCGCCCTCCTGAACGCCGGCGCCAGCGACGCCTGGCTGACGCCGATCCTGATGAAGAAGGGCCGGCCGGCTCACACCCTGCATGTCCTGACCGGCGCCGAGCGGGCCGACGGGGTCTGCCGGGAGATCTTCCGGCAGACCTCCACGATCGGACTCCGCGAGACCACCGTCGCCAAGCATGCGCTCGACCGCGAGATGCGCCAGGTCGAGATCGGCGGTCACCGGATCGCCGTGAAACTCGCCCGGCTCGACGGTGAGCTGATGAACGCGCAACCCGAGTACGACGACATCGCCGCCGCCGCCAGGGCACTGAACCGCCCCATCAAGGAGGTGCTCTCCGAGGCGATCGCGCTCACCCGTACCTTTGCCTGATGGATCTCGCCGTCATCGCGATCGCCTTCGGCGCGATCTTCCTCGTTGAGCTGCCCGACAAGACCTTCATCGCGGCGCTGGTGCTGTCCACCCGCTACCCACCGCGTGCCGTCTGGGTCGGTGTCGGCGTGGCCTTCCTGATCCAGACCCTGATCGCGGTCAGCGTCGGCAAGGTGGTCACCTACCTTCCCCACGGGATCGTGCAGGGCGTCGCCGGAGTGATCTTCCTGGCCGGGGCGTTCCTGCTGTTCCGCGAGGCACCCAAGGCGGACGCCGCAGAGGCTGCGACCGAGGAGGAGTTCGCGGCGATGGCGGGCGACACCAAGACCGGCTGGGCCGCCGTCATCGCGTCGTTCCTGGTCCTCTTCGCGGCCGAGTGGGGCGACCTGTCGCAGCTGCTCACGATCAGCCTGGTCGGGAAGTACCACGAGCCCGTCTCGGTCTTCATCGGTGCGTGGGCTGCGCTGCTCGTGGTGTCCGGGCTGGCGATCGTGGCCGGCCGGGTGCTGCTGCGCCACGTGCGGCTGTCACTGATCCACTACATCGGCGCTGCGGTCTGCCTGCTGCTCGCCCTCATCACGGCAGCCGAGCTGATCTGGAACTAGAGTCGCGGCATGTCCTTCGGAGTCGGTAGCGAAGTCGGTCAGCTGCGCACGGTGATGTTGCACCGGCCCGGTCCCGAGCTCCAGCGGCTGACTCCCCGCAACAACGACAAGCTCCTCTTCGACGGCATCCCGTGGGTCAGCCGCGCGCAGGACGAGCACGATGCCTTCGCCCAGGCCCTGCGTGATCGAGACGTCGAGGTCCTCTACCTGACCGACCTGCTGATCGAGACCCTCGCCGCCGAGTCGGCGCGTGGGCATGCGATCACGGCGGTCACCGACTCGCTGCATCTCGGCGACACGTTGCGCGACTACCTGCGGAAGGTGCTGCTCGACTGGTCGCCCACGGAGCTCGCCGGCGTCCTCACCGCCGGCCTCCGCAACGACGAGGTCCGCGGCGGCTTCGGCCTGGTCACCTCGCTCCTCGCGCACGACGACTTCCTGATCGATCCGCTGCCGAACCTGCTCTTCACCCGCGACTCGAGCGTCTGGATCCGCGAAAGGGTGGCAATCACGTCACTCGCCATGCCGGCTCGCGAGCGCGAGACGCAGCTGACCGAGCTGATCTACACCGACCACCCGAGGTTCGTCGGCACGCCCAAGATCCATGGCTGGCAGCACGAGCACGTGGAGGGTGGCGACGTACTCCTGATGTCGCCCGGCGTCCTCGCTGTCGGCGTCGGCGAGCGTTCGACCCCAGCCGGCGTCGAACGCCTCGCCCGGCAGGTGTTCGCGGCGGACCTGGCGCACACCGTCCTCGCCGTTCCCATCGCCCAGACCCGGGCCACCATGCACCTCGACACGGTCTGCACGATGGTCGATGTCGACAAGATCGTGATGTACCCCAACGTTGCCGACAGCCTGCAGGCGTTCGCTGTCACGCTCGAGGGTCGCGACTCGACCGTGCACGCCGACGGGCTCGACCTGAACGTGGCCCCCGCTGAGCCGTTCCTGGTGGCGGCCGCCAAGGCAATGGGTATCGACACGTTGCACCAGATCGACACCGGTCTCGACCCGGTCACCGCCGAGCGCGAGCAGTGGGACGACGGCAACAACACTCTCGCGATCGCGCCTCGGGTGGCCGTCGCCTACGAGCGCAACGTGGAGACGAACTCCCGGCTGGAAGCCGCCGGGATCGAGGTCATCGCGATCGCCGGATCCGAGCTCGGCTCCGGCCGTGGCGGACCCCGCTGCATGTCCTGCCCGATCGCCCGGGACTAGCTGGTCCCCGAGCCTGAAACCGTCCGGACACGGAAAGGCCCGGCCGATGTCGACGGGGGATGCAACAGCGGCCGGGCAGTAGTGAATCTAGATCACGGCAGAGCGAATGACAACAGGTTCCAGGCCGGTCCGCCCGCCGGGAACTACCGGATCGTGAGCTGCCGATTGGCGAGCCCGGAGCGGGCCGCACGCTCCTCCGTGGTGAGGGCCGAACCGTCCGCCAGCGTCGCCGTGAGCAGCTCTGCAAAGGCCGCTGCGGGGGCGGCCAGAGGCGCTGCTCCGGTCCCGACGGGCAGGTCCCACACCGGGACGAGCAGTCCGTGCGCACGGAACATCCCGATCAGGCGGGCACCCTCGACGAGGTTGTCCCGGCCGGCGACGTGCAGCCGGGCGAGCGCATCGAGGAGCCGGTTCTCGTCCTCCGGCATCACCCAGCGGAGGTACTCCCGGCTCCCGATCGCCGTCCAGTAGGCGCCTTCGACACCATCGAGCCGGGCCGTCGGGGCCGCCGCGCCGTTGGCCTGCTCGAGTGCGGCAGCCATCGAGCCGTCCGTGTCCTCGAGATCGGCGAGCCAGTAGTCGAAGCCCTCGTGGACCGTCACGTCCAGGCTGGTGTTGCTGATCAGGTCCTGGAGCCGTGGGCCGTCGCCGGGCGACTCGGTGAGACCGACCAGGGTGCCGGGTTCGGCGTCGAGCGCCTTGTTGAGTACGGCGGCAAGGTCACGGCTCGGATCGCCGTAGGAGTGCTGGACCTGCAGACCGAGCCAGATGGCGCCGTCGGCACGGACCAGGCCAGGCGCTGCGCCCGGCAGCAACGAACAGAGCAGCACCGTGCGATCGGAGCCCTTCAACATCAGCGGTGCAGTCGCGGCGGGGACGAACTCCCGGACCGCCACCAGGTCGCACTCACCCGGCAGGCCCTCGAAGGGACGCGTGGCGGGTGGGGCACCGGCCGCCGATCCGTGGCAGGCCTTGTAGCGCCGACCCGATCCACACGGACAGGGCTGGCGTGGCCCGACGGATCCTTCGGTGCCCAGGGTGCCTTCGGGTGCTTCGACGGTGCGGGCCTTGACGCGCGACTTCTTCCCCATGGGCCGAAGGCTAGAGGAAGTGCGTGCGCGTCAGTCCAGCGGGAGCGTTGCGTGCACGGTGGACCGCGAGCGGCCCGGTTCGTGCCACCAGCGCGTCGAGATCGACTCGACGATCTTGAGGCCGCGCCCGGCCAGATCCGAGAGGCCGACGTCGATGCGCTGCGGGACCGTCGGGGATCCCCCGTCGGTGACGGAGATGTCGAGGGTCTGCTCGGCCCGCCCCCAGGCGACCAGCATGGTGCCGTCGGCGAGCGGAGTGGCGTGGCGGATGGCGTTGCCGACGAGCTCGCTGACGATCAGCCGGCAGTCCTCGATGAACTCGACCGGCGAACCGCTTGAATGCAGCCAGGCTTCCAGCTCGTGCCGGGCCACCCCGGCGCTGCTCGCCGTGAACGGGAGGGCGATCGCGACAGACACCCACGCCTGGCCGGGCACGTCAGCATCCACCGTGTCCTCCGTGTCTTGCAACGAGTGACCGACCGGACCCCCCGATCACCGGGATCATGCCCAGCTCCGGGGCCGCTCAAACGCTCGGGGCCGCTCAAGCTCAACCGTCGAGATACCGGATCGCCGCACCCGGGTTGTCCGTGATCACCGCTTCGATGCCGAGGTCGATGCAGAGATCGATGTCCTTCTCGGTGTTGACCGTCCAGCAGTGCACCCGCGTGCCGGACTTGGAGATCCTGCGGATCACCTCGGGGTGGTCACGGAGCAGGTTGATTCCCGGGCCCGCGATCCAGCTGGGCTCCGCGATCGGTCGCAACCGGGCCCACTGGGTCGGGCCGTCCATCAGGTAGACGACGTCGAGGTGCGGGGCGATCCGGCGGACCCGCCGCAGGGCGACCCACGAGAAGCTCATGATCCGCACCGGAGAGTCCTTGCCGGCCCAGCCGAACTCATCGAGCAGGTCGACCAGTCGGCGTTCCACCAGGCCCGCGTAGCGGGTCGGGTGCTTGGTCTCGATGGCGAGCTCGACGCGACGCGGGTAGTCGGCCGCTGTCTCGAGCAGCCGGCGCATCGTCAGGACCTTGTTGAGCTCGGGATCCACCTCGGGCGCCTCGTCGTCGAGGTCGGCCCACGGGTTCTTCCAGGCCGCGAAGTCGAGCTCCTCGAGCTCGGCCAGCTCCATCGTGGAGACGACACCGTCCCGGTACGCCGTACGCCGGACATTGCGGTCGTGCACACAGACGAGGTGGCCGTCAGCGGTCAGCCGGACATCGCACTCGAGGGCGTCGGCACCTTCGTCGAGCGCGGCAACGTACGCGCCCAACGTGTGCTCTGCATTCGTCGCACTTGACCCCCGATGGGCCACGACCTGCGGCCGCTCCATGGGTTCATCGTGTCAGACTCCCTCAGAGTTTCGACGTGCCGCCTCGGTCCTTGCTTGCCCGCGTTCCGGTCGTCTTTGCGATGGTGGCGCTCGCGGTCGTGCTGACGGCGTCGAGCGGCCGCGACGGCTCCATCGCGACGAGCTGTACTTCCGCACCCTCGAGCCCGCATGGGGGCGTCCTCGCCGCGGAGTGGTCGGTCTAGTCGCGCTCGCGGAGGTACTTCCCGAAGTGCGGCACGGTGAAGGCGATCCGGCCGCGCTCTCCCGAGTAGATCAAACCCTTCTTGAGCAGCGAATCCCGTGCCGGCGAAAGGGATTGCGGCTTCTTGCCAAGCTTCGCCGCCACATCGGAGGTCGGCACGGACCCGATGTCGTCCACGTCCTCCGTGCCCTGGTCGGCGAGCGCAACCGCTGCGTCCGCCATCGCCCGGAGGTACTCCCGTTCGCCCGGCGTCGCACGGTCGTAGCGACTGCCGAAGAACCCGACGGCGAGCTCTGCCTCCGCCTCGGGCGCCGCGACCGCGACGTCTTCGGCGGTGATCGGCGAGCGCGGAGCGAGGTCCCAGACCGCCTTGCCGTAGGCCTGGATGAAGTACGGGTAGCCACCGGTCGCGGCGTACATCGCGTCCAGGGCCGCATCGTCGTAGGCCGCGTCCTCGTCCCTTGCCGGGGCCGACAGGGCCAGGTCGGCGGCGTCGCGAGCCAGCCGGTCGATGCGCTGATAGCGGAAGAGCCGCTCGGAGTACGACTTGCTGGCGGAGAGTACGGCGGGCAGGTGGGGCAACCCGGCGCCGACCACGATGACCGGCAGCCCGGACTGGCTCATCTCGTGGCACGCCGCGCACAGGGCCGACACGTCATCGGGACCGAGATCCTGCATCTCGTCGATGAAGATGCCGATGCCCTTTCCGAGATCGGCGGCAAGACCACCGACGTCGGTGAACAGCTCGACGAGGTCGATCTCGATGTCGCCCGAGTCGGCACGCCCCTTGGCGGCGGCGACGTCGATGCCGGGGTTCCACTGGTCGCGCAGCTTCGCGGCCGCGCCGGCCTCGCGCTGGGCAAACGCCCGGATCACGCCGAGCACGTGGTCGACGCTGTCCTGCTGCGGGTGGCCGAGCTCGCGGACGGCCTGGTGCAGCGCCGATGACAGCGGCCGGCGCAGGCCCTGGTCAGGCCGAGCCTCCAGCTTGCCGGTCCCCCAGTGCCGGCGTACGGCGGCAGAGCGGAGGGCGTTGAGCAGCACGGTCTTGCCCACACCTCGGAGGCCGGTCAGCACGAGCGAGCGTTCGGGACGTCCGTGGGCGACCCGTTCGAGCACGACGTCGAACGCCTGCAGCTGCTCGCCGCGGCCGGCCAGCTCGGGCGGCCGTTGTCCGGCGCCGGGCGCATACGGGTTCCTGACCGGGTCCACGATCAGACTGTATCCGGCTCTCTAGCCAGAACCTTAGATTTGGCTAGCGTGTCCTAGCGGCCCGAGTCAGGCCGGGAGCGCGTCGACCCGGGGCGCCGCGACGTACGCGTCGTCCAGGCCCTCGCGCAGAGCCTCGATCAGCTCGGGCACCTCGTCGATCGCGAGCCGGAAGCTCGAGACGCACTGGTGGCCGCGCCACATGGACAGCACGACCAGGTCGGCGTCGTGGTGCCAGTGGATCCGCAGGGCCCGTTCGTCGCCACGTGCATCGAGGAAGTACTCGACGCCCTCGGGGACAGGAGCGACTGCGGTCATGTACCGATTGTGCTTCGTGGATCGCGAACGTGCCACCGGTTCCGGCGGATAGGTTTGGGTCGTGCCCGAGTTGCCCGAGGTTGAGGCGCTGGCCCTGGACCTGGGGAGCCGGCTCAAGGACCGTGCGATCGTCCGGGTCGACATCGCTGCGTTCAGTGCGCTGAAGACCTATGACCCGCCGATCTCCGCGTTGTCGGGGGCGATGGTCGACGGCGTCACCCGGCACGGCAAGTTCCTCGACATCGACGCCGGCGGGACCCACCTGATCCTGCACCTCGCCCGCGCCGGCTGGGTGCGCTGGAAGGACGAGGTCCCGAAGCTGCCGGCCAAGCCGAACAGCAAGTCACCGCTGGCCGCCCGGGTCGTCCTCGACAACGGTGCCGGGCTCGACATCACCGAGGCGGGGACTCGCAAGAGCCTCGCGGTGTACGTCGTCAGGGCTCCCGCCGACGTGCCCGGCATCGCCCGGCTCGGGCCCGATCCGCTGGCCGACGACTTCACTCTCGACGTTCTGTCCGGGATCCTGCAGAGCGCCGGACGCGCGCAGATGAAGGGCGTGCTGCGCTATCAGGGCAACATCGCCGGCATCGGCAACGCCTACTCCGACGAGCTGCTGCACGCAGCGAAGATGTCGCCGTTCAAGCCGGCCAACAGCCTGTCCGACGAGGAGCTTCAGACCTTGTACGACGCCATCCGCGACGTGCTGGGCGATGCCGTGAAGCGCTCCGCCGGCCTGCCCGCAAGCGAGCTCAAGGGCGAGAAGAAGACCCACATGTCGGTGCACGGACGCACCGGTGAGACCTGTCCCGTGTGCGGCGACATCGTCCGCGAGGTGTCGTTCGCGGACTCCTCGCTGCAGTACTGCGCGACCTGCCAGACCGGAGGGAAGCCGCTGGCTGACCGGCGGACGTCGAAGTTCCTGAAGTAGCCTTCCCGACATGACTTCCGTGCCCACCGTGACCGTCAAGGACCTGCCGGACCCACTCCCCGCGAACCTCCACGTGGTCGACGTACGTGAGCCGGTCGAGTGGCAGCACGGCCACATCGACGGCGCGTTGCACATCCCGCTCCAGCAGCTTCCCGACCGGTTGGCGGACCTGCCGAGCGAGGGTCAGTACCTCTTCGTCTGCAAGGTCGGCGGCCGGTCCGCGCAGGCCGTTGCCTGGCTCGTCGAGCAGGGCGCCGACGCGGTCAACCTCGACGGAGGGATGCTCGACTGGGCCGCCGCCGGACGCCCGATGGTCAGCGACGCCGGCGACCCGATGGTGTTCTGATCTCGACAAGCTCGATCACCGGGTCGCGACTGCGCTCGAGCAAGATGGCCGGGATGGTTTGTTGGTTGAGTGAGAAGGGCGCCGCATGATCGAGATCCTGAACCCCACCGAACTGACCCGTGCAAGGAACACCGGCGCCCTGGTCGCTGACATCTTGCAGACACTGAAGGGCCGCAGCACGGTTGGCACGAGCCTTCTGGAGATCGATCGGTGGGCCGAGACCATGATCGTCGAGGCTGGAGCGCAGTCCTGCTACGTCGACTACGAGCCGTCCTTCGGACGCGGGCCGTTCGGCCACTACATCTGCACGGCCGTCAACGACGCCGTACTCCACGGACTGCCACACGACTACATGCTTGCCGACGGCGACCTGTTGACACTCGACCTCGCCGTCTCCAAAGGCGGAGTCGCTGCAGACTCTGCCATCAGCTTGATCGTGGGCGAATCGAGGCCCCCGGAGAGTGTCGCGATGATCAGCGCAACCGAACGCGCGTTGAGCGCAGGGATAGCCGCTGCCGGACCCGGGGCTCGCATCGGTGACATCTCCCATGCCATCGGCTCGGTCCTCAGTGAGGCGGGGTACCCGATCAACACCGAGTTCGGAGGTCATGGAATCGGATCAACGATGCACCAGGACCCCCACGTTCCAAACACCGGACGGCCCGGCCGTGGGTACAAACTGCGCCCTGGGCTGCTGCTCGCACTTGAGCCGTGGGTCATGGCGGACACCGCCGAGCTCGTCACTGATGCCGACGGGTGGACGCTGCGAAGTGCAACAGGCTGCCGGACAGCACACAGCGAGCACACGATCGCCATCACCAACGACGGAGCCGAAATCCTCACCCTGCCGAAGCAGGCGCAACCGTGAGGACGACAACCTGCCCCGGCCCCACACCGCATTCGCCGGTCAGCCGCCCTTCACGCGATTGATCAACGTCCCCGGTCAATACCGTCTAGGCAGATCAGGTTGTCACCTATTCGTGCAGCAGACGCGTTAGAGCCCGCCGAGGCGTAGCTGTGGGCGAGCGACAGCGATATAGAGGATGGTTCCAATGACGCCGAGAAACACCATGAGGAGCACGTAGAGCAGCTGGCTTTGGCCACCAGCTTCCCACTGCGACATCGGTGTCCGTAGAGCCTCGATCAGCACAAGAAGCCACCAGACGAACAAGGCAACGCCTACAACGGCGATCCCGAAGATCAGCAAAGGGAGGGCCATACGCGGAGCCTAGGGGACGCGTTCTGGGTTGTCGCCAATTCAACGACTGACGGGCTTGTCCCCAACAACTAAGGAGCCGGATAGGACTCCGGTGGTGTCACACGTCCCTCGGTTCATCAGCACGCATGGTCCGGGTCGCGCCTAGGCGAAGGCAGCGGGC